>JBMFNL010000001.1:0-70866 GCA_049970175.1 Chloroflexia bacterium
CCGGGGGAAGGCGTGGGCGTGGGGCTCGGCGTGGCCGTGGGCGTGGGCGTGGGGCTCGGCGTGGCCGTGGGCGTGGGCGTGGAGCTCGGCGTCGGCGTGGCCGTGGGCGTGGGCGTGGAGCTCGGCGTCGGCGTGGCCGTGGGCGTGGGCGTGGGGCTCGGCGTCGGCGTGGGGGTGCGTACCAGGAAGGCGGCCGCCCGGCACATCACCTCCTGGCGGGATGCGGCCGGATAGATGGCCTCGAAGGGAAAGGCCAGATGCACCAGGCGGTAGAGGCCGTTATACTCCACGCCGGCGTTTCCCCCCAGGCCGCCCTGGTAGACCAAATTGACGGTAGAGCCGCCGTAGGGGCTGATGCGGTCGGGATAGTCCACATCGTAGGTGCCGTGGGTGCCGTCGTCGAAGGAGATGGTGCCCAGGCCGGTGAAGATGCCTCCGGCACCGGCCGCCTGGTAGGTCTGGGCATCATCGCTTACGTAATCGGCCTTGAGGTAGGTATTGTAAAAGGCCGGCCCGCCGCCCCGATAGTCCAGGTCCCAGCCGATCTCCGCCCCGCTCACCAAGAGCCGGCCTCCACCGTTCAGGAAGGCGCTTACCAGGGCTTGCTCGGTGGTGTCAAAGGTCTTGTCGGCGGTGGACTCCTCCCCCAGAATCCAGTCCACCGTGCCGTAATCCGTCAGAGCCACGTCGCCGGCGATGACGGCCTCGTTGGCGGCAAAGTCGAAGGAGACGTCGCAGGCCTCCAGGGCCCGGCCGTGCTGGACGGCGTAATCGTAGGTGTTCATCCGCTCCAGGTACATCCGGCCGATGGTGCCGACGTAAGGGGTGTCCTCATAGATCAGGCCGAAGCGGTCCAGCCGGTCGAAGCCGTCCACGAGGAGCGTCTGGGGGCGGGAGCCGTCGGCGGTGGTGCGCACCGCCGCCGTCAGGCAGGGGAACGATTCGCCGCCCTCGTTCAGGGCGGTGATGCGGAAGAAGTAGAGGGTGTTGGGGGCCAGGCCCTCGATCGTCGCCTGGGTCGCGGTGAAGGCGCGGCCGTTGTCGAAGCCGTGCCCCTCGGTGCCCACATAGACCTTGTACCACTGCGCCGGGTCGCCCCAGGGGTCGCCGGAAACGGGGGCGTGCCAGGAGAGCGTCACCCGGCCGGGGCCGTCGTTCCGGGCGCTCACGTAGCAGGGTGGCTCGGGGAGGAGGCGAACGGGGAGGCCGTCGCGGTCGGCAAAGTACTTGACGATGCCCTGGTAGACGGCCCGGGCGGAAAGGCGGCGGAAGGCCGGCTCCTTGAGGTCCTCGGCGTCGGCCGGGGTATCGTGAAAGGCCAGTTCGATGAGCACGCCGGGCATGGTGGAGAGTTCGCGCAGTTCGCCAAAGTTGGCCGAACGCCTGCCCCGATCCACCCAGGACGGGTCCCAGAGGGCACGGATGTCGGCGATGAGTTCGCTATGGACAAAGTACTGCAGGGCGTCGCTTCCCGGGGTGGGGTCGGTGTCGTGGATGTAGGTTTCGGTGCCGGTGGCCGTGCCGCTGCAATCGCCGACGGTGCCGTTCGAGTGCCAGGAGATGTAGACGGCGTCCTCGCCGGGCTCTTTTTCCCACTCGGCATAAAGCGGCCGGCAGACGACATCGTTGGGGTAGACTTCGGGCGGGGCGCCCTGGTAAGGCGCCCAGGTCAGGCAGGCCTCCTCATAGCGCGGCCGGTTGCTCGTCCCCCCGCCGTAGTCGATGCTCCCCATCCCCCCGCCGATGCGGACGGCGTCGGCGATGACGGCCTGGCCCGGCTCCTCCGACTGATTGCTCAGGGTGATGGAACCCGAGGTGCCGGCGGTGAAGTAATAGGTGCCCAGGTAGCGCCAGGTCAGGCCGTGTACTTCCTGGTTCAGGCGCACCTCGGTCGTTCCGCCGGCGTGGTGGATGCGGTAGAGGGCGTCGGTGGGCCGATTGGTTCCGTGGCGATACCAGACATAGACGCCGTAGTAGCCGTCCTGGGGGATGGTGGGATACCATGTGGCGGTAGCCGTCTCGGTAATGCTGGCCCAGGTATAGCGGTAGGTGCCGCCCCCGTAGCCGGGGTAGGAACTGGTATACCAGGTTCCCGTTTCCTGGTAGGCCGGCGCACCGGCGTCGTTGTCCACGATCACTTCGTCCCGGTTCATATCGCGTTCGCGCACCGTCCAGACGTCGGCCCCGGCGTTCCAGAGGTAGCGGATGAGGAAATAGTTCACCGCCTCGGCGTTGGAGAGGTCTTCCACCAGGTCGCAGGTATTGCCCCGCTGGGTGGCCCAGCGGGTGCCGGTCCAGTACCAGCCGTGGCCGGCGCTTATAAAGACGGTCTTGCCGCTCAAGGCCCCCTGGGGCTGGCCCTGGCCGTAGATGGGGGGCTGGCCCGCGACCGTCCCGCGCTCCGGCGGGGCCGGGATATCGTCCGGAGGAGACGCCTTTTGCACGTGGGGAAGGAGGGGTAGAAAGTCGGAGATCGGCCGGGCGCGGTGGGGAGGTCGAGGATCGGGGGTCAGGAGGTGGAAGCGACGAAAGCCCAGGGCCTCCAGGGTGCAGACGGCCTGGGTGACCATGTCGTCGCTTCCCTGGAAGGTGAGGCCGTCCTGGAGGAAAGAGCGGGGCAGGGCGAGGGTGAGGGTGACTTCATCGCCCCGGGCCGTCAGGGAGAGGAGGGCGGCCCCCGCGGGGAAGGCGGAGGCCAGTCCGCGGGAGCGTTCCTCCGGGGTGGGGCCGGCCAGGAGTGCGGCGGCCAGGGTGCGGGCGGCCTCCTCCGGGTCGGGGGAGAGGGCCAGAGGGCGTTCCACCTGGGCCGGCTGACCCTGGTAGAGGAAGCAGATCCGAGGGCCGGCCGGCGGCAAGGCCGGCGCAGGGCCGGGCGACGGGGAAGCCGAGTGGGCGCCGAGAGATGGCCGGTGGCCCCCCAGGGCGGTCAGGAGGAGGAAGCACAGAACCCAGCGCAGTCTGAGCGTCCGCATCTTACCTCCGAGAAGGATAATAGGTAACCCAGCAGATTCTCGGCCCGCCTGTCAAGTTGGCAAACAGGGCAAGAAGGGCTATAATATCCGGCAGAAGCCCCAGTAGCTCAAGCGGATAGAGCGGCTGCCTTCTAAGCAGCGGGTCGGGGGTTCGAATCCCTCCTGGGGCGCTGCCAGAGGGCTTCTGGATACGCAGTTTCGCAAGTTGCATCGGTTTGACAAATCGACCTACAGCCGGCATTTCAGCCTTCCCACCGAACTTGCCGGGAACGTCAGGCGGGATGTGGTGCCGAGGCCTCGGCCGGCACTACCTCGGCTGACGGCTCGGCCTCCAACATCAGCCACAGTTCGGGGAAGCGCCGGCGAATCTGGCGGACGATGCCCTCGGGCGAAAGGTCCAGGGAGGCCCGGACCTCCTGCTGCGGCCCATGGTGGATGAAGCGATCGGGAATGCCGATACGCAGGAACTCGCGGCCGGCCGTGAGCACCTTGCGCTCGTAGAACTCTAGCACCGCGCTGCCAAAGCCGCCCGAAAGGACGTTTTCCTCCACGGTCACGATGCGCCGGAAGTTGCGGGCCAGGCCGTAGAGGAGGGCCTTGTCCAGCGGCTTGACGAAGCGGGCGTTGACCACCGCCGCCTCAATCCCTTCTCGGGCCAGAAGTTCGGCCGCCTGCAGCGCCGGATAGACCATGGAGCCGACGGCCACCAGCGCCAGCGCCCCGCCGGCCCCCCGACGCACCACCTCGCCCATCCCCAGCGGAAGGGTCACCCGACCCTCGTCCAGCGGCACCCCTACGCCGGCTCCCCGGGGATAGCGAATCGCCACCGGGCCCTCCACCTCCAGCGCCGTCCAGAGCATGCGCTGCAACTCGCATTCGTCCTTGGGGGCCATCACCACCAGGTTGGGGATGTGCCGCAGGTAGGAGAGGTCGAAGACGCCGTTGTGCGTGGCCCCATCATCGCCCACGATGCCGGCCCGGTCCAGAGCGAAGATGACCGGCAGGTTCTGGAGCGCCACGTCGTGGACGATCTGATCGTAGGCCCGCTGCAGGAAGGTCGAGTAGATGGCCACCACCGGCCGAAAGCCCTCCGTGGCCAGCCCGGCGGCAAAGGTGACGGCGTGCTCCTCGGCGATGCCCACGTCGAAGAAACGCTCGGGAAAACACCGGGAGAACTCCACCAGCCCGGTGCCGTCCGGCATGGCGGCGGTGATGGCCACGACCCGCGGGTCCGCTTCGGCCATGCGCACGAGCGTCTGCCCAAAGACGCGGCTGTAGGAAGGGGCGGGGCCTTTGGCCTCCCCGTTCGGGGCCACGCCGTGGAAGTTGGTGGGGTCTTTTTCGGCCGGCTCGTAGCCCTTGCCCTTGGTCGTGTAGACGTGCACCAGCACCGGCCCCTGCACACGCCGGGCGGCGCGCAGGGTGAAGATGAGGTCGCGGAGGTTGTGCCCGTCCACCGGGCCGATGTAGATAAAGCCCATCTCTTCCCAGATGCGGGTGGGAATGAGCAGTTCCTTGAAACTGCTCTTCAGGCGACGGAGAAAGGCCAGGATGGGGAGGCCCAGGAGCGGGACGCGGCGCAGGAAACGCTCGACCCAGCCCTTGAGGAAGTGGTAGCCGGGGCTGGAACGCAGCCGGTTCAGGTAACGCGAAATCGCCCCCACGTTGGGGGCGATGGACATGCCGTTATCGTTCAACACGACGATGAGCCGGCCGTTCAGGTGGCCGGCGTTGTTCAGCCCCTCGTACGACAGGCCGCAGGTCATCGCCCCATCCCCGACCACGGCCACCACATCGAAATCCTCCCCCTTCAGGTCGCGGGCGCGGGCGATGCCCAGGGCGGCCGAGATGGCCGTCCCGGCATGGCCGGCCCCGAAGGGGTCGTGGGGGCTCTCGGCCCGCTGGGTAAAGCCGCTCAGCCCGCCGGCCTGGCGAATGGTGCGGAAACGCGCCTTCCGCCCGGTCAGGAGTTTGTGCACATAGGCCTGATGCCCCACGTCCCAGATGATCTTGTCCTGGGGGCTATTGAACACCACGTGCAGGGCCACGGTCAGTTCGACCACGCCCAGGTTCGAGGCCAGATGGCCGCCGGTCTGCGGCACCACCTCGATGAGTTCCTGGCGAATTTCCGCCACCAGGTGGCGCAGTTCACGCCAGGAAAGCCGCTTCAGGTCGGCCGGGCCGTTCACCCGATCCAGGACGCGCTGCCCCATCGTACACCTCCGCGAACCCAACACCAGCACAGGCCGGCCAGGCCCCTCTCCGCACCGGGCCAGGCAGGCCGTCCGCCTTTCCCTGCCGGGGAAAAGGGAACCTGGCCGGAGAAAAGGAGGGCCGCCGGATTCAGCCCTGCGGCTGCTCCCGGCAGGCCCGTATCTCCTGCTCCAGACGAAAGATCTCCGCCCGCAGACGCCGGCGCTCGACCTGCAGGGCCGGAAGCGTCGCGCTCCGGGCCACCTGCAGCCGTTCTCGCTCGCGCCCACGGCTGCGGGAGAGTTCGGCCTGAAGGCGGGCGATCTGTTCCTCGACCCGGCGCTCCTCCTGCCGCAGCCGTTGCAACTCCTCCTGCAACTGCTGCAGCCGGCCGGCGCTTTCCTCTGAAGCCGTACATTCCGCCATCTTGCCCATCCTTTCATGCGCCCGGAGGGATTCGAACCCCCAACCCTCGATTCCGAAGACCGATGCTCTATCCCGTTGAGCTACGGGCGCACCCATCCAGGCGAAACCGATTATAACACCGCTTCCGCCAAATGTCCACTTCAAAGTTTGCTCTTGATCCCGTAGACATACCCGCCCCGCAGACCGGCCAGTTCCTGGGTATAGATAAAGGCCCGCGGGTCCACCTGGGTGACCGCCTGAATCAGCCGGGGCAACCGGCGCGTCTCACAGATGACCGTCAACACATCCACCGGTCCATCCCGCCCTTCCCCGGTGTAGCGGGTCAGGGCAAAGCCGGCTTCCCGCACGGCCGCCTCCACCTGCTCCACCGGCTCATGGACGATCACCGTGGCTTCCACCACCCTCCGCCCCATGCGCTCGCTCAGCACCATGCCCAGGAGCGTCCCCACGGCAAAGCCGCCGGCATAGGCCAGGACGTTGAACCAGTTGCCGATGTCCTGGATGACCCGGCTCACCACCAGGATGTAGATCACAATCTCCACGAAGCCGACCAGGGAGGCCAGGAGTTTGCGCCGGCGCACGATCAACTGCACCCGCATCGTGCCCAGACCGACATCGGCCACCCGTGCCGCAAAGATCAAAAAGGCCCAGAGCAAAGCCGACCAGAAGTCAGACATCCTCGCCTCCCAGAACTTTCCGCTGGAGGACGGAAGCGATCTCGGCCGCCGAGACCGGGCCGGCCCGCAGGATGCGGGGCGGCTCCACCGTCAGGTCCAGGAGGGTGGAGGGACGGGCCTGGGGACATTTCCCCCCATCCAGGATGAGGGGAAGGCATCCCTCCAGTTGTGCCCGCACCCCGGCGGCGGTGGCCGGCGCAGGCTCCCCGGAGCGGTTGGCGCTGCTGGAGGCCAGCGGCCGCCCCAGGCGGCGGGCGAGTTCGCGGGGGAGCGGGTGGTCCGGCAGGCGCACGGCCACGGTGGGCCGCCCCCCGGTCACCCGGTCTGGAACCCCGGGCCGTTTCCAGAGCACCAGCGTCAGCGGCCCGGGCCAGAAGCGCTCCGCCAGATGCCAGGCTTCGTCCGGCACCTCGCGGCATACCGCCTCCATATCGGCAGCCTCGGCCAGGAGGAGCGGCAAGGCCAGTTCGGCGGGCCGGCCCTTGACCTGGTACAGCCGCTCTACCGCCGCTTCAAGGTCCATCCGCACGCCCAGGCCGTAGACCGTGTCGGTCGGGAAGGCCACCACCTCTCCCCGGCGCAACCAGGCCAGGGCTTCCTCTAACGCCTCCGGCTCCTCCACCCGGAGGACCACCGTCGTCCAGAAAGGGGTCCCCTCCATCACCATCCCCCCAGCAGGCCAAAGGCCTGCAACGCCAACAGGACGATGGCCAGCAGGAGCACCAGGCCGTACTCCCAGAACAGGCGGGCGGAGAGTTTCCCCTGAAAGTGATGGCGGGAGAGGCTTACCAGGACGTAGAACACGACCAGCAGGAAGGCTCCCCCGCTCAAACCGCCGATGGCCCAGTAATTGAGCGGCCAGGTGACCTCGCCCACGGCCAGTCCCACCCCAGCAGCGTAGAGCAGCGCCTCCCCCAGGGAGGCAAAACGGCGCAGCAGGGCCAGGGCCAGCAAAAAGGTCAGCAGGACCAGGGTGGTGGACGAAAAGAGGCTGCGCAACCTCAGGGTATAGATCGCCCCGAAGAGGAAAAAGGCGGTCAGGTAGAGCCAAAGGTCCAGGAAGAAGTAACTCCATTCGCGCACCCGCGGGCGCTCGTCATAACGATAGTGCAGGGCCACCAATTCGCCCAGGAGGAAGAGCCCCGTAACTCCCAGGCCCACCGAACGTTCCACCAGGCCGGCCAGGAGACGCAGGAAGAGGAAAGCGGTCAGCGTGAGCATCACCGGCCCGATCCAGGCCACCGGGTCCAGGCGGCGATGGCGGCCGGTCGGCAACGCCTCCTCCTCCATTTCCGGCCGGACAAACTCCACGCCCACGCCCACCACCAGGAGCAGGAAGAAGAGGAGCATCCAGGCGATGGAGATGTCCACTTCCCAGCGTTCCTCCAGGGGAATAAAGGCGTGGCGCACACCCCCGTGGAGGAGGTCGCCGTAGGCGATGTGCGGGTGGTCCCCAGGGTCCAGGGCCAGGGAAAGGGAGCCCACCCGGACGCCGCTTTCCACCGTTTGGGTCACCCAGGAGGTGCCGCTGTAGGAGAGGTAAAGCAAGCGGCTATGGGAGGCATCGAAGCAGGCCAAGTGGGGCCGGCCCTGCCCGTCCAGGGCCAGGGCACTGTATAACCCCACCGCCCCTCCGCTCAACACGGTCTCGGTGATCCAGGAGGAACCATCGTAGACCGCATACCGCAGTTCGCCTCGGCCGGCATCGTAATAGCCAATGTGCGGGCGTCCCTGAGTGTCCAGAACCAGGGAAATGTAGGCTCCCGCGCCACCCGGCCGGTCCACCCCCTCGATGAGCCAGGCGGCACCGGTGAAACGGGCGTAACGCACTTCGCCCCGGCCGGCGTCGTGATAGGCAATGTGCGGAAGCCCCCGTCCGTCCAGCGCCAGCGAGGCGTACCGGCCCACATCCCCGGCGGCGTCCACCGTCTCGGTGAACCAGGCCGTGCCGTCGAAGTAGGCGTACCGGAGGTCGCCGTCGGTCTCGTCGTAGTAGGCGATGTTCGGCCGGCCGTCCTCATCCAGGGCCAGGGAGGTGTACATGCCCACGTTTCCGCCCATGTCCACCGTCTCCGTCACCCAGGCCAGACCGTCGTAACGGGCGTATCGCAGGTTGCCCCCCTGGACGTCATAGTAACTGAGGCGCGGAAAGCCGGCCCGATCCAGCGCGATGGACGGATAGGCCCCGACCACCCCGGCGCTGTCCACCGTCTCCGTCACCCAGGCGAAGCCGTCGTAGCGGGCCACCCGGAGGTCGCCGGCGGTGGAAGCCTGATAGGCGATGTAGGGCACGCCTCCCCGGCTCAGCGCCAGCGCGCTGTAGGTCCCGACGGAGCCCTCGCTTTCCACCGTCTCCACCTGCCAGGTCGGGGCCGGCCCCAGGCGTGGCAGCGGGATGGCCAGGGTCAGGGAGTGGATGCCCTCGACCAGGAGGATGAGCCCCAGGCCCAGGATGACGATGCCGACCAGCGGCAGAATCCGCTCATAATAGGGCACGGTCACCCTCCTCCGCTTCCTCGTCGGCCGGCGCTGCCCCGCAGCGGCGGAGGATCTCCCGGGCCGCGATGACCCCGGAGACCGAGGCCTGTACAAGTCCCCGCGTGACCCCAGCCCCGTCGCCGGCCGCAAAGAGGTTGGCCACCTGCACCGTCTCCAGGGAGGGGGTCAGGTCCAGCCGGGAGGAATAGAACTTGGCCTCGACCCCGTAGAGCAGGGTGTGGCGGGAATTGACCCCCGGGGCCAGTTTGTCCAGCGCCTCCAGCATTTCCATGATGTCGGCCAGGTAGCGATAGGGCAGGACGAAACTGAGGTCGCCCGGGATGGCGCTCTTCAGGGTCGGCTCGACGATGCTGCGGGCCAGGCGTTCGGCGGTGGTGCGCCGGCCGGCCCGCAGGTCCCCCAGCCGCTGCACCATTACTCCCCCACTCAACATGTTGGCCAGCCGCGCCAGATACCGGCCGTAGGCGATCGGCTCGTGGAACGGCTCGGTGAAGGAGGTGGAGACCAGCAGGGCAAAGTTGGTGGAAGCCGTCGGCCGCTCGGCGTAACTGTGGCCGTTGACCAGCACCACCGGCGGGTCGCCGTCGGCAAACTCCGGCGTGACCTCGCCGTATGGGCAGACGCAGAAGGTGCGCACGCGGTCGTCGAAGCAGCGGGAGGTGTACTCCAGTTTGGCCTCGTAGAGCGCATCGGTCAGCGGAGCCAGCACCGGAGCCGGAACCTCCACCCGCAGCCCCACATCCACCGGGTTGTTACGCAGCACGATGCCCAGCCGTTCGGCCTCCCCACGCAGCCAGGAGGCCCCTTCCCGGCCGGGGGCCACCACCACAAAGCGCGCCCTCAGCGTCTCTCCGCCGGCCGTGGTCACGCCCGCGACCCGTCCCTCGGCCACCTCCAGCCGAACCACGGGGGTGTTCATCCGCACCTCCACCCGGCGGGCCAGTTCCTCGTACATGGCCTGGACGATGGCGCTGCAGTGCTCCGTGCCCAGGTGGCGGATGGGCACCGGAATCAGGCGCAGGTCGTTCAAGGCCGCCCGGTGCTGCCATTCCTCGACCTCGTCCCCCAGGCCGTACACCTTCTCCGAGGCCCCGAAGCGGCGATAGAGGCGATCCACATAGGCGATGTGCCGCTCCAGGAGAGGTCGGGGCAGGAAATCCCCCAGCCAGCCGCCCACCTCGGGGGAGAGGGTCAGTTTCCCATCGGAGAAGGCGCCGGCCCCGCCCCAGCCGCACAGTTGCGCGCAGGGCCGACAGTGGCGGCATGTTCCTCCCTCCTCCCGGATGGGACAGAGGCGGTGTTCCAGCGGGCGGCCTTTTTCCAGCAGGAGAAGGCGGAGGGAACTTTTCTGCGCCAGTTCCAGGGCGGCAAAGAGGCCGGCCGGGCCGGCCCCCACGATGATCACATCATAGTCCTGAGCCATTTCTGCAAGTCACAAGGCACCTTCGGGTGTTGAACGTGCCAACGTCCTTCCTCAGAGCGGGGCGAAGCGCGCCGTAAAGTGGCGCAGGTAGGGCGGCTCGTAGACGATGCGCATCCCCCGCACTTCTCCGGCGCGCCGGTGCACCTGGGCCACCGTTTCGGCCACGTAATCCATCTGTGTGTTCGTATAGACCCGGCGCGGGACGGCCATGCGCACCAGTTCCAGGGCCGGATAGATGACCTCCCCCGTGGCCGGGTCCCGACGGGCGTTCATGACCGTACCGATCTCCACCGTGCGGATGCCCCCCTGGATGTAGATCTCCACCGTGAGGGCCTGGGCCGGCAGGCTGGACTGGGGCAGGTGGGGGAGGAAACGCTTGGCATCCAGGTAGACGGCATGTCCCCCCACCGGCTCCAGGATAGGCACGCCCAGTTCCCTCAGCCGCTCGCCCAAGTAGCGCACCTGGCCGATGCGGTAGGCCAGGTAGTGCTCGTCCAGCGCCTCCCAAAGGCCCCGGGCGATGGCCTCCAGGTCCCGGCCGGCCAGCCCACCGTAGGTGGGAAAGCCTTCCCAGAGAATCAGCCGCTGGCAGACCCGCTCGTAGAGTTCGGCGTCGCGCATGGCCAGGAAGCCGCCGATGTTGACCAGGGCGTCCTTCTTGGCGCTCATGGTACAGCCGTCGGCGTAGGAAAAGGTTTCCCGGACGATCTCCAGAATCGGCCGGCCGGCCTGCCCCGGCTCCCGTTGTTGGATGAAATGGGCGTTCTCGGCGTGGCGGCAGGCGTCCAGAAAGAGCGGGATGCCGTGGCGATGCAGCACCTCGCTGACCTGCCGGATGTTCTCCAGCGAGACCGGCTGGCCGCCGCCGTTGTTGTTGGTGATGGTGATCATGCCCAGGGGGATGCGTTCCGCACCCACCTCCCGAATCAGGGCCTCCAGACGGGCCACGTCCACGTTGCCCTTGAAGGGATGGGGCGACTGGGCATCCAGCCCCTCCTCGATCACCAGGTCCACGGCATGGGCCCCCAGGGCCTCGATGTTGGCCCGGGTGGTGTCAAAGTGCATGTTGCTGGGGACGTAATCGCCGGGATGCAGCAGGGTGGCGAAGAGGATGTGTTCGGCGGCGCGGCCCTGATGGGTCGGGACAAAGTAGGGGAAGCCGAAGATGGCGCGAACCGCTTCTTCCAGGTTGAAAAAGTTCCGACAGCCGGCATACGATTCGTCGCCGAGCATCAGGCCGGCCCACTGCCGGTCGCTCATGGCCGAGGTGCCGCTGTCGGTCAGGAGGTCGATGTAGATGTCCTCGGCGCGCACCCGGAAGAGGTTGTAGCCGGCCTCGGCGATGATGCGCCGGCGTTCCTCCTCCGTTGTCATCCGTACCGGCTCGACAACCTTGATGCGAAAGGGTTCCAAAGGCGGACGAACCAAAGGTAGCCTCCTCTGGCCGGCTTTCACCCCATCGTGCTCGACCGGCCAGGGCCATTCTATCCCCTTTCCAAACGAATGTCAAACTTGTAAAAACGGTCCACCTGTGGTATGATGGGTTCGACAAAACGGAGGAAACGATATGCCGGCCTTGGAAGATTTCCCTCGTGTCCCTCTCGTCCCGGAGCCGACGCCGCTGCACCCGTTGCCCCGTCTGAGCGCCGAAGTGGGCCTCCAGGTCTGGTGCAAACGGGATGACCTGACCCGTCTGGCCCTGGGGGGGAACAAACTGCGCAAACTCGAGTTCCTGCTGCGCGAAGCGCTGGATCAGGGCGCCGATACGGTGATCACCATCGGGGCGGCCCAGTCCAACCACGCCCGGCTGACCGCCGCTGCCGCGGCCGTCCTGGGGTTGCGCACCATCCTGGTGCTCGACGGTCCCATCGTCGGCCGGGGGCAGGGAAACCTGCTCCTGGACGACCTCCTGGGGGCCGAAGTGCGCCTCTACGCCTGGGAAAGGCGGGAGGAGGGAGCGGCCCTTCTGGAGCAGGTAGCCGAGGAGGTGCGCCAGGCCGGCCGCCGGCCCTATGTCATCCCACTGGGCGGGAGCAATGCCCTGGGGACGCTGGGGTATGCCCTGGCGGCCCGGGAACTGGCCCGCCAGGCGGAGATCAAGGGCCTGTCGCCCCGGGCCGTCGTCTGCGCTACCAGTTCCTGCGGCACGCAGGCCGGCCTGGTGCTGGGCCGGGCCCTCTATCGCCTGCCCTGGGAGGTGGTGGGCATCAGCGTGGGGGAGCCGGCGACGGACCTGGCCCGCACGGTGGCCCGTCTGGCTTCGGAGGCGGCGGAACGCCTGGGGATACCGCCCATCCCGGAGGACGAAGTCATCGTCCTGGACGGCTATGCCGGCCCCGGCTACGGCCGGATGGACCCGGCCACGGCGGAGACCATCCGCCGGGTGGCCTCCCTGGAGGGCATCCTTCTGGATCCGGTTTACACCGGCAAGGCCATGGCCGGCCTGCTGGACTTGGCCCGCCGAGGCCGCTGGGAAAAGGGGGAGACGGTCGTCTTTCTCCACACCGGCGGCATCCCGGCCCTCTTCGCCTACTGGGAGGCACTGGGGGTGGCAGGCAAGCAAGAACCGATGTAGCCGGGAACAAGGGGAAAAACTGTGCCAGTGTTTTGTTCGCAGTGCGGGGCACGTAACCCCCAGCAAAATATCGTCTGTCGCTCCTGCGGGGCCTGGCTGGAAGAGCGGGCACTGGACGGCGCCGGGGCCGCGGCCTATCCTCCGGTCGAGTCCCCCATTTCGGCCAACCCGGCCGTCGGTCGGGCTGCCGTCTTTGGGCTGATGGCCGCGGCCATCTCGAGCGGGATATGGTTTATCCTGGAGCAGTGGGCTCATCAGCCCCTGCCCCTGGGCACCCTGGTTGCCCTCCTCGTTCCCGAGGCGGTATTGCGGGGTGCCGGCCAGAAGCGGACCCGAGCGTTGCCGTGGATTTCCCTGGGCCTGACCTTGCTTGCCACCGTCGTGATGATTCCGGTGCTGGCGGCGGCCGACCCGGCCGGATTCCCGCTCGGCCTGGCGCGCCGGCTTCAGGGCCCCCTCGTGCTCTTTCACCTCTGGGGACTTTCCATGGCCTATCTCATCCCGGCCCCCTACAACGTGCGGGCGCCAAAAAAGGCCGAGGAAAAGAGGAGACCGTCCCGGGAAAGCGGCCCCCCTGTCCTGCGCTGCATCCGTTGCCAGGTGCCCACGACCGAGGAGGAGGCCCAGCCGCTGCCGGGCCAGTGGGAAGGAAACCGGGTAGCCGTGCTCTGCCCCAGGTGCTTTGCCGAGATCGAGGCGACCCGGTTGTTTCCCCGCTAACTTTTGGGGGATCAATCAGAAGATTTGCCCAATCAGGAGGAAAATCATGCCGGTTTGTCCGCAGTGCGGGACCCGTAACCCGCCGGAGAACACCACCTGCCGTTCCTGCGGTGCTCTGTTGGAAGTTCCACCGGTCCCTTCTCCGCCCGCAGCGCCCGAAGAGGCCGCGCCTTCCCCGACGGCTCCGGAGGAACTCCCCATCGGTCGGGCGGCGGCCTGGGGATTGGTGGCCGCGGCCGTCCTGGGGGGAATCTGGTTTGCCCTGGAGGTTCTGACCCATCAGCCGTTGCCTTTCCTGGCCGTTCTCGTCGGCTGGCTCGTCGCCGAAGTGGTGGTCCGGGGTGCCGGAAACAGGCGCAGCCGGGCCTTGCAATGGCTGGCCCTGGGCCTGACCCTCCTGGCGGTCGCCGGAACGCTCCTGGCCCTGGCGGCGACCGACCCGGCCGGCTTCTCCACCGGCCTCTCCAGCCGCCTGCAGGACGTCTTCTCCATCCTTCTCTACCTCCTGGGCCTCTTCCTGGCCTATGCCTCCCCTGCCCCACGCCCGGCCCCGCGTCCCCAACCGCAGGAACCGGAAGCGGAGAAGGAGGCCGAGGAAGGCGAGCAGCCGGCCGAGGAGGGCGAAGCGCCGGCCGAAGCGGAACCGGCGTTGCGCTGCATCCGCTGCCAGTCCCCCACCACCGAGGGGGAGGCGCTGATGCTGCCGGCCCGCCGCGGGCAGGTAGCGGCCCTCTGTCCCCGATGTGTGGCCGAGATCGAGGCCCGCTTCGCCGCCGAGAGCGAGAACATCCAGGTGGGCCCGGCCGTCCTCTACGGCCTAGGGGCAGCCCTGGCCGGAGGCGTCCTCTGGTATCTGGCGGAACGCTTCTCCGGCATGGCCCTGCCCTTCCTGGCCTTTATCTTCGGCTGGCTCATCGCCGAGGCGGTGCGGCGAGGGGCCGGCCGCAAGCGCGGCCGGGTGTTGCAATGGATCTCCCTGGGGCTGACGCTGGCCATGATCGTGGGAACCCAGGTCGCCGCTGCCGCCACCGTCCAGCCGGCCCGCGACGCACGTCCCACCTGGTCGCCCGACGGGATGCGCCTGGCCTTTCAGTCCGACCGCAGCGGAAACTGGGAGATCTATGTCCTCCAGGTCGAAACCGGCGAGGGGAATCGCCTGACCAACAACGCCGACGCCGATGTGGCCCCGGCCTGGTCGCCCGACGGGAGGCACCTGGCCTTCCAGTCCGACCGCGGGGGGCAGGGGTGGAACCTCTATACCATGAACGCCGCCGACGGCACGGAAGTAGCCCGGCTGGCCGAGGTGCTGTCCGAGGGGGAGGAGCCGGCCTGGTCGCCCGATGGGAAGCGGCTGGCCTTGGTTTCCCGTTCGGATGGCAACCCCGAAATCTATGTGGTCAACGCCGATGGGAGCGGCCTGCTCCGCCTGACGGAGAACGCCGTGGGCGACGAGCATCCCACCTGGTCGCCCGACGGGATGCGCCTGGCCTTTGCCTCGGAGCGCGACGGCAACTGGGAAATCTATACCATGAACGCCGACGGCACGGGGGTGTCCCGGCTGACCGATCACCCGGCGGCCGACCGTTTTCCGGCCTGGTCGCCCGATGGGGAAGGCATCGCCTTTGTCTCGGAACGCGACGGCAATGCCGAGATCTATCGGATGGACCCCGAGGGCGACCATCTGCTCCGGCTGACCCAGGATGCGGCCGAGGATGGCGATCCGGCCTGGTCGCCCGATGGGAAGCGGCTGGCCTTTCGGAGCGAACGCGATGGAGATGCCGAAATCTACCAGATGGAGACGGACGGGAGCCAGGTGACGCCCCTGACCCGCGATCCGGCCGGGGTGATGGAGGTTCTGCTGGGGCGGTTGCAGGACCCCTTTACCCTGATCCTCTTCCTGCTGGCGCTCTTCCAGGCCTACAGCACGCCGGCTCCCCGGCGGCTTCCCGTCCGGAAGCCGGAGCAACCGTCGAGTTAGCCTTCTTCCGGCCCCTCGCCGGCCATTTCAAAGACCATCTCGCAGCAGTCGTCGCCGCGGCCCATGGACTTGGTGATCGTGCATTGCAGGCGGGGATGGCAGAGGCGAGCGGCTTCGACCTCGAACTGGTCATAGGCCAGGCACAGTTCCGGCGTGGATTCGCGGGCCGGATCATCGTACAGGGGACACCGGCGCCAGCGGAAGACGGCGCGCCGGGGCGTGGCCCCCTCCTCGATTTCGACCCACATCCCCAGCGTTTCCTCGGCCCGTTGCATATAGGCGGCCATGCCCCGGGCGTTGCGCTCAAACTGGCCCGTCTCAAAGGCCCGGCCGGCCTGCAGGCGGGCGATTCGGCGAAAGGCCTCGGCGACGGCCTGGAGGCCCGTTTCGCCGCACATCTCGACCACCGTGCGGCCCAGGACGCCCCAGATGAGGGCATAACTGCGGCAGGCCGCCCGCCAGGCTTTTCCCGGCCGGTCGGCCCAGGCGGGAGGGAGATCGGGGAGAATATAGCCCATCGTTGAACCTCTAGCGGTAGCGCCGAATGACGCCGACGACCTGGCCCTGAATCTCCACATCTGAGGCCCAGACGTAGATGGGGGCCAGGTTGGGATTTTCCGGTTGCAGCCGGATGCGCCGTCCCTCCTGGTAGAAGCGCTTGAGGGTCACCTCCTGCCGGTCGCGCAGCCAGACGGCCACCATATCCCCGTTGCGGGCCGTATCCTGGCGGCGGAGGATCACCACGTCGCCGTCGGTGATGTAGGCGTCGATCATGGAGTCCCCCCGCACCCGCAAAGCGTAGAGGCCCTCGGTGGAGTCGGGCCAGAGGTCGGCCGGCAATTCCAGCGTCTCGGCGGCTTCGCCCTGCTCGGGCAGGTCATCCGATGCGGGGAGGGGCTGGCCGGCGGGGATGGTGCCCAGGAGGGGAACGGAACGCCGGGCGGGGCGCGGTTCTGCGGTCAGCGTGATGGAACGCGAAGACCGGGGCTGGCGGCGGATAAGCCCGCGCTTTTCCAGGAGGTCGAGGTTATAGTCCACCACTGAGGTCGAAGAGATTCCCAGGGCCGTCTGAATCTGGCGGATGGAGGGAGGGTACCCGTGCTCGCGGATGAACCCCTCCAGGTACTGGAGAATCCGTCGCTGCCGCTCGCTCATCTTTCTCATCGCCGCCTCCTCGATACCCTGGGGTCCATACGTGACCCCTTGACATTCCCATGCCGCGATCATACGTTCTAAAGAAATTATAGATCAGCACGCTTGTGCTGTCAACTGGGATGCTCGTCGGTCGGGGAAACGCCCGTTTTTGACAGATTCCTACACCCCCCTTACAATGTGTGGGATGCATGTTTCTGGATGGGCACTGTACTCGAACACTGCGCACAGCGGGCCGTTCGCCGGTCGAGTAGGGCGCGTAGCGCCCGTATCGAGACCCTTGGGTTGAGTAGGCCCTTGGGTTGAGCCTGTCGAAACCAAGGCCGTAACCGAAACCAGCGTATCGAAACCCTTGGGTTGAGTAGCCCCCGACTTGGGTCGAGTAGCGGCGAAGCCGCGTATCGAGACCAGGGGGCGTATCGAAACCAGCCGCGTATCGAGACCAGGGGGCGTATCGAAACCCTTGGGTTGAGTAGCGCGTATCGAAACCCGAACGGCCCGGCAACCGATTTCGATACGGCCGTCGCTGCGCTTCGGCCTACTCAATCGGTGCCTCGCCCAACGGCAAACATGCATCCCAATATGTTGGCGGCACTCTGGGCAGCGGTCCATGGCGAGGCATTGGACCCGGCCTGGATCGCACCGGTCCAGGCCTTTCAGGCCGGGGCTGGGCTATCCGGCAGCGATAAGGTAGGCGAATGCGCACCAAGACGATTACGGTGTCCCTGCTGATTCTCCTGGGGGTGGCCGTGCTGAGCATCGGCCTGTCCAGGGCCGAAACGGGCGAACGACAGGCCGTCCAGCAGCTGCTCGGCGGTGGGCCGGGGCGCTTTCACTACCAGGGACTCCTGCTGGACAGCGAGGGCAACCCCTGGCCCGACGGCGACTATGGGCTCATCTTCTCTCTCTACGACCGCCCCACGGCCACCGCTCCTCTCTGGAGCGAAGCCTGGACGGTTTCCGTTCGGAACGGCTTGTTCAGCGTAACGCTGGGGTTACAGAACCTCTTGCCGGCCCTCCGGGAGGGACAGCGCCTGTGGCTGGGCATCGTTTTACCCGACCGGGGGGAAATCTTCCCGCGTCCGATGCTCCTGGCCTCCCCGTCGGAATCCGGCCGGCCTGCCCTCCTCTACCTGGACCGTTGGGGGCTGCCCCTGGAAGCCGACGGCCGCTGGCATGAGCAGCCCTTCCCCTGACCCCGGCCGATACCCCCTTCCCTATCCCCCGGAATCACAGACTGCTCCTACCAGGGCACCAACCCCCTGCTCCGGACGCCGGCCGATACCCCCTTCCCTATCCCCCGGAATCCCTGGCCACCGGTTTGCGCTTCCGAACGGCTTGTAGTACAATACGGGCGTTTCGGAGGGGATTTCCCCTTCGGTCGGTTGGACGGGGCCGGACGGCCCCGGAGGGTTGGACCATGTTGCGCTACAATGTGGCCCAGGTCCTCCGCTCTCCGGTGGGGACCACGCGCACACTGGAGATCGAGGAAGAGGTCTTCTGGGCCGACGAACTGGAAGTCCATCACCTGCACGGCCGGCTTCTCCTGACCCGGCTGCGCGATGACCTGCTCCTGCAGGGCTGGCTGGAAGGCGAGGTCGTCCTGGAGTGCAGCCGCTGCCTGGAGCCGTACACCCAGTTGCTCCATATGGATGTGGAGGTCGAGTTTCAACCCAGCATCTCCATCCTCACCGGGGAACTCCTTCCTCCCCCGGAGGATGACAGCATCTATCTGCTCGACGGCCACCACATCCTGGACCTGGTGGAGCCGATTCGCGAGCAGGTTCTTCTGAACCTGCCTATGCGGCCGCTCTGCCGGGAGGACTGTGCCGGCCTTTGCCCGGTCTGCGGCAAGAACCTGAACGAAGGCCCCTGCGAGGGGCATCACGAGGAAATCGACGAGCGGCTGGCCGGCCTGGCCTCGCTGCTCTTTCCCGAAGAAACGTTGGAATGAGGGTAAGCAAATGGGGGCACTACCGAAACGAAAAGTCTCGCACCACCGGCGGGGCAACCGCCGTAGCCATCAGGCGCTGTCGGTCCGCCAGATGACGCTTTGCCCGGAATGCGGTGAACCGACCCTACCGCATCGGGCCTGTCCCTCGTGCGGCACGTACAAGGGGGCCAAGGTCCTCGAGATCAAGAAGAAAAAGGCCGAGTAAGTCCAGGCATCGCTTGAGCCGGTAAGAAGACAGGGGATCGCCAGTGATCTCCGGGTATGGCCTGTGGAGACAGGGGATAGTGGCCGGTTCCCTGTCTTCTTCCGTTGCCGGCACGGGCTCCACGGGAGAGGCCTATGGCGCGCTATGCGGCCATTGCCGGGTGGGGCAAATATCTACCCCAGCGGGTGCTGACGAACCAAGACCTGGAGCGGATGGTGGACACTTCAGACGAGTGGATTCGCACCCGAACCGGCATCGTCGAACGGCGCCTGGTAGACGATGGGGAGGCGGCCTCCACCATGGCCGTCCGAGCCGCCCGCCAGGCCCTGGAGCGCGCCGACCTGCCGGCTTTTGCCCTGGACCTCATCATTGTGGCCACCTCCACGCCCGATTACCTCTTTCCGGCCACGGCCTGCCTGGTGCAGGATGCGCTGGGGGCGATTCACGCCGGCGCCTTTGACCTGGAGGCAGCCTGCTCCGGCTTTCTCTACGCCCTGACCGTGGGCACCCAATTCGTCCGCAGCGGGATGTACGAGAACGTCCTGGTCGTGGCTTCGGAGGCCCTTTCCCGCATCACCAACTGGGAAGACCGCAACACCTGCGTCCTGTTTGGCGACGGGGCCGGCGCGGCCGTGTTGCGGCCGACCTCGCAGCGGAGGGGTTTGCTGGCCTCCACCCTGGGGGCTTACGGCGCCGGCAGCGATTTGCTCATCATGCCCGCCGGGGGAAGCGCCCGGCCGGCCTCCCTGGAGACGGTCGCCGGCCGGCAACACTATATCCATATGAAGGGCAACGAGGTCTTTCGCTTCGCCGTGCGTTCGATGGGCCAGGCCACCCAGGAGGTGCTGAAACAGGCCGGCCTGGGGGTAGAGGACATCTCCCTCTTCGTCCCCCATCAGGCCAATTTGCGCATCATCGAGGCCCTGGCCGAGCGGCTGGGCCTGCCGATGGAGCGTATCTTCGTCAACCTGCACCGCTACGGCAATATGTCGGCGGCAACGATTCCGGTGGCCCTCTGCGAGGCCGCGGAGGAAGGCCGGCTGAAGGAAGGCGACATCGTCGTCACCACGGCCTTCGGAGCCGGCCTCACCTGGGCCGCCGGCGTCATCGTCTGGGGCGGCATCTAGACCGTTCCCCCATTCGCACGTTCACACGCAACACGCAACACGAAACAAAAAGGAGGCCCAAATGTCCTCACCTCCTCCCGTAGACGTCGCCTGGCTCTTCCCCGGCCAGGGCTCTCAATGCGTCGGCATGGGCCGGGACCTGGCCGAGGCCTTCCCTGACGTGGCCGGCCTCTACCGGCAGGCCGACGCCCTGCTGGGGGTGACGCTCTCCCGGCTCTGTTTCGAGGGGCCGGAGGAGGAACTGACCCGGACGATCAACGCCCAGCCGGCCCTGCTCACGACCAGCGTGGCCGTCCTCCTGGCCCTGGGCGGCCGGCTCGACGAGAGGGGATACCTGCACCGGCCGGAGCGCCTTCCCCGCCCGTCCCTGGTGGCCGGCCACAGCCTGGGGGAGTATACGGCGCTGGTGGCGGCCGGCGCCCTCCCCTTCCCGGAGGCCCTGCGCCTGGTGCGGGAGCGCGGCCGGCTGATGGGCGAGGCCCGCTCCGGGACGATGGCCGCGGTCATCGGGCTGGAGGAGGAGGCGCTGGAGGGGATCTGCCAGGCCTGTGGGGCCGAAGCGCCGCTCGTGATCGCCAACTACAACTGCCCCGGCCAGTATGTCCTGAGCGGGGCCACCGAGGCGGTGGAGAGGGCAATGGAGGAAGCCCGGAAACGGGGGGCCCGGCGCGTCATCCCGCTCCGGGTCAGCGCCGCCTTCCATTCGCCGCTGATGCAGGAGGCCGCCTCCGGCCTGGCGCGGGCGGTAGCGACGGCCGCATTTTCCCCGGCGGCTATTCCGGTGGTGGCCAATACCTGCGCCCGGCCACTTTCCCAGCCGGAGGCGTTCCGCGAGGAACTGATTGCCCAGGTTTGCTCCCCGGTGCGCTGGAGCGCTTCCCTGGAATATATGTGGAAGCAGGGGGTGCGCCGTTTCCTGGAGATCGGCCCCGGCACCGTCCTGGCCGGCCTGGTCCGCCGCACCCTGCCGGAAGCAAAGGTGCAGAGCGTGGGCACGCTGGCGCAGGTACAGGCCCTCCTGGAGAGCGAACGATAATTTCAAGTCGGAGGAAAGGATGGCCGGACGTCTGGAGGGGCAGGTCGCGCTGGTCACCGGGGCCTCGCGGGGCATCGGGCGGGCCACGGCGCTGGCGCTGGCGCGAGAAGGCGCCGCCGTGGTGGTCAACTTCCGGGAACAGGCGGAGGCGGCGGCCGAGGTGGTGCGGGCCGTTGCGGAGGCCGGCGGCCGAGCGCAGGCCCTGCAGGCCGACGTGACCGACGCCAGGGCCGTGCGCCGGATGGTGGACGAGGCGCTGGCCGTCTACGGGCATATTGACATCCTGGTCAACAACGCCGGCATCTCCCGAGACCGGGTGATGTTGCAGATGAGGGAAGACGACTGGCGGGCGGTCCTGGAGACGAACCTGACGGCAGCCTTCCTGTGCAGCCGGGCGGTGTTGCGCCCGATGATTCGGCAGGGCTATGGGAGAATCGTCAACGTATCCTCGGTGGCCGGCCTGGTGGGAAACGTGGGCCAGGCCAACTATGCGGCGGCCAAGGCCGGCCTGATCGGCCTGACCAAGACGATGGCCCGCGAACTGGCCGCCCACGGCATCACCGTCAACGCCGTCGCTCCGACCTATGTCGAGGGAACCACCCTGTTCAGCACCGTGCCCAGGCAGGTCAGGGAATGGGCGCTGACCATTATCCCCATGAAGCGCTTTGCCCGCCCGGAGGAGGTGGCGGCGGCCATCGTCTTCCTGGCTTCGCCGGAGGCCTCGTACATCACCGGCCATGTCCTGGTGGTAGACGGCGGGATGACCTGTCCGTAGCGCTGCTGGCACGTTGAGGTCGGCTATGCCGGAAAGTGAAGCCGGCCTTGGGCCGGTGGAAGCGGTCATCGAGAGTCCCCGGGGCAGCACGGTGCGCACCGTGTTTGAGCCGGGGACGGGTTGGGTGCAGGCGGGGCCGGCCTTCCCCCGGCCGCTTCCGGCCGAGTACGGCCACCTGCCCGGCACCTACAACCCGGCCGACGGCAACCCGGTGGACGTCATGGTGATCGGCTACGGGCCCACCTTCCCCGGCTGTCGCTATCGGGTGCGGGCCATCGGGCTGCTCCTGCGGGCCGACGGGGACCACAAGGTACTGGCCGTGCCCCATACGGCGGAATATGTTTCCCCGCTGCGGGACCTTTCCGAGGTCTCGGCGGAGGTGCTGGCCGAACTGGAGGACTGCTTCGGCCGGCACTTCCCGTTGCTGGGCTGGCGAGATGCCCGCCGGGCAGAGGAATGGATCGTCATCTGCCGGGCCGTGGCTGAGGTGAGAGAAGCCCGGATGAAGGACCGGGCGAAATGAGGAGGTCGAGATGTGCGGGCGGCTGGATGGCAAAGTGGCACTGGTGACCGGAGCGGCGCGGGGTATCGGCCGGGCCATCGCCCTGCGCCTAGCGGGGATGGGGGCGGCGGTGGCGGTGAACGACCTGGCCGGCGAGGAGGTCATCGGCGCGGTGGTGGCCGAGATCGAGGCGGCCGGGGGCAAGGCCCTCGGGGTGCGGGCCAACGTCAGCATCGCTTCCGAAGTCGTGGCGATGGTGGAAAAGGTTGTGGCCACGCTGGGCGGGCTGCACATCCTGGTGAACAACGCCGGCATCGCCCGCGACATGCTCCTCCTGCGCCTTTCGGAGGAGGACTGGGATGCCGTCCTGGCCACCAACCTGAAGGGGGCCTTCCTCTGCTCCCGAGCGGCCCTGCGGCCGATGATTCGGGAGCGCTGGGGGCGCATCGTCAACATGGCCTCGGTGGTGGGCATTGCCGGGAATGCCGGCCAGACCAACTATGCGGCGGCCAAGGCCGGCCTCATCGGCTTCACCCGCAGCCTGGCCAAGGAGGTCGGCTCGCGGGGCATCACGGTCAACGCCGTGGCCCCCGGCTTTATCGCCACGGCGATGACGGCCGGCCTGCCCGACAAGGTCCGGGAAGAAATCATCTCCCGGACGCCGCTGGGCCGGCCGGGCCAGCCGGAGGACGTGGCCGCAGCGGTGGCTTTCCTCTGTTCGGAGGAGGCCGGCTTCATCACCGGCCAGGTACTGGGGGTGGACGGCGGCCTGGTGCTGATGTAGAGGGGCTATCCCCCGGCCACCGGGGGAAAGAGGGCCACGCGGTCGCCGTCGCGCAGGAGGTAGCCTTCCTCCTGGCGGCGGTTGTTGACAAAGGCCGTCTTCAGTTCCTCCGGGGGGATGCCCAGCCGGGCGAAAAGTTCGCCCAGACGGGTCCCGGCCGGCAATTCCAGGGAAAGCGGCGTGCCGGGCGGTGCCGGAGGAGCATATTTGCGCAATGTGGCGTAGAGGCGCACCTCGACGCGGATCATCCTACTCCTTCGCCTGGACAAAGTACCACCGGTACAGCAGTTGCATATCCTCGGGGAAAACGGCCAGCCGGTCGCCGTCCCGCACCCGGCGGCTCAGGGCCGAGTACTGCCAGTTCAGGAAGATGTTGCTGCCGACTTCCTCCAGGGGAATCCCCAGACGTTCCAGCACCCGACCGATGGTGTCTTCCTCCTGGACCGGGACATAGACGATAGAGAGAGCGTCCGGGTCCTGCTTCGGGGCGAAGCGTCGCAGTTTGCCGTAGAGGTGCACTTCGATCACGTCCGTCCTTCCCTCACCCCTCACCCCCTGCCCCTCTCCCCTCTCCCAATGGGAGAGGGGAGAGGGGGGCGGGTCTAGAATGCCCAAACGCTGTCCAGCGCCTCGTCCGGCACGTCCCAGACCTGGTTGTGGGGCGGGAGCGGCTCGTAGCGCATGAACTCGGGCATGCGGTCGTCCTGCTTGGTGAAGCCGGCCGCCTCGTCAAAGGCCCGCTCCGTCTTCAGGATTTCCTTGCCGATGCGGGTGACGTCGTCGGCCGTCCAGTTCGTCCCCAGGAGGGCGGCGCAACTCTCCACCATCCCCTCGAAGCCCTCGGGGATATCCAGGATGGCGAAGGCGATGAAGAGGCAGTAGCCGGAGGAATCGACGAAGGCGGTGGCGATCTGGAAGTTGCGGGAGAGTTCGGCCTTGCCCTCGGGGGTCAGCGGGTCGGCCTTGCCGCCGACGGAGAGGATCTCGGGGGCGATGGTGTAGCCGATGGTGTGGTCGGCCCCCTGGGGGTTGGTGGCATAGGTGACGCCGATGCCCTTGACGGCCCGCGGCTCATAGGCCGGCATGTTCTGCCCCTTGACCCCGGGCACGCGGATGACGCCCAGGGCCCGTCCGGTGAAGGCGGCCCCCTGGCCCAGGATGCGTCCGAGCGGCGTCCCCCGGCCGATCTCGTGCAGGAGTTCGATGGCCTTTTGCCCGTCGCCGAAGGCGGCCAGGCCGCCCTCCATGGCCACGGCGATGGTGCCGCCGGCCTCGATGGTATCCAGACCGTAGTCGTTGCACAGGCGAATCAATTCACCGGTCACGTCCAGGTCGTCGATGCCGCAGTTGGGGCCAAAGGCCCAGACCGATTCGTACTCCTGGACCGAGACGTGCTCCGTGCCATCGGGCTTGGGCCAGACGTTGGAGCACTGGATGATGCAGCCGGGGTGGCAGGGGTGGCCGGTTCTGCCGGCGCCGCCGCGCTTCTTCACCCCCTCGGCGATGGCCTCGCCGGAGACCTTGGGGGCGCCCTCGAACGTGCCGCTGGAGAAGTTGCGGGTGGGCAGTCCTCCGGCCTCGTTGAGGATATTGATGAGCACGGCCGTCCCATAGGAGTTCAGGGCGCCGCCCTTCTTGGTGACGGCGTGGGTGCGCAGGGCTTCAGATAGTTTACGGGTGCCCTCGCGGAAGCGCTCCGGGTCGGCGATGGAGACGCCGGGGCTGCCGGTTTCGTCCACCACGATGAACTTGAGGCCCTTGCTGCCCAGGACGGCCCCCATGCCGCCGCGGCCGGAGTAGCGGCTGGGCCGGCCGTCGATGTCGTTGAAGCAGACGCCGGCCATGGCCATGCGCATCTCCCCGGCCACGCCGATGCCCATGATGGCCACCTGCTTCCCGAAGCGCTGGAAGAGGGCCGGGTAGGCCGCATAGAGCCCTTGGCCGACGTACTCATCGGCCGGGAGGAACTCGGCGCCGTCCTTGGTCACGTGGAGAATCCAGAACCGGCCCTTTTCCTTGGGATAGCCCTCGACGACGATGGCCTTGATGCCCAGGCGGGCCAGTTGCTGGCTGAAGGGGGTTCCGGCATTGCTTTCCTTGATCGTTCCGGTGAGGGGCGATTTCCCACCCACGGAGATGCGCCCGGAGGAGGGCGCGTTGGTGCCGGAGACGATGCCCGGGGCCAGGATGACCTTGTTATTGGGCCCCAGGGGATGGCAGGTTGGGGGCACTTCATCGGCGGTGATAGCGGAGGTCAGCCAGCGCCCACCCATCCAGCGGTACTTTTCCGGCACTTCCTCGAAGGTCGCCGTCCGTTCGGTCATATTGACACGCAGAATCTTGGCCATTTCCAACACCTCCATCGCCGTCAAAAGTCCATACCGGTAAGGAACAAACGCGGCATCACCTCCTTTCAGAACGCCGATCGGTGGGCCGATAAAAAAGGAGACCCATAGCCCCGGCCGTAGCCTGAGCGATGGATCTCCTTTCCGTATTGGGAGGCACGGCCGTTTCCAGCCGTACCCTACCGGCTGGCGGGGCATGGGTTTCCCTGTAGCCACCGCAGCTCGGAGATCGCTTTTGGGATGTTAAACCGCCGGACATCGTCCTACCCTATTTATACCACGCCGTTCCCCGAAAGTCAATAGGTTTCCCGGCGATTTCGGAGCCGTCGGCGCGAAACCGCGCCTTTCCTTGGGAATATCCCCAGCCAGGGCGTCGCCCTCTACTGTGCGACCAAGTCGTTCCTGGAGGCCCTCACCACGGCCCTCTATCGGGAATTGCGGGGAACGGGGGTCTGGGTCAGCGTCGTCAAGCCGGGGCCGGTGACCACCGAGTTCTTCGACCGCTCCGCGTCGGCCGGGCTGCGCATGCCGGCCGAACGCTTCGCCATTTCGCCGGAATGTGTGGCGGAACAGGTCGGGCGACTCCTGGGCCGTCCACGTCGCGTGGTCTATGTGCCCGGGTGGTATCGGGTCGTCCCCTGGGTGGAAATTCTCCTGGGCTGGGCGATGGATCGGGTAGGCCCCTTGCTCCTGCGCTACCAGGTCCGCGCCGGGCAGGCGGTTCGTTCCTGAGCGTAGAGGTGGGCCGGCGCGGCTCGACCAGCACCCAGGAGATCAGAAAACTGCCCAGCGCCAGGGCCGTAGCCGCCAGAAAAAGGACCTCGTACCCCAGCGCGGCGGCCAGCCCGCCTCCCAGGATAGTGAGCAGGCTGAGCAGGCCGGCGATGGTATTGACCAGGCCCAGGCCGGCGGGCCGCTCCGGTTCGGGCAAAAGTTCCAGGACGTAACTGCCGATGCCGATGCCCTGGGCCGCATTGCCCAGCCCGGAGAGGGCAAAGACCAGGGCGAAGAGGTAGGTGCGGGCCGGAAGAGGGAGGGCCAGCACCTCTCCCAGAAAGGGCAGGAGCAGGGCCAGGACGGGGGTGAGGGTCAGCAGGCCGGCCCCCCAGCGCAGGAGCAGCCGGTTGCCCCGGCGGTCGCTCAGCCGGCTCCAGACCAGGTAGGAGGCCAGTCGCACCGCCGTGATGGCGGCCATATAGTCCCCGATGAAGCCGGCCGGCACATGGAGCGCCTGGCCGGCATAGACGATGTAGAACGGCTCGGCCACCAGCCCCAGCCGGGCCAGCACCCGGTAGGCCAGGAAACGACGTAGAGGAGGATGCTCCCGCCAGAGCGCCGGCAGCCGGCGCAACTGCTCCACGAGCGTCCCCGAACGTCCCACCCGAGGCGAATGTGGTTCCACCAGCAGAGAGAAGGTGATCAGGCCCAGCAGCGCGCCGACCAGGGCCAGCCCGAAGAGAAGGGCATAGTTCTGCGGGAAGGGGCAGGGGCTGTCTTCCTGTAGCAGCATCCTCAGCAGGGGGCTGACCAGGAGCAGGGTGAGCAGTCCGCCGCCGAACTCCCGCAGCCCGAAGAAGGTGCCGCGCCGCTGGGGAGGAATGGTCTTGGCCACCACTTCCTGGAACGGAATCCCGGCCAGGCCGGCGGAGATGGAATAGAGGCCGTAGAAGAGGATGAACAGGGCCAGGGCAGCGGCAGGGGAAACCAGGTGGGCCAGGGCTACCGCGGCCGCCATGGCGCCGAAAAAGGCCCCGCGCAGCACGGCCGTGACCCGATACAGGGGCAGTTTACGGGGACGGTCCTGGATGCGGGCCCCCACCAGCAGTTGCGGGAGCAGCCATCCCCCCTGCTCCAGGGCCGGCAGGAGGCCCACCAGCATATCCCCCCCACCCAGGGCCTGCACCAGCCCGGGCAGGACCAGCGTGCTGGAGATCAGGCCGGAAGAAACGTTGAAAAAAATGCCGTTGAGGACGCCCAGGAAAAAGTTGCGGCGAAAGGTGGGGGAAAGCGCGGCCTCCGGGCCGCCCGAAGAAGCGGAAGGACGGGCCTCTTCCATAGACGATCGCCCCGACGATTACGCCGGCCTGCGGGAACGGTCGGCGGCGTGGACCCAGGTCGTAGGGCAGTTCGCGAACCGCCTGTACGCGGCCCCTCAGTCCCACTGCTCCGGGGCGATATACTCGCCGTAACGCTCCCGCGCTTCCCAAAGACGCCGGCGCTGTTCCTCCAGCACCCGGAAGACGGCCTCGGGCGTGTCCCCAATCTCCGTCCGGTAGATGCGTTCGATGCGCTCCACCTTGGCCAGGTTCTCCGACACCCGCACCGTGAACTGGGCGCGATAGGCCGCGTAGGGGTAGTCCCGGCCCAACACCTCCTGGAAGAGCCGGCGCAGGTCCTCGTAGCGGGGAATCCAGCCGGTCGGCGTGCGGATGGCCCCGACCTCCCCGTGGACGCGCCGTTCCATCCACTTGTACCAGACCCGCTTGTCGGTCTTTTCGTTGAGCCAGTCCCCCGTCTGCCGGTCGCGCAGGAAATAGTTCACGGAGAAGATGAGCGGCGGATGTTCCAAGCCCCGGCCAAAGTCCAGATTGTTCTGGATGTAGCGGCCGATGGGGATGGAGAGGAAATCCCGGTTGGACATCGGGTTGAACTCGCGCACCCCCTCCTGGCCCAGTGTGGCCGCGGTGGTCTCCGATTCCAGGGAAGCGCCCTTGGTGATGATGCCGTGTTCCCAGTCGAACGATTGCTCCACCGGCACCCAGGTATCCGAATCCCGGCCGCCGTAGACGATGGCTCCCACCACCACCCCCTCCGGGTGATCCCGCTGCGGGCTCGTATTCTCCAGCAGGCTCATATCCATGGTAAAACGTGCGTTGGGGTGGGAGCAGGGAATCTCCCGGCCGGCGGCGTCCCTCTTCCCGATCCACCAGGGGCCGGAGTGGTTCTCTCCCCGAGGCGGGATTTCCCCATCCTTGCCGATCCAGTGCACCGTTCCTTCCGGGGTCACCAGAACGTTGGAGAAGATGATCTCGCCGGGGCTGTGGAGCGTCTTCCAGAGGATGGGGTCGTCGCGGGAGTTGATGCCCTGGATGATGCCGAAGATGCCCTTTTCCACGTTGACGGCCCGTACCCGGCCCCCATCCCGTCGCATGTAGACGATGTCGTCGCCGACGATCTCCTCGCCCTCCATCATCGCCGTGGAGGTCTTGCCGCAGAGGGAGGGAAAGGCCCCGGTGAAGTACGTGACCCGTCCGCCAGGCCCATGGATGCCCATCAGGAGCATGTGCTCGCAGAGCCAGTCCTCCTGGGAAGCGTGGTAGATGGCCAGACGCATGGCCAGTTTCTTCAGCCCCAGCGTGTTCCCGCCGTACTGGGTGTTGACGCTGTAGACGGTATCTCCGAGCAGGTCAATGAAGACGCGGCGCAGGTGCAGGTTTTTGCTCGTTCGGCGTTCGTCCAGTTCGCCCTGGGAATGGAGAAACTTGAAGAAGCGGGCCCCCGGTCCCTGGCGGAAGAATTCCCGGTATCCCGGCCGGTAGAGCAGGGTCTCGCTGTGGGCCACGTAACTGGAGTCGGTCAACTGCACGCAGGGGATGGCAAAACGGGAGGCGGCCGGCCCCAGGCAGAAGAAGCAGACGAAGAGTTCGTGGCCGCGCATGATGCCGGGGAGGATTCGGTGCACCTCCTCCAGGGCCTCGTTGCGCTCGCGGGTATCTATGCCGCCGCCCAGGTCCACACCCTCAGGCACGAGGATGCGGGTGTTCCGGCGATCGCGGGCCATATCGTCGTAGTTATCAAAGTGGACGGTATGGCCGGGGATGGCCAGGGGGCGCTCCTCCCCATCCCGGAGCGCCGCCTGGCGGATATAGGCCACGTCCTCCGGAGAATCGTCGCAGACAAAGACGCGCTCCGGCTCGCATAGGCGGATGTAGCGGGCCACAAAGTCGAGCACCTCCGTCTGCGGGATACGGACCAGTTTGGCATACTGGGCTTCGTCCAGACGGGATCGGAGAAACGCCGTCGTTTCTTCCATGTCTGCCTCCACGTTATAAGCCCTCCTAAAAGCAAACCCGCAGGACAGTAGGCGCCCTGCGAGTCCGCCGGTTGCCTGGCGAAATTTCTGACAGCGCCGTTGCTGTCCGCCTGTCAAGCCGGCGAAGGGATTCGAACCCCCGACCCGCTGTTTACGAAACAGCTGCTCTACCGCTGAGCTACGCCGGCTTACAAGTATAGTATATCACAACTTGGCCAAATTGTGAAATCGAGTTTGCCGGCCCTTGGGCATTTGCATCCTGGAGGTAGGTGTTGTACAATATAGGATGTTGCGGGGTTTGGCCGGCGGGCTAGAAAGGGGGGCCAAAGATGGTCACCATGGTGGATTACGAGAGCATTCGAAATCGGTTGGAACGCGAACGGCGGGAACTGGACCGCGACATTCGCCGCCTGGAGGAAATTACCGAGAGACTCCGGAGCGACCGGGGCGGTGGGGACGGCGGGGTCAGCAACCATCTGGCCGAAGGGGCCAGCAGCACCTTCGACCAGGGGCGTAACCTGGCCCTTTTGGGCAATCTCCGACGCACGTTGGGCCTGGTCGAGGCGGCCCTGAAGCGGTTGGAATTGGGCACCTACGGCTTTTGTGAGGTCTGCGGCGAGCCGATTGACCGGGCCCGGCTAGAGGCCCTGCCGTATGCGGCCCAGTGCGTCCGCTGCCAGACCCGTCTGGAGGCTGAATAGTTTGTCCGAGACGGTCCGACGTCGCCCGCCCATCTGGCCGTTGGCCCTTGCTTTGCTCACCGTCCTTGTGGATCAGGTGAGCAAGTATTTTGTGGTGCGCTATCTGGACCCCGGAGAGGCCCTTTACCTCCTGGGCTATGCCCTGCGCCTGGAACACGTCCGCAACACCGGCGTCTCCTTCGGCCAGTTGCAGAGTTACCCGGCCGTCATCACCATCCTCGGTTTGGTGACGGTTGCCTTTTTGTTCGTCGGCTACCCTTACCTCCTGACGCCGGCCCCCTGGGCCAATGCAGCCCTGGGGCTGGTGATCGGCGGGGCTGTGGGCAACCTGATCGATCGGGTGGCGACGGCCTGGCAATACGGCCTGGACCGGGCCTATGTGGTGGATTTTATCGGGGTGAGCATCTGGCCGGTCTTCAATGTGGCCGATAGCGCCCTCACCGTTGGGGCCATCGTTTACGGCCTCTACCTCTTGCTGCGGGGAACGCGGAAGGGGAAGCCGTGGCTGAAGGGGCCGCCGTCCGCCGAATGACCTTTTTCGCCGGCCGGGAGGAGGCCGGCCGGCGGGTGGATCGGGTGGTGGCCGGGCACCTGCCCGACCTGTCGCGCTCCCGGGTTCAGCGCCTGATCGCCCTGGGCCTGGTCACGGTCAACGGCCGGCCGCTCCGGCCCGGCGACCGCCTGCATCCCGGCGACCGGGTGGAAGTCGTCATCCCGCCCCCGGAGCCGACGGAACTCTACCCCCAGGCTCTTCCGCTCTCCGTCGTCTACGAGGATGCCGACGTGGTGGTACTGGATAAACCGGCCGGCCTGGTGGTCCATCCGGCTCCCGGACACCCGGACGGCACCCTGGTCAACGCCCTCCTGGCCCGCTACCCCGACCTGGCGGTAGGCGGGGCTCTCCGGCCGGGCATCGTCCATCGTCTGGATCGCTTCACCTCCGGCCTGATCGTGGTGGCCCGCAACGATGCCGCCCATCAGGCCCTGGTGGCCCAGCAGAAGGAGCGCACCATGCTCAAGGCCTATCTGGCGCTGGTGGACGGCCATATGCCGGCGCGGGAGGGGGTCATTGACGCGCCCATCGGCCGGCATCCCCGCCGGCGCCAGCGGATGGCGGTGGTGGCCGGGGGCCGGCCGGCCCGCACGGCTTACCGGGTGCTGGAGGAACTGGGGCCCTATACGCTCCTGGAAGCCCGCCTGGAGACCGGGCGGACCCACCAGATTCGCGTCCATCTGGCCCACAGCGGCCATCCGGTGCTGGGCGACGACCTCTACGGCCGGCGGGGCGGTATCCTGGGGTTGGAACGGCAGTTCCTGCATGCCTACCGTCTGGGTTTTCGTCTCCCTGGAAGTGGGGAGTACCGCGAGTTCCATTCCCCTCTGCCGGAAGACCTGGCCGCCGTCCTGGAGGGCCTCCGCCGCCGATACGGATTCCGGGGATCGCCGGACGGGGACCGTTGACCGTTCAACCGCAGGCTCGGCAGAAGGGGGGCTTCTCATCCTGGCCGTCGGCCGGCTCATCGCGCCCTTGGGCCGCCTCTTCACCCGACCTGTCGTTCGGGGCGTCCAGTTGGGGCTGGGGTTGCTCCTGGTGCGGAGCGCCCGGCAATGGTCCTGGAACGGATTCGGCCCCGGCTGCGGCATCCGGCCGGGGTAGGGAAAAGGTGATAGGTGGGTTATGCCCGGCCGAGCCAGACCGCCAGTTCCTCCGGCAGGGCCGCGCGGTTGGCCGGGGTTACCTCCCGGCGTACCACCGGACGGGCAGCCATCGCCGCGACCCGCTCCCCCAGGGCCGGCCGCACCACCAGCAACCCGGCTGCCGGCCCCTCCAGGACGGCCCGGAGCGCCGGCAGGAAACCCTCCCCCCGGACCAGTTCCAGCGGCCCCACCTCATCCAGGAGGACCAGGTCCACCCCCTCGGCGACGGCCCGGAGCACCACGGCATTCCCCCATTCCAGGGCCGGCCGGGAAAAGCGATACGGCCCCCAGCGCGGCCCGGAGAGGCCGGCCGGCCCCTCCCCCGAGACGGCCAGCAGGCGTCGTTCCCCGCTGCGCAGGTCCAGGGCCTGGCGATGCCCGCCCTCGGCCAGGGTGACCAGGCCCCCGACGTTCCATCCCCTCTCGCCCAGGGCACGGGCCAGGCCCAGGCAGAGGGTCGTCTTGCCCACGCCTGGGGGGCCGGTGAGGAGGAGAAGGGGCCGGCGGCTCATCGTCCGGCCTCCTCGCCGGCAAAGGCCTCGGCCGGGACGATGGTGTAGCGGTAGCCCTGCTCGATGAGGAAGCGCTCCCGTCGGGCAGCATACTCCTGCTCGCCGGTATCCTGGGAGACCAGGGTGTAGAAGTGGGCCGGCCGGCCGTCGGGCTTGGGGCGCAGGATTCGCCCCAGGCGCTGGGCCTCCTCCTGGCGGGAACCGTAGGTGCCCGAGACCTGGATGGCGACGCCGGCCTCAGGCAGGTCTAGGGCCAGATTGGCCACGTTGGAGACGACCAGGAGCGGTTTCTCTCCGCGCCGGAAGGCCCGGTAGAGTTCCTCCCGCTCGGCCGGCGGCGTCCGGCCGGTGATGAGGGGCGCGCCCAGGGCATGGGCGATGGCCCGCAACGAATGCAGGTAGCGCCCGATGATCAGGATGCGCTCGCCGGCATGCCGTTCGACCAGCCGGCGGACGAGGGAGACTTTGGCCGGATTCTCGGCGGCCAGGCGGGAGCGGGCCGAGGTGCCGTGGGCCTGGACATAGTCCAGGCGGCCGGCGTTCGAAAGCGGCACGCGCACCTCCCAGCAGGAAACGGCGGCCAACCACCCCTGGGCCTCCAGTTCGCGCCAGGGGGCCTCGTAGACTTTGGGACCGATCAGGGAGAAGACATCGCCCTGCCGGCCGTCCTCGCGCACCAGCGTCGCCGTCAGCCCCAGCCGGCGGCGGGCCTGCAGTTCGGCCGTGAGGCGGAAGACGGGGGCCGGGAGGAGGTGGACCTCGTCGTAGATGATGAGGCCCCAGTCCCGCTCCTCGAAGAGGTCCAGGTGGGGCAGCCGGGGAAATCTTTCCCCTCCGGCCGGGGCGCGGTGGGTCAGGACCTGGTAGGTGGCCAGGGTGACCGGGGCGATTTCCTTGCGTTCTCCGCTGTACTCGCCGACCTCGTGGGCCTCCAGGGTGGTGCGGGCCAGGATTTCCTGCCGCCACTGGTGCAAGGCGGCGGCGTGGGGGCAGAGGATGAGGGTCTGGCAGCGCAGGTGAGCCATCACGGCCAGGCCGACGACGGTCTTGCCGGCCCCGCAGGGCAGGACGATGACGCCGCTTCCGCCCTGAGGGCCGCTCAGGAAGGCCCGCACGGCCTCCTGCTGGTAGGGGCGCAGGGCAAAGGGCCGGCCGTCCGGGAGCGTCCCGCGCAGCCGGACGGCCAGCGGGGCCCCGGGGAGGTAGCCGGCCCGGTCCAGCGGCGGATAGCCCAGCAGGCGCAGGCGCATCTTCAGGAGGCCGCGGTGGCCCGGCTGGAAGCGCAGGGTGAGGGGGTCGTGGATGCCCTGGAGGAGCGGGCGGAGGAGCGGACTGCGGGCCAGGTGGGCGACGAGGGCGGGGTCGTCGCCGCGCAGGAGGAGGTCCTCTCCCCGGCGCAGGAGGGTGAGCCGGCCGTAGCGGGACATCGTGGCCCGAATCCAGCGGGCCACCTCTTCCGGCAGGCCGTAGCGGGCGTGGCGGGCGAGTTCCTCCAGGAGGGCATCGGGGGTCAGGCCGCCGGCGGCGGCGTTCCAGAGGGAGAGGCGGGTCAGGCGGTAGAGGTGGACGTGCTGGAGGCTCTGCTCCAGTTCGGCGAAGCGGGAGAGCAGGTCGCGCAACTCCGGGTAGAGCGGATGGTGCCCATCCAGAAGGATGGTGCGGTCCTTTTGAATCACCAGCGGCCGGGACACCGGAAGCCCTGCCCCTACGGCACCACCCCCGGCGTCGGCGGGTAGCGGTCGAAGAAGTCGGCGCTGCAGTCGTCCGTGTCGCGGTCGGCCGGCCGGCGCTCCAGGGAATGCCCCTGGGCAGAGACGCCGGGGTGGGGGACGACGCCGGGATAGGAGCCGGCCCCATAGACCAGCACGTCCACCGGGCTCTCCGAGGCGTCCAGGAGGATGACCTCATCCCCCTCGTTCCCCAGGGCGAAGCCGAAGCCGTCCCAGGTGCCCACCGGCACCATGTTCGGCACGCTTGGGTCGTCGCGCAGCGGGTCGATCAGGAATTCAAAGGTGGGCCGGAAAGCGACGTCCTGGGCCTGGGCGGCGATGGTCCAGACCGTCCTGGCCGGGATCACGGTGCCGGTCGGGAAGACGTAGCGGCCGCTGCCGTACTCGCCTATGGCGGCGGCATCGCCCAGCGTCCAGCCGGAAAGGTCCACGGGGTGGTTGGTGGGGTTGTAGATTTCCACCCATTCTTTCCCGGCATCGGTTCCCTCGGGGTCGTAGAGGACCTCGCTCACCAGGAGGTGGTCGGCCGGCGTGAGGTAGTGCTTATAGACCAGCGGGAGGTGGATGGGGGTGGAGTGGTACCAGTCCCACTCGAACATCTCCTCCAGGTAGGCGTAGACGGCGTCGGAGGCGATCTGGAGGGCTGCCTCGCGGTTGACTTTGCTGGAGGTCTCGCTGCCGTTGATGCTGCCGATGTGGGCATAGCCCCGGTCGCCCAGGCGCACCAGCACCATCTTGTTGTGGATGCCGTAACGGGTGGGGTCCCCCAGGCGGGCGCGCAGGTTCAGCCCCTCGCGGCGGGCCAGGTCGTTCACGTAGGCGACCGTTTCCAGATTTTTGGAGAGGTCATAGCCCGCTTCCCCGAAGGAGCCCGAGTTCAGGAGGATGCGCACCGCGGCCCCCCGGCGGGCGGCGGCGATATAGGCCTCCAGGCGGAGGTTGGGGGCCGGGGTATAGTCGGGCATCGCTCCCCAGGCGCGGTACTCGTACATCTGCTCCACGTCCACCTGATCGCCCGGGCCGGCCCGGGCAAGCAGCCCCAGGAGGGCATCGCTCTGGCGCAGGGCCGCCTCCGGGGCGGAGAAGAGTTCAAAACTGAAGGTCCCCGAAAGCCGCAGGGGAGCGGTAAAGACTACGGAGGAGGTGATGCCGCCGGTTTGGGTGATCGGCTGGAAGCCGGGAGGCGGCGGGCCGTAGCCGTAGGGGTTGGAAGGACTCCAGCGGGTGAGGTCCAGGTGGGCGGCCGGGTCGAAATCGGCCTGGAAGAGGGCCAGGGCGCGGGCCACGACGGAGGGGGCGTCGGTGAGGATGAGGACGCCCCGCGAGCCCCAGGTGCCGTCGGATTTGTCGTCGGTGGGCAGGCCGCCGGCCGTGGGGTTCTGGGAAGAGATGAGCGCCCAACGCCGGTCGAGGAGCATGAGTTTGCTGTGCATATTGGTGTAGCGGTCGTAGATGCGCACGCTCGATTCGTTGAACATAAACCAGCAAGCCCCGCCGGCGGCATGGAGTTGCTGACAGGCCCAGAGTTCCTGGTCGGAGATGCCCCCGGCCACCTCGCCCTCCAGGAGGACGGTCACGCTGACGCCGGATTGGGCCTGGCCCACGAGCGCCCGGACGATGTCATAGTTTTCCAGTTCGTAGAACTCGGCCTCGATGCGCTCCCGGGCCAGGCCGATGGCCTCCAGAAAGATTTCGCCAGCGTGGTCGGGGGCGATGGCCACGGTGAGGGAGGCCGCCTCGGTCGCCGAAAGCGGCCGGAAGAAGGCGTCCAGGTCCCAGCCGGGGTAGAGGACGCGCCGGCCGTAGAGGGCATCGCCGGGGTACTGGAACCAGTCGGCGGCGGTGTTGGTATCGGCGACGGGCAGTCCGGTGCCTTCGTCCAGGATGCGCTGGAGAATCTGCCCTTCCGAGCCAAAGTTGCCCGAACCGGCATAGGGGAAAAGGGCCGGGCCGGACCAGCCCGGCGTGCTCGTGCTTCCCCCCTCAAAGACCATGGTGTCCATCACCTCGTCGGTCGGGCTGCGCAGCACCGCCTCGTCGCCGGTGTTGGAGAAGCCGGGCCAGGAGCCGCCCAGGTTGGGCACCTCCGGCCGGGTATCCGCCTTCTCATAGTCGGGCAGGAAGCCGAAGGAGGAGAAGAAGGCATCGCCGTACCAGGCCAGCCAAAGGCGCCGGCCGGGGAGGAGCGTGGTTCCCCCGGGGAGGATGGCGCAGGAGCCGCCGCTTCCGGCATCGCAGACCTTCCAGCCGGAAAGATCCGCCGGGGCGCTGCCGACGTTGACCAGGCGCACGGCCTCGTCGTGATCCTCCAGGACGTAGCCGTCGTAGAGGACCGCCTCGATGAGGACATGGGCCTCGCCCGGAAAGACGACGGTGGTGGTGCAGAAGGCGGTGTTGTCGGCCGGGTTGGCCTCGGTGACGGCCGTGGTGGCCGTGATGCGGTTGGTGAGGACGCCGGCGGCGAAGGGCTCGACCCGGGCGTAGAGCGCGATCTGGGCCGAGGCGGAGGCGCTCAGCACACCCGGGTCCCAGACCAGGGTGCCGGTGGTGGGTTGCATAAAGGGAAACGAACTGCTTTGGGAGATAAAAGTTGTCCCGGCCGGCAGGGTATCGGTGAGGCGGACGGCGAGGGCATCCAGCGTCCCGGCGTTGGTGACGGCCAGGGTGTAGGCGAGGGTCGTCCCCGGCGTGGCCGTGAGCGGGCCGGTCTTGGAGACGGCCAGGTCCGCAGAAGGCGGTGGGGGAAGGGAGGCCGAGTTGAGGGCCTTGGGCGTGCCGTTCACAGGGTTTCCTCCGGCGTCGTGGCCGTTGCGGTGCACCATATCGTTGGAGGCCCAGTTGGCGTCGGTATCGGGGGAAAGGGGGGCGATGCGCTCCATCGTCTGGTAGTTCGGGGAGGCCGTGCCGGCCGGCCACCCGCCCCCGTCGCCGTTGGCCGTGTCCACGACGTTCCCCCCGGCATCCCGCAGCGTCAGCACCTCGCCGGCGTTGGCCAGGATGCCGCTGAAGAACTGGTCGGCCGGGATGTCGGAGATGGTGGAGTCGTCGGTGCGTTCCAGGAGGAAGTAGCCGCCGGCCGGGATGGTGCCTTGGAGGGTGATGGAGATGTCGCCGCCGTCGGAAAGGGTCCAGCCGGAGAGGTCGATATCGTAGGGAGAGGCGTTGTAGAGTTCGATCCACTCGTCGGCGGTGGAGGCCTGGGTGCCGGCCCAGGCCACCTCGTTGATGACCACCTGCCCCTGGCCGGGCAGAAGCACGAGGGTTCGCCAGCGGGCCACATTATTGTCCGGGTTGCCCTCCACGGCCGAGGTTGAGGCCCGGGCCGTATTGGTGAGCGTTCCGGTGACGGTGGGGAGGGCCTGGGCATGGAGGACGACGCGGGCCGCGCCGCCCGGCAGGAGGGTGCCCACCTCCCAGACCACGGTATCGGGGGTCGGGCGGGTCCAAGGGTAGGGGCTCTCCTGGGAGAGAAAAGCCGCCCCCGAGGGCAAGGTATCGGTCAGGCGGATGGCGGGGGCTTCGAGTTGGCCGATGTTGGTGACAGCCAAGGTATAGGTGAGGGTATCGCCGGCGTGAATGCTTCCCGGGCCGGCCTTGGCCACGGCCAGGTCGGCGTAGGCTTCCTGGACGACGGTGGCGGCTTGGGCCAGGTTGTTCGTGCCGGTGACCTCGGTGATGGCCGTCGTGGCCCACACCACGTTGAGGAGCGTCCCCGAGGCGGTGAGGGCGACGGTGCCGGTGAGGGTGATGGTGGCCTGGCCGGCCGGAGACACCTCCCCGACCTGGCAGGAGAAGGTGGAGCCGGCCAAAGTGCAGGGATATGGGCCGGCGTGAGCGGCGTAGAGGAAGCCGGCCGGGAGGGTGTCGGTGAGGAGGACGGAAGGCGCGGCCAGGGGGCCCTGGTTGAGCAGGGTGATGCGATAGATGAGCGGTGAGCCGACAGGAGCGGCGGCCGGCGCCGTCTTGCTCAACGCCAGGTCGGGCCAGGAGAGGGAGTTGCGCTGCTTGGGCGTGCCGTTCAGGGGGTTGCCGCCGGCATCGTGGCCGTTCCGGATCCAGGTCGTGTTGCTGCCCCAGTTGGCGTCGGTGTCGGGAGCGGTGGGGTCGATGCGCTCCATGGTCTGCTTGGTGGTGTTGTTCCCGGCCGGCCACCCGCCCCCGTCGCCGTTGGCCGTGTCCCCGACGTTCCCCCCGGCATCCCGCAGCGTCAGCACCTCCCCGGTATTCCCCAGCGCGCCGGTGTAAGTTTGGTCGGCCGGGATGTCGGGGATGGTGGTGTCGTCGGTGCGTTCCAGGAGGAAGTAGCCGTGGGCCGGGATGGTGCCGACGAGGGTAATGTTGGGCGTGCCGTCGGCGGCCCGGAGAGTCCAGCCGGTCAGGTCAATGGGGGCGGCCGTGTTGTTGTAGAGTTCGATCCACTCGTCGTTAGCGTCATAGGCCGTCCCCATCCAGGCCACCTCGTTGATGACGACGTCGCCTGCAGCCCTCACCCCCTCCCCCTGTTCCCTTCCCCAATGGAGGGGGAGGGGGTTGGGGGTAGGGGTGAGGAGCGGCAGCAGGCACAGCAGGAAAAGGGCCGTCAGGCGAAGGGTCGTCCGCATGGGTCAACCTCCATGGCCCTCACCCCTCACCCCCCGACCCCCCTCTCCCCTCTCCCATTGGGAGAGGGGAGAGGGGGGCAGGGGGGAGAGAGGTGAGGGCAAATTCAGGCCAGTTCCACCTCCTCCCCCTCGGCCACCATGTCGCCCTGGCGGAGTTTTTCCACCACCGGGGGCGCGGGTTCGCGCCGGAGGCGCCGGTCCAAGTAGAGGCCGCCCAGGACGATCCAGGGGATGCCGAGGGCCAGGAAGAGGTAGAGGAAAGGCGGAAGGAGCGGCTTGGGCGAGAAACGGTCCAGGTTGAAGAGAATCAGGGCCAGGGCGGTCCAGACGGTGAGGAAGTTGGGGATGGCATCGCCGGAGCGGAGAAGGTGCAGCCCGGGCATCCGCCGGCGGGTAAGGGGCCAGAGGAGGTTGCTGCCCATATAGCCCAGTTGGTCCTCCAGGATATGGCCGGCATAGCCCAGGGCAAAGACCAGCCCAGCCCACAGCCCCAGGGAGAAGCCGCCCAGGAGCCCCACCAGGAGCCCGGCCAGGAGCCCGCCCAGGAGCCCGGTCAGGAGCGAGTGCGACCAGCGGCGGTGCCAGTCCAGGAAGTGGATGCGGACGCACTCGCCCTCCCGCTCGAAGCGGAAGGAGGGGCCGCTGAAGATGTCCACCTTGTTCTCGGCGTCGTAGGTATGCACCATGGGCACGCCGACCTGGACGCAGGCCTCGGCGTTCTCCGGCGGCTCCGTCCCGGCGTAGGGCACCTGGCCGGTGTTGACCAGCGGGCCGATGCGCACGATGACCCGGCCGGCCGGGGGGTCGAAGCGGACGGAATACTGCCGCCAGAGGTCGGGTCCCATGCGGATGGTGTGGAGCATGATGTTGCGCGGGCGGCCGCTTTCGTAGGCCTCGCGCATGGCGCGGGCGAGGCGTTCGGCGATCTCCTGGGGATCGGGGGAGCGGGGGTCGGGGTCCACCTCGTCGTCGTAGCGCTCAAAGTAGCGGGCGAACTTGAAATCGAGGGTATCGGGGAGGATGCCGCCGATGCCGCCCAGGACGGGGAGGAGGCCCCCCTGGGCGCCCTGCTGGACGACCTGGGGAAAGAAGGTGGCGATGGCCACCCCGCTGACGAAATGGGCGATGCCTTTCATCGCAACCTCCGGGACCCTGGCACACCCCTATCCTACCACAAAGGGCGGCCGGCGTCAATCGGCGGCCGACGCCTCCTGGATAGGACCCGACTTCGCCGACCTGATCCAAGCCGGCCGTATCCGCTCCAATGTCCTGGGGATCCTCCTGTGCCTGCAGCTGCGATTCTGAAGCCGGTTTTGACACAACACCTCCACCCGCGATATCCAGGCAGCCGGCTGTGGGCTGATCAACCTCGCCTGTTCCCAACCTGATGCAAGGTTTTACAGGTTTGCCACCCTGGAAGCAAACGTTTCGAACACTGGCGTGGTAAAATAAGAAAATCTTGGGTTCGCCCATAGCCTAAATACCGGTTGAGGCGGGGGTGGACAACTACAGGAGAAGCACGATGAACGAAGAAGTACCTTCCTGGCGTATTCTGCTGGTGGACGACGAGGAGGCTATCACCACACACCTCTCCTCCTTCCTGAAACGGGCGGGCTTTGTCGTGGCGACGGCTGCCGATGGGGAAGAGGCTCTGCGCTGCATCGCCGATTTCAACCCCCACCTGATCGTCTTGGACGTGCTGATGCCCGGGTTGGACGGGCGGGAAACGCTGCGCCGTCTCCGCCGCCTTGGGAATTGGACCCCCGTGATCCTGCTCACCCAGGTAGGTACGCCGGCCGAACGGGCTATGGCTCTGGAGGAAGGAGCGGATGACTACCTGAACAAACCGTTCGAGCCCTATGAACTAGTCGCCCGCATCCGCGCGGTGCTTCGTCGGAGCCGATCGGGTGTTCCCTCCCTCTCCGGGGCCCAACGGCTGCGTTCGGGAACGCTGGAGTTGGACCGCCAGAGCCGACGGGTCTTTCTGGCAGGGAAGGAGATCCCGCTCACGGCCAAGGCCTTCTCGCTCCTGGAATATATGATGCTCCATCCAGACGAGATGTTGAGCCGCAACCGCCTGCTGGACGCGGTTTGGGGTTGGGACTATCCGGTAGCCACCCGCGCCGTAGATGCCCGCATCGCCGAATTACGCCGCCTGTTGAACGATGATGCCAACAGTCCTTCTTTCATCGAAACCGTCATCGGGCAGGGATATCGTTTCATCGGAGAAGTGGAGGTGGGTGCGTGAAACGGCTTGCCCTTTCTCTCCTGCCTATAGGTCTGGGATGTGGACTCGCCCTTTTATGGTGGTCCGGGCTGTGGGCCAACCCTATCCTTTACCTTCGCGTGGATCTGGGTTCCCTCTTCCTGCTCATCGGCCTCCTGGGCAGCATCCTCTTGGGGATAGGCCTGGCCCTGTGGGGTTGGGCCGGCCGATGTTACGAGCAGGCGCTATCCCGCCTTCAGCGTGAGCAGGCCGATGCCCATCGCCGCTTCCTGCGACGCTTGGACCATGAAATCAAAAACCCCCTCACCGCCATCCGCGCCGGGCTGGCCAACCTGCCTGAGCAGAGCGAAAAGGATATCTTGGCCAGCGTGCGGGCCCAGGTAGATCGCCTGGCCCGGCTGAGCAGCGATTTGCGCAAACTGGCCGATCTGGAGGTCCAACCCATTGAGCAGGGGCCGGTGGACCTGGCTTCACTGCTGACGGAGACGGTGGAGGTGATGGCCGAGCGCCCTGCCGCCCAACGCCTGAGTATTTCTCTACCCCGTATTCCCTGGCCGCTTCCACCCGTGCTCGGAGACCGGGACCTCCTCTTTCTGGCCCTGCATAACCTGCTGGATAACGCGCTAAGTTCTCCGGGCCGCAGGATAACGTCGAAGTCCGCGCCTTTGAGGATGGGGCATGGGTGATCGTGGAAGTGGCCGACACCGGCCCCGGCATCCCGGAAGACGAGTTGCCCCACCTGGGAGAGGAACTGTATCGCGGAAGTACGGCTCGCAACGTCGAGGGTAGCGGGTTGGGATTAGCATTGGTCCGGGCCATCGTAGCCCGTCACGGCGGTCGCATGACGGTCCGCAGCCAGCCTGGGAAAGGCACCGTAGTGGCCCTACGGCTGCCCACAGTGCAGACAGGAGGACAAAGATGAAAAAGTGTCGCTTTCTTCTCGTCACTCTGCTGATGCTCGTGCTCACATCCTGTATGGGAACCCTGGAAGTCGGCATAGAACAACCTGTCCCCTCTCCTACGGTCCCCGCCTCATCCGCCGGGTCAGGTCTGCTCTACCTGAAGGAGGGAACGATCTATCTGCTGACCGAAAGCGGCGAGCAAGCCCTTGGATCGTTGTCGGAGGAGGCCGGTAACCTGACCCTAGGATCGCGTTAACACGGACGCCGGCCATCTCATCGCCCTTAATCTGAACGATGGGTCATCGCGCGTTCTGCTCGATCTTCCCGGCCGCCCTGGAGAGGACCTCCTGGTGCGCTGGGCAAACGACGGCCTGGCCCTGGCGTATGCCCTGGCCTGGGACGAGGCAGACGGTTCACGCTTGGTCGAACTGGGCACGACCGACGGTTATTCGCAACAGTTGGTGGACACCGTGGTTGCTCGCCCCGCCGGAGTCGAACCTACCCTGCCCCCCGAACCGCCAATGCCGCCGGAGCCGGGCTTTGCCATCCTGGATATCCAGGGTTATGACCGTGCCGCTGGCAGGCTGGTCGTTATCCCCGTAGGTGGGCAGGAGCACAGAGCCTGGGTAGGAACCTACGATCTGCGTAGCGGAAACTTCAAGAAGCAAGGCTGGCCACCGGAAGTAACCTCACCCCAGGTCGTCGCCCTGTCGCCGGATATGGGCCTCCTGGCCGTTGCCGTCCCTCACCGGCTGTGGATTTATCAGGCGGAGGACCTCAGCGCGGAAGGGGTACAGGTGGAATTTCTGGAAGGGACGCACGCCGCCTGGCTCTCCTGGTCACCCGATGGACGGCATCTGGCTTACCTGCTCAGCGAAGGGGAAACCCCCGGCCTGGAAGTCAGTCCGGCCCTGGGGCTGTGGATATGGGAAGCCGGGGACAACCGATCCCACCAGGCCGTGTCGGCCCTCAGTCCGGAGGCAACCCTGCTCGGCTGGACGGCGGACGGAAGCGCCGTGGTCCTGATCACACTGGACGGCATCACCCGTCAGCGCGCAATGATCATGGTCGATCTGGAAGGACGGACCCGGTCCATCCCTCTGCCCGAAAGCATCCGGGAACTAGGCTGGTTGGGAGCAGCCTGGAGGATGGAGCCGTAATCCAATTCGACTGGAACATCCTCCCCCATCCTAGCCCGCCTCGTCCCCGGCGCGCCCGAAAGCGCCGCACTCCTGCCGGAGGGGGCAATCCCCGCAGCGCGGACGGCGCCGGCGGCAGCGCTCCTTGCCGTGGCGGACGATGAGGGCGTGGTATTCGCCGTAGAGGTCCGGGTCGGGAGGGAGGTGGGCCATAAAGAGGGCCCGGATATGCTCATACGAAGGGGCGGCCGGGAGCAGGCCCAGCCGGCCCAGAAGCCGCCGGGTGTAGGCATCCACCACAAAGGTCGGCCGGCCGGCGGCGTAGAGGAGGATGCTGTCCGCCGTCTCGGGCCCGATGCCCGGGACGGCCAGCAGTTCCTCCCGCCAGGCCGTCCAGTCGCCCCGGGAAAGCGCCGTCGGGTCGCCTCCGTGCCGGGAAAAGAGGTACTCCAGGAGTGCCCGCAGCCGCGCCGCCTTGACCCGATAGGTGCCGGCCGGACGGAGCAGGCGCTCCAACGCCTCCTGAGGAAGGCGGTAGAGGCCGGATGGGGAAAGGACGCCCGCCGCCTTGAGGTTCTGGAGCGCCCGCTCCACATTGCCCCAGGCCGTGTTCTGGGTGAGGACGGCCCCCACCATCACCTCGAACGGCCCCTCCCCGGGCCACCACCCCTGCGGGCCGTAGGCCTCCAGGAGCGCCCGGTAGCACCGGAGCAGGATTTCCCCGGTCGCCTCCCCGCCCATCGCCTACCTCCTGCGGCGCGCCCAGAGAGCCAGCCCCAGGAGCAGGAGCGCCATCCCCCCGAAGGCCAGGGCGGCGGGGGAAACGGGCCCGCCGGAGGAGGCAGAAGGCACCGCCGTGGCCGCCGGCGCCGTGGGGGAGGAGCGGGTGGGAAATGGAGAAGGGGACGGCGAGGCCGGGAGGGCCGTGGCAGAGGGCGTGCGGGTCGGGGAAGGGGCCGACAGGGTTGTCGGGAGGGTCGTGGCTGAGGGCGTCCGGGTCGGGGAAGGGGCCGGCGAGGGCGGGAGGGCGGCCGGAGCGGTGGGCTCCCCGGTCGGGGCGGGCGGAGGCGCGGCCGCCCGGATCTCCTCCCAGGTCAGGAGCGGGGGTGGGGTACGCCCGTCGCCCCAGACCCAGCCGTCCACATCGCCGTCGCCCAGCCGGCGGTCGGCGGCCCCCCGGTCGGCATAGACCCAGGCGCCGTCGCGCAGGTGAAAGTAGGCCCAGTAGCGGCAGGGGGTACCCCGGCATTCGCAGAAGCACTCCTGCGGCGTCGGCGGACAGCCCACCCCTTCGATGGCGCAGACGGCCGTCCCGATGCCGCCGCTCACCATGGCCACCTCCAGCCCGGAGCGCCGGAGGAGGTCCACCCCGCTGATCGTCTCCTCGGCGAAGGAGACCACCCGCACCAGGACCCGCCCGTCGCCGAAATCCACCACCAGGGCGGCCTGGTGCGGCCCCTGGGCCCAGGACGGCCCAAGGCCCCCCAAAAGAAGAGCGAGCAACAGGACGATATAGAACTTCACCTCAACCTCCTCGACCCGGGGCCGCCCGGCCGTTCATTGTACTACAGCCGTCTTCGGCGCGCAATTCGTGTCGGATGCGTGTTTGTCGTTGGGCGAGGCGCCGTGTGAAGTAGGCCGGAGCGCAGCGACGGCCGTATCGAAATCAGTTGCCGGGGCCGTTCGGGTTTCGAACCGCCCGCGATGGGATACAGGAGTTGTGGTATAATATACCCTGGCAGGCCGGTCCCGATTCTCCCGGGTGGAGCGATGATCGAAGCGTTCGGGTTGGGCAAAGATTTCGGCACCCTCACCGCCGTCCGTGACGTCACCCTGACCGTTGCCGAGGGCGAGGTGGTGGTCCTCCTGGGGCCCAACGGAGCCGGCAAGACCACCACGGTGCGGATGCTTGCGGCCATCCTCCGGCCGACGCGGGGGCGAGCGACGGTGGCCGGCCACGATGTGGCCAGGGAGGCGGTGCAGGTACGGGAGCATGTGGGGCTGCTCACCGAATTCCCCGGCCTGTACGAGCGGATGAGGGTCCTGGATTACCTGGCCTTTTTCGGGCGGTTGCACGGTCTCTCGCCCTCTTCCTGCCGGGCCCGGAGCGAATCCCTGCTACGCCGCTTCGGCCTGTGGGAGAGCCGCCGCCTGCACCTGGGCGAGTTCTCCAAAGGGATGCGGCAGAAGGTGGCCCTGGTGCGTGCCCTCCTGCACGATCCGCCGGTCCTCCTCTTGGACGAACCTACCTCGGCCATGGACCCCAGCAGCGCCCGTATGGTGCGGGATTGCATCCGGGAACTCAGGGCCGCCGGCCATACCCTCCTGATCTGTACGCACAACCTGGCCGAAGCGGAGGAACTGGCCGACCGCATCGCCATCATCCGCCAGGGACACATCATTGCCCTGGATACCCCCCAGGGGTTGCGCCGCCAACTCCTCGGCCCGCCGCTCATGGAGGCCCGCTTGAACGATACGCACAACAACTTCGGCATCCTGGAGGAGATGGTCCAGATCGTGTCCCGGGGACCGGGATGGGTGCGGTACCTCTCGCCCCGGCCGGAGCAGATCAATCCGCAGGTGATTCGTCGCCTGATGGAGGCCGGAGCCGAGGTGGTGACTTTGAGCGAAGTTCCCCGCAGCCTGGAGGAGGTCTACCTGCGCCTGGTCGAAGCCGGCGAAGCAGGGACGGTTCCCCCTCCTCCGGCGCAACCCGCCGGGGCCGGAGTCGCCCGGGACGGCGTGGGAGGAAGCCGATGAACGGGTTTCGCCAGAGCCTCCTGGTAGCCCGAAGGGAACTCAAGGACAGCCTGACCGATTGGCGTGTGATCACTCCGGTCATCATCCTCACCTTTCTCTTCCCCTGGCTGGTGCTTCTGACCGCCGATGCGGGAATCGATTTTTTGGAACGCTACAGTCCGGGGTTGGTATCGAAACAACTGATCCCCTTTGCCACCATGATCGTAGGTTTTTTCCCGACCTCCTTCTCTCTGGTCATCGCCCTGGAATCGTTCGTCGGAGAAAGGGAACGGAACACGCTGGAATCGCTCCTTTCCTCCCCCATCTCCGACCAGGCCCTCTACCTGGGCAAGTTGCTGTCTTCGCTGGCCCTGCCCCTGGTCGGCAGCCTGATCGCCATTGTCCTCTTCGCCCTGAACCTGCCCGGCTTTACCGGGCGTGTGGTGGCATTGGATCTCCTGGGGCAGATCGCCTGTTTGGCGGTGACGCTAACGGTGGGGATGGTGGCCGGGGCGGTGGTGGTCTCCAGCAACACGACCAGCGTGCGGGCCGCCAACCTCCTGGCCAGTTTCATCGTGATTCCGGCCATGGTGATGATCACCTTCCAGAGCCTGATCGTGGCCTGGGACGTCCGGCCGGCCCTCTGGCTCCTGGCCCTGGCCCAGGCCGTCGCCGATGCCGCCCTGATTCGGATGGGCATCCGGCTCTTCAACCGGGAGAACCTGCTGGCCCGGACGATCGATCGGATTGACCTGCGGAGGACGTGGCACACGTTGCAGAATTTCCTGCGCCAGGAGCCGGAAGCCGCCCTGGCGGGCCGGCCCTCCGCCCCTTTGACGCTCGGCCGGCTGTACCTCCGCGACCTCCCCCAGATCCTGCGCCGCAGCCGGGGTGCCGCCCTCGTCGTGGTGGCGGCGCTGGTCCTGGGGGCGGCGGCGGGTTGGGGGCTGGCCCGAACCCATCCGCTGACCCCCCAGGCGGCCGAGCGGTGGGATTTGACCCCGGAGGCCGTTCACCAGAGCCTGCTCCGCTTGCGGGAGGCGCTGGGATACTGGAACTGGACGCCGCTGGCCGTTTTCCTTCAGAACGTGCGCTCGATCCTGCTGACCGCCCTGTTCGCCCTGGTGAGTTTCGGCGTTTCTGCCACGGCCCCGCTGCTCCTGGTCTCCGGTCTGGCCGCCTTTATCCTAGGCGAGGCCGCCGGCGTCGGCTTTCCCCTGGGGCCGCTGGCGGCCCTCCTGTGGCCGCATGGCTTGCTGGAGATACCGGCCGCTTTCATCGCCGCGGCCGTGGCCCTGCGCATGGGGGCCTCCGTTCTGGCTCCCCTTCCAGAGCGGACCCTAGGCGAGACGCTCCTTTCGGGCCTGGCCGATTTCCTCAAGGTCTTTTTCCTGCTGGTGCTCCCGCTCCTCCTGGTGGCGGCCTTTGTGGAGGTCTATGTGACTCCCCGGGTCGCCCTCTGGATTCTGGGAGGATAGATGCCGGTGACAGCGTTGGATACAGGGAAGGATATCCCCCCTCCGGATCCACCGCTCACACCAAGGAAAAAGGTGTGCCTGGCCCCCTCCATCCTCTCGGCCGACTTCGCCCGGCTGGGAGAGGAGGTCCGAGCGGTGGAGGGGGCCGGCGCCGACCGGCTGCACGTGGACGTGATGGACGGGCGCTTCGTGCCCAACCTGACCTTTGGCCCCCTGGTGGTACGCGCGCTGCGGCCGGTGACCCGCCTGCCGCTTTACGTGCACCTGATGGTGGAAGAGCCGGAGCGGCTTCTACAGCCCTTTGTCGAAGCCGGGGCCGACGGCCTCATCCTCCATGTCGAGGCCTGCCCCCATCTGCACCGCCTGGTCGGTCGGGTTCACGAACTGGGCTGCCGGGCCGGCGTGGCGCTGAATCCGGCCACCCCACTGGTTGCCCTGGAGGAAATCCTGCCTGAAGTGGATCAGGTACTGGTGATGTCGGTCAACCCGGGCTGGGGTGGGCAATCCTTCATCCCCGCCAGCCTGGGGAAGATCGCCCGGCTGAGGCGAATGCTCCTGGAACGCGGCCTGGAAGGGGTAGAAATCGCCGTGGATGGCGGCATTGACGAGCATACCGCTCCCCAGGTGGTACGGGCCGGAGCGGACGTTCTGGTGGCCGGGGTGGCCATCTTCGAGGCGGAGGAGGGGCCGGCCGCGGCCGTGCGCCGGCTGCGCCGGGCCGTTGCCAAAGCGTTGAAAGCGTAGGAGGTGTCCGATGAAGCGTCCCGATGGCATTGCGCTGCTCAGCATCTACCATTTCCTGGTGGCCGGCCTGAGCCTGCTGGGGTGTTGCCTCCTGGCCCTGGTGCCGTTCATCGTCGCCGCGGCCGTATCCCCCTGGCGGCCGGGCTACGTCGCCGTGCCTGTCGTGGCCCTGGCGGTGTTGCTGGGCCTGTTCCTCCTCCTGCTCTACGGGGCGGCCCACGCCGCCGTCGGCTGGGGACTCTGGAAGTTGCAGCCCTGGGCCCGCCTGGGGGCCATCGTGCTGGCCATCATCGACCTCCTGGCCTTTCCACCCATCAGCACGGCCATCGGGGCGCTGGCGTTATGGTATCTCTTCCAGCCCGAGGCGCGGGCGGCCCTGGGGGAAATCCCTCCGGAGGCATCGTAATTCCCCGCACGATGGTTTCCGTCTCGGTGGTGATCCCGAACTATAACGGCCTGGAGCATCTGCCGGCCTGTCTCGAGTCCCTGCGCGCCCAGCGCTTCCGGGATTTTGAAACGATCCTGGTGGACGACGGCTCCGCCGACGGCTCCGCCGAATGGGTGCGCCGGCACCACCCCGAGGTGCGGGTGCTGGAACTGCCCCGCAACATGGGAATGGCGGCGGCCGCCAACCGGGGCTGGCGCCTGGCCGCCGGCCGGGAGATCGCCCTGCTGAACAACGATACCCGGGCCGACCCCGGCTGGCTGGAGGCGCTGGTGGAAGCGGCGGAGACGCACCCCGAGATTCCTTGTTTTGCCAGCAAGATCCGGCTCTTTGACCGTCCCGGCGTGCTCCATGCGGCCGGCGACCTCTACGGGGTGGACGGCATCCCCCGCAATCGGGGGGCCTGGGAAGAGGACCACGGGCAGTACGATGAAGCGCTCGAGGTCTGGGGGCCGTGCGGGGCGGCAGCCTGCTACCGACGGGTCCTCCTGGAGGAACTGGGAGGGTTCGACGAGCGGCTTTTTATGTACCTGGAGGATGTGGACCTGGCCTGGCGGGCCCAGTTGCGCGGCTATCGCTGCCGCTTTGTTCCCCAGGCCATCGTCTACCACAAGGTCAGCGCGACCGGCGGGGGGGCGCTGGCCTCCTACTATGTGGGGCGCAACACCCTGCTGGTGCTGGCGAAGGATATGCCCGGGCCGCTCCTGCGCCGGCACTGGGGGGCGATTGTCCGGGCCCAGATGCGCATCGCCACGGAAGCGCTGCGCCACTGGCGCGGGGCCGCGGCTCGGGCCCGCCTGCGGGGGCAACTGGCCGGCCTGCTCCTCCTTCCGGCCTGGTGGCCGGCCCGCCGGAGGGTGCAGGCCGGCCGGACGGTCTCCCTGGAGGAACTGGCCGGCCGGTTGGTGGGAGGGTAAGGTGGCCGGACCCGCCATCCTCATCGCCTGCCAGCGGGAAGGTTGGGGCTTTATCCCGGCCCTGGCCCGGCGCTACAACCTGGGAGTGGAAGTGGGCGATTTTGCCGACCCGGACCTCCTGGAGGACGACTGGCGCGGCCGGCTGGAGGAACTCCGTCCCCTGCTCCACCAGATTCCCGGGGAACGCGCCCTCCATGGCCCCCGCTCCGACCTCAACCCCGGCCTGCGCGACCGCGGCCTGGTGGCCTTTTGCCGGGAGCGTTACCGGAAGGCACTGGCGGTGGCCGTCGAAGTCGGGGCCGGTACGGTGATTTTCCACACCGGCTACAACCCGCTGATCCGCGCCCCGGGCTTTGACCGGCGCTGGCTGCGCCGTAGCGCCGACTTCTGGCGGGAAATCGGGGAAGAGGCCGGCCGGCTGGGGCTGCAGATCCTCCTGGAAAACGTCTGGGAACCACACCCGGCCGTGTTGCGCGACCTCCTGGAGGCCGTCCATTCCCCCACCGTGCGGGCCTGCTTCGACGTGGGACACGCCAACATCTACTCTCGGCAACCGCCGGAGGAGTGGCTGTCCGTCCTGGGGGGGTATGCCGCCTACATCCATCTGCATAACAACGACGGCCGGATGGACGTCCACGGCCCGCTCACCGAGGGCACGGCGGATTTCTCCCGCTTCCTGCCGCTCCTGGCCATGCATCCTCAGCCTCCGCGTTTGGTCCTGGAGGTCTCGGGCGACGAGGAGACCGTGACGGAAAGCCTCTTCTTCCTGCGCCGGAGACTGGGGCAATGACGGCCAGGCGAGGCTCCGGCCGCCGCATCAGAAGATGCCTATGGGGCGTTGGGCGAGGCGCCGTGTGAAGCAGGCCGGAGCGCAGCGACGGCCGTATCGAAATCAAGCCTCGCCCAACGGCCGGCAAGCATCTGCGTCAAGCGGCCGGGTTGTGTATTCCCTGAGGGCGATGTATAATGCGGTACACGATCGGCCGGCCGCAGATGCCGGCCGGAACCGGAGGCAAGACGATGTTTCGAACCATCGGCGTTCCCGAACTGGTGATCATCCTGCTCATCCTCCTCCTCATCTTCGGCGCCTCTCGCCTGCCGCAACTGGGCCGGGCCATCGGGCGGACGATCCGCGAGTTCCGCGAGGGACTGTCCGGGAAGGGGGAGGAGAAGGAGAAAAGCGAGGAAGAGCAGGAAGAAAGGGAACGGTGAACGACACGACGGAGGGGCGGCAGGCCCTCCTGGCCCAGATCGAGGGGGCCTTCCGGGAGAGCCTGGCCCTGAAGGAGCAGGTCCTGGCCGGCCAGGCTCCCACCATCGCCGCCATGGCCGAGGCGCTCATCCGTTGCCTGCGGCAGGGCGGGAAGGTCCTCTTCTGCGGCAACGGAGGAAGCGCCGCCGATGCTCAGCATCTGGCCGCCGAACTGGTCAACCGCTTCCTCAAGGAGCGGCCGGCCCTGCCGGCCCTCGCCCTCACCACCGATACCTCCATCCTCACCGCCACGGCCAACGACCGGGCCTTTGCCGAAGTCTTTGCCCGCCAGGTGGAGGCCCTCGGCCGGCCGGGAGACATCCTCTTCCTCCTCAGCACCAGCGGGCGCTCGGAGAACCTCCATCGCGCCGCCTCCGCCGCCCGGGCCCGGAAGATGCGCGTCCTGGCCCTCCTGGGCGGCGACGGCGGGGGACTGGCCGAGCAGTGCGACCTGGCCCTGGTGGTGCCTTCCGCCCTCCCCCCCCGCGTGCAGGAGGTCCACATCCTGATCGGGCACATCCTCTGCGCGGCGGCGGAGGCAGCGCTCTTCCCCTGAAGGCTAGAAGCGGAATTCCTCCAGGATGGATCCACCGATGAACTCGCGCAGGATGCTGTTGTCGGGGACCAGGTAGGGAGAGCAGGGGCGAATCCACTCCAGAAAGGCCAGCAGGCGACGGGCCTCTACCCACTCCAGCGTGCCCGGCTCGATCTGGCGCAGAAGCGGCTCGGCCAGCGGCCGGAGCACGGCCAGTTCATAGGCCAGGGCCGAGTTGAACATGGTGTCGGCGTTCTCCTGGTAAGGGAAAATGTAGCGTTCCTCACCCCGGCGCACCTTCTCCCAGCGCGCAATCGTTTCCCGGGCCGAATAGCCCCGGGTCTGGGCATCGCGCACGATGCGCCTGAGCAGGCGGGTGTCGGTGGTGGGGATGCGGTTGTGCCGGTCCAGGTTGAGTTGGGAGAGGGCCGAGACATAGACCCGATAGATACACTCGGGTGGGATGCGCGGGAGCAGGTCCGGGTTCAACCCGTGCAACCCCTCGATGAGGAGGATTTGGCCGGGCCGCAGGGAGAGCGTCGGTCCCTCTTCCCGTTCGCCGCTCAGGAAGTTATACCGGGGAAGCGTAACTTCCCGTCCCTCCAGCAGGGCCAGGAGTTGTTCGCCCAGGAGTTCCAAGTCAATGGCCTCCAGGGCCTCATAGTCCGGTTCCCCCGCCTCGTCCAGCGGCGTCCGGGTGCGGGGGACGAAGTAATCGTCCAGGCTGAGCGGCAGGGGGCGAAGGCCGTTGGCCAGGAGTTGGACGCCCAGGCGCTTGCTGAAGGTGGTCTTGCCGGCCGAGGTGGGGCCGGCGATGAGCACCAGGCGGACCGTCTCGCGCCGGCCGGCGATCTCCCGGGCGATCTCGGCCAGGCGCTGGGCATGCAGGGTCTCCGAAACCAGGATGATCTCGCGCATCCGGCCGGCCTCGTTCGCCCGATTCAGGTCGGCCAGGTCCTCGATGCCCAGGAAACGCATCCACTCCCCATACTCCTGGAAGACGGCGGCCAGTTTGGGCGAATCGCGGAACGGGGGGAGGACGTTGGGGTCGCCGCGACGGGGAAAGCGCAGGATGAATCCCGGCGGATAGGGATGCAGGGCAAAGAGGCGCAGGTAGCCGGTGGAAGGCACCATGTGGCCGTAGAAATAGTCGTAAACGCCCCGCAATTCATAGACGGTCAGATAGTCCTTCTGTCGAAAGGCCAGGAGCCGCACCTTGTCCAGGTAGGATTGCTCCTCAAAGATTTTCCGGGCCTCGTCCAGCGAGATGCGCCGGCGGAGGATGGGCAGGTCGGCCTCGACCAGGGCGCGCATATGGGCCTCCAGCCGGGCCAGTTCCTCGGCCGTGAGGGGCTCCCGCCCCTCCACCCGGCAGTAGAAGCCGTTCAGGGTGAGGGAATGGTCCACCACGACGCGCGCCTCGGGAAAGAGTTCGCGGGCCGCCACCACCAGAAGGAAGGAGAGGGAACGCTGATAGACGCGCATCCCGTCGCTGTGGGCCAGGGTGAGCGGTTGGACGGCCATGTCGTGCCGGACCGGGTAGGTGAGTTCCAGGAGCCTTCCCTCGGCCAGGGCCAGCACGGCCGGCGGCGGCTCACCGGTCCGGGCTACAAAGGCCTCCAGCGGGGTGCCGACCGGGGCCTCCAGGATGCGCCCGTCCGGAAAGCGCACCTGGACCGTCTTTCGCGGCCGGCCGCGGCGGACGGGGGGAAGTTTCTTTCTCCGCTCCTCGCTCAAGTTCCCCTCCCGACGACGTGAATCTTCAAAAAGTTGGTCGGCCCGCGGGTCGTCACCGGCATGCCGCCCATGATGAGCACCCGGTCGCCGGGTTGCAGGTGGCCCCGGGCGACCAGTTCGCGCTCGACGGAGGCGATCATGCCGTCCGTGTCCTCGACAAAGGGGCACAGGATGGGGGTCACGCCCCAGACCAGGCTGAGCCGGCGCCAGACGGCCTCGTCGGGCGTGGCGGCCAGGATGGGCACGGCCGGCCGGTCCTTGGCAATCAGCCGGGCGGTGAAGCCGGAACGGGTGAAGGCGATGATGGCCTTCAGGGCCATGTCGCGGGCGATCTCCCGGGCGGCATGGCTGATGGCATGGGCATAGGTGGGGGCCGCGTGGCCTTCGGCCCAGCGGCCGCCGATGTCGCCGCGCCGGCCGCTCCGTTCGGCCTCCTCGATGATGCGGGCCATCATGCGCACCGCCTCCAGCGGATATGACCCCACGGCCGTTTCCCCGGAGAGCATGAGGACATCGGCCCCGTCAATGACGGCGTTGGCCACATCGGAGGCTTCGGCGCGGGTGGGACGGGGTTCGTGCATCATCGACTCGAGCATCTGTGTGGCCACGATGACCAGCCGGCCCTTCTCGTTGGCCTGCTCGATGATCTCCTTCTGCAATATGGGCACCCGCTCGGGAGCCAGTTCCACCCCCAGGTCGCCCCGGGCCACCATCACCCCATCGCTTTCCTCCAGGATGGCCGGGAGGTCTTCCAGGGCCTGGGGCTTTTCGATCTTGGCGATGAGCGGGGGCGCGCTAAAGTGCGTCCCACCGCCCTGTTGGGCGATGAGCCGGCGGGCCTCGCGGAGGTCTTCGGCGCGCCGCACGAAGGAGACGGCCACATAGTCCACCCCGGCCGCCAGGCCCACGGCCAGGTCGGCCCGGTCCTTCTCCGTGAGGGCGGGGAGGGGGAGCGCCAGGTCGGGGAAGTTGACCCCCTTGTGTTCGCCCAGGATGCCCCCGTGGATGACCCGGCAGCGCAGTTCTCCCCCTTGGGCGGAAAGGGCCTGAAGTTCCAGCCGGCCGTCATCCAGGAGGATGCGGCTGCCCGGGGGAATCGTCTCCGGGTCCGGGTAGTTGATGGGAATCCGGCCGGGGCCCAGCGCGTCCGGCCGGCCGGAGAGGACCACCTCTTCCCCCTCCTGGAGGGTCAAGGGGCCGCCGGGCAGGGTCCCGGTGCGCACCTTAGGGCCCGCCAGGTCCTGAAGGACGGCCACCGGCCGGCCGACTTCGGCGGAGATTCTCCGCACCTGCCGCAGCCGTTCCACGTGCTCCTCGGGCCGGCCATGGGAAAAGTTCAGCCGGAAGGCATCGGCGCCGGCCTCGATCAGGCCGCGGATGACTTCCTCGGAAGCGCTGGCCGGCCCCAGCGTGGCGATGATCTTGGCCCGACGCATACCTCCCTCCCCCACCTAGGCGGCACCCGCCGCCACATCCAGCACCGCCGCCCCCTCAATCTTCCCCCGGCGCAGCCGTTCCAGGGCCTCGTTCGCCGCCTCCAGCGGAAAGACGTTGACCCGGGTCCGCACCGGCACCTGGGGAGCCAGCGCCAGAAACTCCAGCCCGTCCCGGCGGGTGAGGTTGGCCACCGAGCGGACGACCCGCTCCTCCCAGAGCAGGCGGTAGGGGAAGGAGGGGATGTCGCTCATATGGATGCCGCCACAGACGACCGTGCCCCCCTTGACCGTGGCCTGCAATGCGGCCACCACGAGGGGGCCGACCGGGGCGAAGATGATGGCCGCGTCGAGGGGGTGTGGAGGGGGTTCGGTGGAATCCCCGGCCCAGACGGCGCCCAGGGCGCGGGCAAACTCCTGCGCCGCCGTATCGCCCGGCCGGGTGAAGGCATAGACCTTCCGGCCCTGGTGCACCGCCACCTGGGCGATGATGTGGGCCGCCGCCCCAAAGCCGTAGAGGCCCAGGTGTTCGACATCCTCCCCGGCCAGGCGGTAGGAACGGTAGCCGATCAGGCCGGCGCAGAGGAGCGGAGCCGCCTCTAGGTCGCTATAGGCCTCCGGCAGAGGAAAGCAATAGCGCTGGTCGGCCACGGCGTACTCGGCAAAGCCGCCGTCCAGGGTGTAGCCGGTGAAGAGGGCCCGGTCGCAGAGGTTCTCCTGGCCGCGCCGGCAGTAGCGGCAGGTGCCGTCGGTATACCCCAGCCAGGGCACGCCGATGCGCTGCCCGGGACGGAACGGGGCATCCTCCCCGGCCTGGACGACGCGGCCGACGATCTGATGCCCCAGGATAAGGGGAAGTTTGGGCTCGGCCAACTCGCCGTCCACGATGTGCAGGTCCGTATGGCAGACGCCGCAGGCCAGGACCCGGATGAGCACCTGTCCCGGCCCCGGCCGGGGCAACGGCACCTCCATCCGGCGCAGGGGCCGGTGCGGCGCTTCCAGCACCATGGCCCGCATCGTTTCCGGCTTTTCCATCTCCCTACTCCTGAACCTGGGCCGAAGCCGGCTCCAGGGCATAGACCCCCCGGTATTCCGGGGGAAGGAGGGCGGCGACGCGCCGCATCATCATCTCGGTCAGGTGCTCCAGGACGGAGCGGGCGATCCGGCCCGTCGCCCGCTCGACCCGGAACGGCTCGCCGATGCGGAAGGTGACCGGGCCCCGACAGGGGAAGATGCGCCCCTCCGGGAGAATCAGGTGCGTCCCCGTAATGGCCGCCGGGACGATCGGCACGCCGGTGCGCAGGGCCAGGAGGGCGGCGCCGGCATGGCCCGGCCCCATCCCCGGCCGGCGGCTGCGCGTGCCTTCCGGGTACATACAGAACAGCCAGCCCCGCCGAAGGAACTCCTCCGCCCGCTGCAGGGCCCGCCGGGAGGCGATTCGCCCCCGGGCCACCGGGACCACCTGAAGGGCGCGCAGGATGGGGCCCAGGAAGGGCGTGGCAAAGACCTCCTCCTTGGCCATGAAGGTGACGCGCCGCTTCAGGACGGCGATGGGCACGACGGGATCCATCAGGTTGACATGGTTGCACACCATCAACGCCGGCCCGGAAGGGACGTGTTCCGTCCCCTCTACCTCCAGTTCGGTAAAGATCCAGAGGAGCAGGCGTAGGACGGCCCGAACGACGGCATAGAACATGGCCACCTCCTCTCCAGCGTCCCGCTTCAACAATCGAAGAGGGCCAGGATCAGGGCCTTTTCCTCCTCCACGGTGAGGTGATCGTTGCACAGGTAAAAGGCATCTTCGGCCGGCCGCAGCGGGGCCACCGAACGGCCGGAGTCGATCTCGTCCCGCCGGCGGATGACCTCCAGCACGGCGGCATAGTCCGCCGCGCAGCCCCGGGCCTGAAGTTCGGCCAGCCGCCGCCGGGCCCGTACCTCCAGGGAGGCATCCAGGTAGATCTTCAGTTCGGCCTCGGGGAGGACGACGGTGCCGATGTCCCGTCCCACCATCACCACCTCACCGCGCTGCCCGATGGCCCGCTGCTGGCGGGTGAGGGCGGCGCGCACCCCCGGGTAGGCGGAGACGGGCGAGACGTGGGCATCCACCTCCGGCCGGCGGATGTCCCAGGTCACGTCGCGCCCGTCCACATAGACATCGTACTGCCGGCCGTCCGGCACGCTGGGGCGGGTGACGTCAATGGCGATCGTCTCCGCCAGAGCGGTGACGGCCGCCTCGTCGGCGATGGGGATGCCCCGGCGCAGCGCCTCCCAGGTGACGGCGCGGTACATCACGCCGGTGTCGAAATACAGGTAACCCAGCGCCTGGGCCAGCGCCTCCCCCAGCGTGCTTTTCCCGGCGCTGGCCGGCCCGTCAATGGCGATCGTACGGGGTCTGGGCATCACCACTCCTCTCGGCTTTTGCCCCCTATTCTACACCAGAACGGGGGCCGGCGCAAACGGGCTGTTTGCACGATTGACAGAAAAAGGGGGCTGTGATATGCTAAATTCAGCACACGGGCTTGACGGCCCGGGAAAGGAAAGCCCCGGTGGACTTTTGGGTGCGTTTCTTCCGACGCTGGAGGTGGAGGCTGACGGCCCTGGCCGTTCTGCTGGCCCTCCTCCTGGGCGGCTTCCTTCCCCTCGTCATCGGACAGGCCTTCCCCGGCCGGCCGCAGGCCCGGCCCGAAATCCGCGCCGGCGACCTTACCCTGAGCGGCACGGACTTTCTTCCCGGCCAGAGCCGGGGGCCGCTCTCTAAGGCGGCCGGCCTGGAACTCACCCTCTCCGGCACGGGCATCTACACCTCACCCGTGCTGATCGCCCCCATCCCCTTCTCCGACCTGGGTACGATCTGGGAAGCCGACCTGCCCCCCGGCACATCCCTCCTCCTCCAGGTGCGGACCAGCCCGGAGGAAAGCGGCGAGGCCTGGAGCCCCTGGCAAACCATCGTGGAGGAGGACGACCTCCCGCCGATGCCTCTGGGCCAGTACTCCGGGAAACTCCTCTTTATCCCCCAGAGCGACGGCGTACATCGGCGGCTCCAGTTCCGCCTGTTCTTTTCCTCCCTCCAGCCGGGGTCGCTGCCCAAACTGAACCGCCTGACCTTTACCTTCATTGACGCCCGGGCCGGCCCCAGCACCCAGGAGATCATGCGGGTCAAAGGGACGGGCAAGGGAATCCTGGCGGTGGAAAAGCCCCCGGTCATCAGCCGGGAAGAGTGGGGCTGCCCCGAGGGGGAGCAGAGCCCGCGCTGGCCGCCCGAGTACGCCCGCGTGACCCACGTCATCATCCACCATACCGCCACGCCCAACGGCGATACCGACTGGGCCGCCCGCGTCCGCTCCATCTGGTACTATCACGCCAACACCCGGGGCTGGGGCGACATCGGCTACAACTTCCTGGTGGACCCCCTGGGCAACGTCTACGAGGGACGGGCCGGCGGGGACGACGTCATCGGCGGGCACGCCCGCAGTTACAACCCCGGCACGATGGGCGTGGGCTGCCTGGGCACCTACTCCGCCGCTCCTGTCCCGGCCCCCCTGCAGCAAAGCCTGGAAGCGCTCATCGCCTGGAAGGCCTCCCAGCGGGGCATCGATCCCCTGGGGCGCAGTTTCAACAACCACAAGGTCTATGACCATATCGCCGGCCACCGCGATGTCGGCGAAACCACCTGTCCGGGCGACGTGCTCTACGGCCTTCTCCCCACCATCCGCCAGGATGTCTTCGAGCGCCTGCAAGCCCAGGAAGAGGCCGTTACGGTGGACGACCTCTCCCCGGAGTTCACCCGTAGCCCGGCCTACTGGCACGACGGCTGTAGCCCGGACGGACACTCCTTCTGGACCCATACCGTTACCCGGGCCGAGGAATCGACCAACTGGGCCATCTGGCGGCCCAACCTCCCCCGGGCCGGCTGGTACGAGGTCTTTGTCCGGATTCCCTCCTGCACTGGCGAGGACCTCCCGGAGTACACCGAAAGCGCCCGCTACCGCCTCTACTACCGCGATGGGGGCATCCTGGTCACCGTCAACCAGCGGGCGGAACAGGGGCGCTGGGTCTCTCTCGGCGCTTACCCCTTCTACCGGGGGACGAGCGGCTACCTCTATCTGGACGACCTGGCCGGCGACTACTGGCGCGCCCTCTGGTACGATGAGGCGCGCTGGGTGCTCCGTTCCCCGATTTCCGAACCGCCCCCCAGGCCTCAACCGGAGTCTCCCGAGGACGGTGCCTGGCTGAGGAGTCGCGAGGTCACGCTTTCCTGGACGGTCCCGGCCACGGCGACGGTAGGCGGCTTCCGCCTGGTGGTGGCGCTGGACCCGAACCTGACTGCCCCTCTGGTCCAGGAGGACGTGGGGCCGGCCCTGACCTATAACCTCTCCCTGGACCGGGACTATCCGGCCCTGTACTGGTCCGTCCGGGCTTACGGCGAAGGGGGCGATGGGCCGCCCGCCCCGGTGCGCCGCTTCGGGGTGGATACCGGCCCGCCCACCTCCACCGTGATCGGGCTGTACCGCGCCGTCACCGGCCGGTACTTCCTGCGCTGGGGCGGGACCGACGAGGGGAGCGGCATCGCCTCCTATACCGTCCAGGCCCGCGATGGGACGGAAGGCCCCTGGCAGGACCTCTGGCGCGATACGACCTGGACGGCCGCCCCGGTGGACGTTCCGCCGGGCATCACCCGCTACTTCCGCGTCCAGGCCCGCGACCGCCTGGGCAACGAGGAGCCTCCACACGGAGGAAACGGCGACCTTTCCAGCGAGCAGGTGACCCGACTGGACCGCGCCTTCTTCCAGGCCCTGCTCCTGCGCGGCTTCCTCCCCCCCACGCCGTTGCCCACGCCGACGCCCCGGGCCACGGCCACGCCGTTTCCCACGCCGGCCCCCACGCCCAGCCCGTTCCCCACCAAAGCCCCTCTGCCCACGCCGGCCTTCACGCCGATCCCTGTTCCTTCCCCTACGCCCACACTGCCGCCGGCCACGGCCACGCGCCTCCCCTCTCCCACGCCTCCGCGAACGCCCGGCGGGGGGCCGCCCCTCCCGGACCTGCGGGTGGAGTCGGTGCGCTCGAGCCAGGGCACGCCCTTTGATTGCGGCCGGCCGAGCGGCATCGCCGTCCGGGTGAGCAATATGGGGTCGGCCCCGGCCGGCACCTTCTACCTGGCCCTGGTCGGCCCGGGCCTGGAGGATTGTCGCTGGCGATGGGAAGGGCTGGACCCCGGGGCCTGGACCGAAGTGGTCTGCCCGGCCGTCGTCCTCAACACCGTGGTCACCGCCACGGTGGATGTGGAGAACACCGTCGTCGAATCGGACGAGACGAACAACACCCGGAGCGTCCTCCTCAGCGTGCTGGTCCTGCCCACCTGCACCCCGGCACCGGGTCCCTGAGCGGAAAGGTGTGCGATGGAAATCGAGCGGCCTCGCCTGCGACCCGACCTGGAAATTTTCCCCGGCCGGCCGGGGGAGGGGGTACTCCTTTACGACCCGGCCCGCCGCAGCCTCTTTGAACTGGAACCGGAAGCCCGGCCTCTCCTGGACCTCCTGGACGGCAGCCGTACCCCTCAGGAAATAGCCCGTTTCCTCCACCGGCGGCTCGACGACGTCCTGGAACTCCTGGATGACCTGGCCGACTGGATGCTCCTGGTGGACCCGGAGCAGGAGGAACTCCTGGCCGCCTGGAAACGCGCCTACGAGGCCGAGGACCTCCTCCTGCAGCCCATCCTGGACGGCCGGCCGCCTCCCCCGATCACCCCGGATAGGATCGCCGTGGTGGACGAGGCCCACCACACCTGCCTGCGATGCGGCGCCTGCTGTCATTATGCCGTCCCGGTCTCCCCGGAGGAGCGGCACTTGCTGGAGGCTTTCCCCTGGCCGGAGGACGTGGTCCCGCCCGAAGCCGGCCGGCTCTTCCTCCCACGCCCCGGGACTCAGTGGGGCCGGCTGGAGGAGACCATCGCCACGCGCAGCCACCCCACCCGCTGCGCCTTCCTCGATGCGGAGATGCGCTGCCGGGTACATCAGGAACTGGGCCCCCAGGCCAAACCCTTCCCCTGCCGCCTTTTTCCTCTGGCCTACCCCGTGCTCGTGACCGGCCGGGCGATTTTCTCGCTCACCTTCGAGTGCCCGAACCTCTGGCGAACCTACGACACGGGGGAGCCGCTTTCCTCCCGGCGGGAGGAACTGGCCGCCCTGGCCTCGGAGATGGAGGAAATCTACGCCCTGCCGGAGCGCATCCCGCTGGATGAGGAGCAGGAAGCGGACCGGGCGGAATACCTCGCCTGGGAGCGATCCCTTCTGGCCTCGCCCTGGACTCTGGCAGGCGATCCCCGTTCCTCCCTGGAGCGTCTGCGACAGGGATGGCGGAGGCTGGTGCCCTCCGGTCCGGACCCCATCCCCGGTCCGGAAGGGCTGGCCCGGATGGCCGGGCATCTGGGGAAAAGTGCCCGCGAGCATCGGGAGGTGCTGGCCGACAGTCCTGAAGGGGAGGACGGGGTGGACCGGGCCGTCCAGGTGCTGGAACGGCTGGCCGGCCGGCCGGAAACGGCCTGGGACGCCTTCCCCGGGTCCGATTCCCCGGCCGCCAACCTCTTCCTGGAGCGCTTCCTTCGCCACTTTGTGGAAGGGAAGCAGATGCTTCTCTACCGGCCGCTTTCGCGGGGGATGCGGGCGCTGGCGCTCCTTCTTCTCCTGGCCCGCGGCGATGCCGGGACGATGGCCCGGGAGGAGGGCTTGGAGGTCTCCCCGGCGCTCCTCAACCGTGCCCTGGCCCGCTGGGAACGGCTCCTGGAGATTCGCCCGTTCCGTCTGGCCTTCCTCCGGGAGGTTTTTTGAATGCCCGTCTTCCTGTTTACCGATATCGAGAACTCCACCCGCCTCTGGGAAAAGTATCCGACGCTGATGGGGGCGGTGCTTGCCCGCCACGACGCCATCCTGCGGCGGGAGATCGAGCGGTATGGCGGTCGCATCATCAAACATACCGGCGACGGTGTCTTTGCCGTCTTTGAACGCGGCCGGCCGCTCCACTGTGCCCTGGAGGTCCAGAAGGCCCTGGCCCAGGAGGATTGGGGGGAGGTCCGGGAGTTGCGCATTCGCATCGCCCTGCACGCCGGCGAGGCCCTGTGCCGAGGGGAGGATTACTTCGGCCCTGCCATCAACCGCACCGCCCGACTGCTCTCCTCCGGCTGGGGCGGGCAGGTGCTCTTCACCCCCGAGGTACTGCGAGCGGCTCCTCTGCCGGAGGGAGCCTCCTACCGCGACCTGGGCTTTCACTTCTTCAAAGACCTGGGCCAGCCGCAGCAGGTCTACGGCCTGGTTCACCCCGAGTTGCCGCTGCAGAAGTTTCCCCCCTTGCGCTCCCTTTCCGCCCGTCCGCACAACCTGCCGGTGCAGCCCACCCCCTTCATCGGCCGGGAGAAAGAACTGGCCCAGGTCCTTTCCCTGCTCGACCGCCCGGACTGCCGGCTGCTCACGCTGGTGGGGCCGGGGGGAGTGGGCAAGACCCGACTGGCGTTGCAGGCGGCGGCGGAGAAGGTGGAGGACTTTTCCCACGGGGTCTACTTTGTGCCGCTGGCCGCCCTGGCCTCGCCTGAGTTCCTCGTCTCGGCCATCGCCGATGCCCTGCGCTTCTCCTTCTACGGCCCGGAGGAGCCGCAGACGCAACTGGCGAGCTACCTGCGGGAGAAGCGGATGCTCCTGGTGCTGGACAACTTTGAGCACCTGCTGGCCGGGGCCGGCCGGGTGGCCGAACTCTTGCAGGCGGCGCCGGAGGTGAAGGTGATGGCAACCTCGCGGGAGGCGCTGCGGCTGCGCGGGGAGTGGGTCTTTCCCCTGGAAGGACTGGAGCGGCCGGCGGAGGGGGAGGAAGAGGTAGAACACTATGAGGCGGTACAACTCTTTCTGCAGGGAGCACGGCGGGCCCGGCCGGACTTTCGCCTTTCGGCGGAGGATCGGCCGGTGGTGGTGCGGATTTGCCGGCTGGTGGAAGGGATGCCGCTGGGAATCGAACTGGCCTCCTCTTGGGTGCGGGTGCTCTCCTGTGGGGAAATTGTCCGGGAGATCGAGCGGGGGCTGGACTTTCTTTCCTCGGCTTGGCGGGATATCCCGGAGCGGCATCGGAGCCTGCGGGCGGTCTTCGATTCCTCCTGGGCCCTCCTTGCGGAGGAGGAGCGGCGGGCGCTGGCGCGGCTTTCGGTCTTTCGGGGAGGCTTCCAACGGGAAGCGGCGAAAGAGGTGGCCGGCGTTTCCCTGCCCGTCCTTTCCGCTCTGCTGGACAAATCCCTGTTGCGCTGTACGGCCGGCCGCTACGAGATTCTGGAGACGCTACGACAGTACGCCGAGGAGAAACTTCAGGAGATGGCCGGAGAACCGGAGCGGGTGCGGGACCTTCACGGCCTTTTCTACATCCGCTTCCTCCAGGAACGCGAAAAACCGCTCAAAGCGGGGAAAGAGGAAGAAGCGCTTCAGGAGATTCACGAGGAGCACGAGAACATCCTGGAGGCCTGGAGGTGGTCTGTGGAACAGGGGAGATGGGCCGAAATCGGCCGTGCGGCCGAGAGCCTCTACCTCTTCTACGAGATGCGTAGCCTGTTCCACGAAGGGGAGCAGGTCTTTCGCCAGACGCTGGAGGCCCTGCGGAAACTTCCCGGCGGAGACAACCGGTACGAAGCCGCCCTGGGGCGGGTTCTGGCCCGCTACGGCTGGTGCTGCGAGCGCCTGGGGCGCTACCCGGAGGCTCGGGAGTTCTTTTCCGAGGCGCTCTCCATCGCCCGTCGTCTGGGCGACGCCGAGGAAGCAACTTTCGACGCTGCCCATCTGGGGGCCGTCTACCGCCTGCTGGGGGAATACGACCTGGCCCGCCGGTCGCTTCAGGAAAGCCTGGATCTTGGCCGGGAGAGCGGCCAGACCTGGCCACAGGCCCATGCCTTTCTCAACCTGGGAATCGTGATCAGCGCCGTGGGGGAGTACGAAGGAGCGCGCCGGGCCTTTCAGGAGAGCCTGGACCTCTTTCGGAAAATTGGATACCGCCGGGGCATCGCCGCCGCCCTCAACAATCTGGGCTTGGAGGCCAGTGCGCTGGGAGACTATGAAGAGGCCCGGAGGCTTTTCCAGGAGAGTCTGTCCCTTTTCCAGGAAATCGGCGATCACCGGCGGACGGCCTTTGCCCTGGCCAATCTCGGATATATCTCCGGAAATCAGGGGCAGCATGCCGAGGCCGAGCGTCTGGGCCTGGAGGCACTGGCCATCTTCCGCGAGATCGGCGAACAGTGGGCCGTCTGCACGGTCCTCAGCAACCTGGGGGCCAGCGCCTGCGCTCAGGGGAAATACCCGGCTGCGCGGAGGTATCTCCTCGAATCCCTGCGTGTGGCGAGGGAACTACAGGCCGTTCCCCGCGTATTGGATATCCTGGCGGATCTGGCGGACGTACTGTACGGAGAAGGGTCCCCCTCAGAAGCCCTGGAGGTCCTGGCCGTTGTCCTTCGTCACCCGGCCGTTGAGGAAGGAACCCGGGAGCATGCCGGTCGCCTCTTGGAAAAACTGCGGGAGGAACTGTCCCCCGGAGTTGTGGCGGTAGCCCTGGAACAGGCCGAAGCCGGCGATTGGGAAGAGGTCCTCAGGAAGTTTATCTCTTGAACCGGCTTCGGGATCGGGGACTTGCGCCGGGATGCCGGCTTGGGCAAAACGACCTCGGCTCTCTCCCCCAAACTGTGGATCGGGGATGGAGTAGGTCGGTTTGACCAACCGACCTACTCCTCCGTCCATAGGGCAGGTCGGTTTGACAAACCGACCTACATTTTTGGTTCACACCCACAGGAAGTTACTTGGTGGGAGGTAGAACTTGAATCTTCTTGACCAATCCCCCAACCCGTGCTATTATGCTTTCAGGCCCGCCGGAGGGCGGGCCAGCGACGACGGGATAATGGCCGGCCCCCCGGCAGGCCGAAAGGAGGTGCGACGGGAACGTCAAGTGGGTCGAGAAGTCGTGAAACCACCAACAGGAGGAACGCGATGCATACGCGTCTATGGTTTCTCGTCCTGTTCGTCCTATTCCTGGCCGGCTGCACGTCCTACTTCGCCTCCCCCCCGGCCAGCCAGGCCCTTCCGACGGAGGCCTCCCCGCCCACGGCCGAGGCCTCCCCTACGCCGACGGAGGTCTCCTACCCAACGCGGGAGGCTTATCCCCCGCCCCAGGGATGGACCCCCGAACCGACGGCAACCTCGGAACCCACCCCGACGCCCACGACGCTGCCCGTCCCCATCCTCCAGGTGCAGCCGCTGGCGGCCGAGTGGGGAAAGGGGGAACGGATCGCCTTCCTGAAGGACGGCGACCTCTGGCTGGTGCGGCCCGACGGCAGCGCCCAGGCCCAGGTAACGACCTCCGGGAACGCGACGGCCCTCTACGGCTGGTCATACGACTGCACCCGGCTTCTGCTGGGCGTCGGGGAGAGGCCGGTGCCGCCCGAGACCGATGTGCCCGGTGGGAGGGACCTGTGGGTGGTATGGGTCAACGGGCACAAGGCCGAGCCCTTGGTGCAGGGGCTGGAGGTGCTGGAGGCCCGCTGGTCTCCCGTGGATGAGCAGGTGGCTTACGGGACCAGGGATGGGAACATCCACCTGGTGAACGGCGACGGCAGCGAGCATCGCACCTTGCTGGACAGCCACACCGGATTCTTCGGAGCATGGTCGCCGGACGCCCGGCAAATCGCCTTTCTGGAAATGGATTCCCACACCTGGGGCCAGAGTCTCGCCCTCGTCGACATTTCGTCAGGCATCAAACGCGTCCTTACGAATAGTGGTTCGAAGGGCTGGGGGGACGGATACCCCATATGGTCTCCAGAGGGAGAAAAAATACTGTTCCAGTCAACCCGGGAAGATCCCCATGGCCGGGTCCGTTGGTGGGTTATGGACCTTCGCGGAGATGCCCTCCATCTGTTGGACTCGATAGAACTCCAGAAAATGCCTACAAGTGCCCAACGACCCTCTCTTTCCCCAGTTTCAGACCAGGTACTCTTCTACCTGTTCAATGGAGATGGCCCCACCATCTGGGTTATGGATTTTGACGGGAGCCACCCGCGTAAACTGGCCGAGGGGGGCAACCCCACCTGGTCGCCCGACGGACGGAGGATAGCCTATACCGACCCCCAGGGCGCCCTCCGGGTCATCCATCTGGACGGCACCGGCGCTCTTCAAATCGTCGAAGCCGACCAGAACCCCCTGTGGTACGAGCCTTACTGGTGTCGCTGAAGGGAGGTGTGCCATGAAGAGGTGCATGGTCACGGCTCTTTTGGTGTTGGGCCTGCTTCTGCCAAGCGTGGGTATCCAGGCCCAAAGACAGTCCGATTCTGGAATACTCGCCGGAGCCAACCTGAACCTGCCCTTTGTCCGGCGCTCGCGTGTACTCGGGGGTTTCCACAACGGTACCGATTACCGGGCCAACAACTTCACCTCCGTCGTGGCGGCCAGAGAGCGCTCGCTTGACAAACCCCGGTCTCCGGTGTATCCTGAAAACGTTCATTCGACCTTCAGGGCAGGGTGCGGCTCGGCAGAGCCCATTCCCGACCGGCGGTGAAAGCCCGCGAGCCGTTCCGGCCGACCCGGTGCAAGTCCGGGGCCGACGGTATAGTCCGGATGGAAGAAGGTCCCGGCCGGCGATTTCCGCCGGCGAAGTTTCCTGCCCCGAAGGAAGGCTTCGGGGCTTTTTTACGGCCATGGAGACGGAACACGAACGCTGGATGCGGCGGGCCCTGGCCCTGGCCGCCCAGGGACGCGGCCGGACCAGCCCGAACCCGATGGTGGGTGCGGTGATCGTGCGCGACGGCGAGGTCGTGGGCGAGGGCTATCACCGGCGTGCCGGCACGCCCCACGCCGAAATCCACGCCCTGCATATGGCCGGCGAACGGGCCCGGGGGGCCGTCCTCTACGTCAACTTGGAGCCGTGCTGTCACTATGGACGCACCCCTCCTTGCACCGAGGCCATCCTGGCCGCCGGCATCGCCGAGGTGCACATGGCCATGCTCGACCCCAACCCCCTGGTGAACGGGCGGGGGCGGGCCCGGCTGGAAGAGGCCGGGATACGCACCGTCGTGGGCGAACTGGAGAAGGAGGCCCGCGAATTGAACGAGGCCTTTATCACCTACATCACCACCGGCCGGCCCATGGTCATCGCCAAGTTCGCCTCCAGCCTGGACGGGAAGACCGCCACCCGCACCGGCCGCTCCCGCTGGATCACCGGGGAGGCCGCCCGGAAGCGCGTCCACGAACTGCGCCACGCCGTGGACGCCGTCCTGGTCGGCGCCGATACCGTCATCGCCGACGACCCCCTCCTCACCACCCGCCTGCCCGACCGGGAGGGCCGCCACCCCTTGCGCATCGTGGCCGATAGCCGCGGCCGGGTGCCGCTGGAGGCCCGCCTCTTCGACCCCTCCCTCCCCGGCCGTACCCTCGTCGCCGCCACACCGGCCTTCCCGCCCGAACGTCGGGCCGCCCTGGAGGCCCGAGGGGTGGAGGTACTCGTGCTGCCGGCCGACCCGCAGGGGCGGGTGGACCCGGTCGCCCTGGTGGAGGCGCTGGGCCGGCGCGAGGTCACCTCCCTTCTCCTGGAGGGCGGCGGCACCCTCCTGGAGGCCTTTTTCCGCGCCGGCCTGGTGGACAAGGTGCTGGCCTTTATCGCCCCCCTCATCATTGGCGGCCGGGAGGCCCCGACCGCCGTCGCCGGCGAGGGCATCGCCCGCCTGGAGGAAGCCGTCCGGCTGGAAGGGGTGCGCGTAGAGTGGGTCGGGGAGGATATCCTGGTGAGCGGCTATCCACGCCGGAAACGGGGCGCCGGCGTGCCGGAATCGTCCGGTGAAAAAGCCCCGGAGGAATCGCCTTGTTCACCGGCCTGATCGAAGAAATCGGCACCGTGCGCCGGGTTACGGGTGGCCCCACCCCCCGGCTGACCGTCGAAGCCGAGGCGGTGCTGGAGGGCACCCGTCCCGGCGATTCCATCGCCGTCAACGGAGTCTGCCTGACGGTGGTGGCGCTGGATGGGCGTTCCTTCCAGGTGGACGTGATGCCGGAGACGCTGCGTCGAAGCAACCTGGGCCGCCTGCAACCCGGCCATCCGGTCAACCTGGAGCGGGCCCTTTCCCCCTCCGGCCGTCTGGGCGGGCATCTGGTCCAGGGCCACGTGGACGGGATGGGCCGGATTCTCGAGAAGCGACCCGAGGGCGAGGCCCTCTGGGTGACCATCGCCGCCCCGCCGGAGGTCATGCGCTATCTCGTGCCCCGGGCCTTTATTGCCCTAGACGGGGCCAGCCTGACCGTGGCCCGGGTGGAGGGCGAGCGGTTTTCCGTCTCCCTGGTCCCTTTCACCCAGGCCCACATCACCCTGCCCCGGCAGCCGGTCGGCTACGCCGTCAACCTGGAGGTGGACATCGTCGCCAAGTATGTGGAGCGGCTCCTGACCGGCCGGGAGGAGGGCAGGGTGGACTGGGAGCGACTGGCCCGGGAGGGATGGGAGAGCGTCGATCGTTAATCGTTGAACGTTGGGCGTCGCGGAGGAGGTGACGATGCCACTGGCGACGGTAGAAGAGGCCATCGAGGATTTTCGGGCCGGCAAGTTTGTGATCATTGTGGACGAGGAGGATCGGGAAAACGAGGGGGACCTGTGCATCGCCGCCGAAAAGGTCACCCCGGAGGCCATCAACTTCATGGCCAAGTACGGCCGGGGGCTGATCTGCCTGCCGATCATCGGCCAGCGGTTGGACGAACTGCGCATCCCGATGATGGTCCAGGACAACCGTTCCCGCTTCGGCACGGCCTTTACCGTCTCCATCGAAGCCCGCGAGGGGGTGACCACCGGGATTTCGGCCTACGACCGGGCGCACACCATCCGGGTGGTGCTGGATCCCCGCACCCGTCCCGAGGACATCGTCATGCCGGGGCATGTCTTCCCGCTGCGGGTTCGGGAGGGGGGCGTGCTGGTGCGGGCCGGCCAGACGGAGGCCTCGGTGGACCTGGCGAAACTGGCCGGCCTCTACCCGGCGGCGGTGATCTGCGAAATCATGGATGAGGACGGCCACATGGCCCGGCTTCCCCAACTGGAACGCCTGGCCGAACGCTTCGGCCTCAAAATCATCAGCGTGGCCCAACTCATCGAATACCGCCGGCGCCACGAGAAACTGGTCCGCCGGGTGGCCGCCGCCCACCTGCCGACCGCCTACGGCCATTTTGAGGCCATCGCCTACGAGAACGTCATCAACGGGGAACACCACCTGGCGCTGGTGATGGGGGCGCCGTTCGGAGAAGAGGAAGCCGTGCTGACACGGGTGCACTCCGAGTGCCTGACCGGAGATGCCCTGGCCTCGCTGCGCTGCGACTGCGGGCAGCAACTCCATGCGGCCATGCAGATCATCGCCCAGGAAGGGCGAGGTGTGCTATTGTATATGCGTCAGGAAGGGCGGGGCATCGGCCTTTTGAACAAACTCCGGGCCTATGAACTCCAGGACCAGGGGCTGGACACCGTCGAGGCCAACGAGCGGTTAGGCTTCCCCCCCGACCTGCGCGACTATGGCATCGGGGCGCAGATCCTTCACGACCTGGGGGTACGTAAACTTCGCCTGCTGACCAACAACCCGCGCAAGATCGTAGGGCTGCGCGGCTACGGCCTGGAGGTGGTCGAGCGCGTGCCCATCGCCGCCCCTCCGACGGAGGTGAACCGGGACTATTTGCGGGCCAAAAAGGAAAAAATGGGCCACCTCCTGGACGTCTGAGGGCGATTGCCTACTTGGCCCTGATCCGTCGTGCTTGGAGACCGGTTTTGTGATATAATGGGTTCAGGCCGGGCCGTCGTCCGATAGAGAATCCGGTGGCCTGGAAGCCGAGAGATGGCCCTACTGAAGCGTCTGGGGACCGAATCCCCACGGCAGAGCGATGAAAGCGGGTTGAGCCGGCGCCTGGGCCAAGCCCAGACGGGCGGCCCGGCCGTCCCCCCTGCCGGCCCGGAGGTGCGCCCGCCCACCCCTCAGCCCCCGAAAGAGGCCGCTCCTGCCCCGGACCAGGGCGGGCTGCTCGGCCGGCTGGCCTCCACCCAGGCTGGAGAGGCCAGCCAGCCCGTTCCGGCCGAGGAAAGGGGGCTGCTCAGCCGCCTTCCGGCCGCCCCGCCTTCCGAGGAGGAATTCCCTACCTTCGGGCGGAAGGTGCGGAAGGTGCCGCCGGATCCGCTCATCGCCCTCAAGTTTCGGGTCCAGGACCGGGTCATCGGGGAGTTGGGCCCCCGCCTGGGCCGCGTTTCCCAGGCCGAACTCCGCGCCACCATCGAACGGGCCCTGGGCGAGGCGGTGGCCCAGGAGGGGTTGCTCCTGGGGCAGGTGGAGCGCCGCCGGCTGATGCAGGAGATCGAGGCCGAGGTCTGGGGCTACGGCCCGCTCCAGCCCCTGCTGGACGATCCCACCGTCACCGAGGTGATGGCCAACGGCCCCGACCACGTCTACGTGGAGCGGAACGGCAAGATCGAACTCACCCCCATCCGCTTCTACGACGAGGAGCACATGCTCCGGGTCATCGACCGCATCCTCACCCCCATCGGGCGGCGGGTGGACGAATCTTCCCCTATGGCCGATGCCCGTCTCCCCGACGGCTCCCGCGTCAACGTGGTCATCCCGCCCCTGGCCCTCAACGGCCCCACCATCACCATCCGCAAGTTCTCCCACAACACCTTCACCATCGAGGACCTCATCCGGCTGGGGACGCTGACGCCGGAGGTGGCGCTCTTCCTGGCGGCCTGCGTGTGGGCCCGGCTGAACATCATCGTCTCCGGGGGTGCTTCCTCCGGCAAGACCACCCTCCTCAACATCCTCTCCTCCTTCATTCCGGCCGACGAGCGCATCACCACCGTGGAGACCACGGCGGAACTGTCGCTTTGGCAGGAGCACGTGGTGCCGCTGGAGGCCCGGCCGCCCAACATCGAGGGCAAGGGGGAGGTTTCGGTTCGCCAACTGGTCATCAACTGCCTCCGCATGCGCCCGGATCGCATTGTGGTGGGCGAGTGCCGGGGTGGGGAAGCCATCGACATGCTCCAGGCCATGAACACCGGCCACGACGGCTCCCTCACCACCATCCATGCCAACTCTCCCCAGGATGTTCTCTCCCGGCTGGAGGTGATGTGCATGATGGCCGGGATGAACCTCCCCTCCAAGGCCATCCGGGAGCAGATCGCCTCGGCGGTGCAACTCATCGTCCACATGACCCGGGGCCGGGACGGCTCCCGGAAGGTCACCCAGGTGACCGAAATCCAGGGGATGGAGGGCGACCAGATCATCCTGCAGGACATCTTTGTCTACGAGCAGCAGGGGGTGCGGGAGGGCAAGATCGTGGGCACCCTCCGCCCCACCGGCTTCATCCCCCGCTGCCTGGACATCCTGGCCACCATGAACGTCCACATCCCCTCTACCCTCTTCGAGGGTGGGCGGGGGCCGGCCCTGGGGAGCGGGGAATCCTTCCAGCAGGTCCTGGCCCGCTTCGGCCGGCCTACCGTGGAGCAGAGGGTCTACCACGTGGACTGGCTGCAGATGCTCCGGCCGGCCGCCGCCCGCCGCGAGGGGGCTCCGGCCCGCGAGGGCTCGCTGAGCGAACGGCTGGCCCTGGTGGAAGAGGCCGCCCCAACGGTGGAGACCACCTTCGGGCGGAAGGTGCGGAAGGTGCCGCCGGATCCGCTCATCGCCCTCAAGT
>JBMFNL010000001.1:70966-92673 GCA_049970175.1 Chloroflexia bacterium
TGCGGGAGGGCAAGATCGTGGGCACCCTCCGCCCCACCGGCTTCATCCCCCGCTGTCTGGATACCCTGGCCGCCATGAACGAGTTCCTGCCGACCACGCTCTTCCAACCCCAGGGAAGCACGTTTTCCCTGGGATAAAGGGGGCTCCTGATCCCAAATGACCGGTTTGCAGAGGAAGGATTCCCATGCTCAAGGGCGAACGGGTGACGTTGCGGGCGATCGAGCGGGAGGACATCCCCCGCTTTCTCCGCTGGCTCAACGACCCGGAAGTGACCCGTTATCTGACCATCTTCATGCCCCTGAGCCGGGGCGAGGAAGAGCGCTGGTTTGAGGAGCAATTGCAGGACCGCAGCCGCAAGGTGCTGGCCATCGAGACCGAAAGCGGCGAGCATATCGGAAACATCAGCCTGGAGGATATTCGCTGGAAGGATCGTCAGGCCACCCTGGGCATCGTGATCGGGGAAAAGGAGCGCTGGGGGCAGGGGTACGGCACGGATGCCGTCCGCACGCTGCTCCGGTTTGCTTTTGAAGAACTCAACCTGAACCGAATCCAACTGAGCGTCTTTGACTTTAACGAGCGGGCCCGGCGTTGTTACCGACGCTGCGGCTTTCAGGAGGAAGGGGTCCTGCGCCAGGCCCATTACACCGAGGGCCGCTACCACGACGTCATCCTGATGGCGATTCTGCGCGAAGACTGGGAAAGGCAAATCCGGGGATAAAAAACGCCCCCTGCTGGACGGCGCCTCCCCTGCCAAGGCTTTTCCGTCCACCAGGGGCACTAGGGGAAGGGAGTGCTTATATTATACACGATGTCTGGTCATTTGTCAAGTTTGTGAAATTTTCTCACATCCCAGGGCTACCCGATAGGCTTCCAGGACGCGTTCGGCCACCCGTTCCCAGTGGAAGCGCTCCCGCACCCATTGTGGGCCGGCCTCGCCCATCCGGCGGCGTCGCTCCGGATCGGCCAGCAGTTCCCGCAGAGCCCGGGCCAGGGCCGAGGGGTCCTGGGGAGGCACCAGGAGCCCGGTTACCCCCTCCTGCACCACCTCGGCAAAGCCTCCGAAACGGCTGGCCACCACCGGGACACCCATCGCCTGGGCCTCCACCAGAGCGATTCCAAAGGTCTCGCTGGCGAAACTGCTCGCTACCAGGAGGTCGGCTACGGCGAGGAGGCGCGGGAGTTCCTCGTGTGGGACGCTCCCCAGGAAGCGGACCCGGTCGGCCACTCCTTCCGCCCGGGCCCATTCTTCCAGGGCCGGCCGGTAGTGGCCCTCGCCGGCGATGAGGAGGAGGGCATTGGGCACCTCCTTCAGGGCCGAGATGGCGTACTGGACCCCCTTCCAGGGAATCAGCCGGCCGGCGTAGAGGATGAGGTGTTCTCCCCCAGGGGCCAGTTCTTGCCGTAGGGTGAGATCGGCCGGGCAGGGAAAGAAGAGTTCGGCATCGTAGCCGTTATAGACCACGCGGGGGCGAAAGCCGTAGCGCCGGGCCACCGTATCGGCGTTGAAGGCGCTGCAGGAGACGGCCACATCGGCCCATCGGGCGAAGAAGCGGTCTCCGGGGAAAAAATCCTCCCCGTGGCAGCCAAAGACCAGGCGCGAACCCACCAGCGCCCGCACCAGGGCGGCCACCGGCAGGTCATAGGGCTTCTGGATGTGCAGGATGTCGTAGCGTTCCCGGAGGAGGAGCGGCAGGGTGGTCAGGGCAAAGGTCAGCCGCTCCAGAAGTTTGGTCAGGGCGTAGGCCCGGCCCAGGCCGGGGAGGTGGCGAAAGGCCTCGCGCCCGATAAAAGGCCGGCGCAGGACCTTCAGGCCGGGATACCGGTCCGGATAGGGGCTGCGGCCGGCGATCAGGTGCACCTCCAGTCCGCGCCGTGCGAGTTCCCGTCCCAGTTCCCAGACAAAGGTCTCCACCCCGCCGGTCGTGGTCGTGGTGGTGAGGTTATAGAGGGCGATCTTGCGCCCCCCTAGCGCTTCCACAGGGCCACCTCAAAGACGGGAAGGAGGAAGGCACGGGCCAGGAAATAGGCCGGCCGCTCCAGAGACAGGGCCCGCAGCACCGTTCGTAACCGGCGTCTCCAGGGGCGACGGCTGGGGAAAAGGCCGGAGCGAAGCCTCCTTTCCCCCACATCCTCCACCTGAAAGCCGATCGCTTCGGCCAGCCGGCAGAAGGTTCCCCAGGTGAAATAGTGCATCTCCGAGAGGGCCTGGCGGTCGGAAAAGGCGGCCCGACCCTTTCCCCGGCCCAGGCGACGGATGAGGGCTTCGGCCCAGGGGCGCGGCAGCCAGTTGATGCCGGGCAGGTGGTAATGCGGGTCGTAAAAGGCCCAACGGTTCATCACGGTGAGGAGGAGGACCCCTCCGGGGTGGAGCACCCGGTAGGCCTCGGCCAGGACGGCCTGGGGATTCTGGACGTGCTCCAGGACATCCCAGCAACATACCCAGTCGAACGAATCGGCCGGAAAGGGCAGCGCTTCCCCGGCAGCCCGGACGATGGGAAGGTCCAACCCATAGCGCCGGCCGCGCAACCGGGTGATCTGGCAATAATCCTCATGGTACTCCAGGGCAAAAACGTGGGCCCCCTCCCAGGCCATCGCCACGGCAAAGCCGCCCATGCCGGCCCCCAGGTCGAGGACGGTACGGCCGGCCGGGGAAGGGCAGACGGCCCGGACATGGGCCAGATGTTCCTCCTGGTAATGCTCCTGATGGAGCCGGCGTTCCCGCCACGAATCAAAATCGCGCCGCCAGCGCATATGCTCCAGCCAGGGGGCAATGCGGGCGGCCAGTTCGGCCTCAATGTCGTCGGGCACCTTCATCGCTCCGGTAAGCCTGGATAAAGCCCCGCCGGTTCATCTCGGCAATCGCCTGCCAGAGGGCGGCCGGTTCGCTCCCCGGAGGTGGGAGGTTGGCGGCAAAGACGGCATCGCCGGCCGCCTCCACCCCGACGGTGCGGGCCAGTTCATCCCAGCGGCGTAGCGTCTCCTCCAGGTGATCGAAGACGGCCTCCGGGTCGTCATGCCGGCCGAAATGGGTGAAGCATAGGGCGGCCGGACGGAGGGCGCGCAACACCCCCAGCGAGCGCAGCATCTCGATGGGATCAAAGGCCGGCGGCACCGTCACCGGACGGGAGAAGCGATGCCCGAAGAGGCTAACGCCTGCGGCATCGCCGGGGAAGAGCAGGCCCAGGTGGGGCAGGAAGTAGGACAGGTGGTCCCGCGAGTGTCCCGGGGTAGGGACGGCCTCCAGACGCACGCCTCCCCCCAGGTCCAGGCGCAGTTCCTCGCCGGGCAGGAGCCGCTCCGGGGAAATCGGGCGTACCTCGCCGTAGAGGGGGAAAAGCGTCCCCACCGCCTGGGCCACGCTCTCCAGAAGCCGGGCCGGCTGTGCCAGGTGACGATGGTCGCGGGAATGGATCACCACCCGGGCCCGGGGCAGATGCTCCAGGAGATGGCCGGCCGCGCCGGCATGGTCCAGGTGGATGTGGGTGCAGAGGATGTGGGTGACCTCCTCCGGGGCGATTCCCAGCGTTTCCAGGCCGGCCAGGATGCGCGGGACACAGAGCGAGGTGCCCACCTCCACCAGAGCCACCCCCTCCTTCCCCCGGACAATGTAGCCGGCCCCATACTCCGCCATCCCCAGAAGCCCCAGGTCCAGGCCGTAGACATCGGGAGCCACGGGAACGGGCCTCGGTTCCATTTACCGCCTCTTCCTCACCAGGGGGACAAAGAGCACGCCGCCATAGTTGGTTCGGTGCAACGTTTCCCCCTCCTTTTCCAGCAGCCAGAGGTCCTGGCCAAAGCCCTGTGCCCCGATGGGGATGACCAGCCGGCCGCCGTCGGCCAGTTGCTCCATCAGCGGGGGAGGCACTTCCACCGCCGCCGCAGTGACGATGATGGCGTCGTAGGGGGCATGTTCCGGCCAGCCCTCGTAGCCGTCCCCCTGGCGCACGTGGACGTGGGTATAGCCCAGGTCCTGCAGCCGGCGGGCCGCCTCCTCGGCCAGCGCCGGGATGATCTCCACCGTGTAGACCTCGTGCACGATCTCGGCCAGAACGGCCGCCTGATAGCCGCTGCCCGTGCCCACCTCCAAGACACGGTCTTCCGGGTGAAGGCGGAGCAACTGGGTCATCAGGGCCACGATATAGGGCTGGGAGATGGTCTGCCCATGGCCGATGGGCAGGGGATAATCGGCATAGGCCTGGTGGACAAACTCCGGTGGAACAAAGAGATGGCGGGGCACCCGTTCCATGGCCCGCAAAACCGCCGGGTCGGTGATGCCCCGGGGACGTATCTGGGTCTCCACCATACGCTTGGCATCCACCGCTGATTCTCCCCGGCAGCAACCTCGCCGAAGCAAAAGGTCACCCCGCCCCAGAGAAGCGCCACGGCACCCTGTAGCCGGCCGGATCGCCCCTACGCCGGCACCGGGCAGATCACCACGCCCACCGTGCCGGGTCCGGCGTGCGTACCGATCACCGGGCTCAACTCGGCCATGTACAGTTCGTGGCAGTTCAGCCGGGAGCGCACCTCTTCGCTCAGGAGACCGCCCTCCTCAGGGGACCCTCCATGGATCACCGCGGCGCGCACCGGCCGATCCCCCACCTCTGCGGTGAGGATTTCCAGCATCCGTTGCACCGCCCGGCGCTTGGTGCGCACCCGCTCCACGGCATCCACCTGCCCGTCCCGAACGGCCAGGAGCGGTTTGAGGTTCAGGAGGGACCCCAGAAAAGCCTGCGCCCCGCCGATGCGCCCGCCCCGGTGCAGGAATTCCAGGGTGTCCACGACAAAGAGGAGGCGGATGTGCTCCCGCAGCGCCTCCACCGTGCGCACGACCTCCTCCACCGGCTGGCCGGCCTCCAGACGTCGCGCCGCCTCCAGCACTTGGAAACCCTGGCCCATCGAAGTAGAAAGCGAGTCCACGACCCAGATGGGAACTTCCGGTATCTGCTCCTTGGCCATAAGGGCCGAGGCCACCGTGCCGCTCATCTTGGTGGAGATATGGATGGAGACGATGGCCGAGGCTCCGCCCTCGATCAGGCGGCGGTAGGCCTCCAGAAAGTCGCCGGCCGAGGGTTGGGACGTGGCCGACATCACCGGGGAAGTGCGCAGCCGGGCGTAGAACGCTTCCGGCGTGATGTCTACCCCATCGCGAAAGACCTCTTCCCCGAAGCGCACGTAGAGGGGAACCACGGTGATGTGGTATCGTTCGATCAACTCGGGGGGGAGATAAGCCGTGCTGTCGGTCACGAGGGCCACTGCACTCATGGAAACCTCCTCCTTGGGACTTTCAATTCGCCGCGTCCCGGCCACCCCCTCGTGGCCCAGCGCCGGGCGAAACGACCCCGGCCCGACATCGGCAACCGCCCGATTCGGGCCGCCCAGCCTATTATACGGCCGGCCACCGTCGCTCGTCAAGTTGCCCACGTCTGACATCCGCTCATAAACCCCACCTAGGCCCTTTAGGTCGAGTAGCGGCTTGGGTTGAGTAGCGCGATAGCGCGTATCGAAACCAGCGTATCGAGACCTTACGGCGGCCCCCAACCGGCCGCGACGGGCCCAAAATCGCCTCCGCGACGGCCGTCCCCCGCCATCTCAACAGCGTTTCGGGCCGCCAGGTTTCGATACGCGCTACGCGCTACTCAACCTACATTCGTGCCAGAACGAGTTATGAGTGGATGTCAGGCCCAAAGGGGCAAGGCTTGCCTAATTTTCTACCAGAAAAGCCGCTCGCGGCCTTCCGGCCGATTTGCAAAATGCCGCCGGCCGTGTTATACTATGGCCGTAATGCCAAAGTGGGGTTTCCCCACTTTCTCTTTTCCTGGACGGTTTCGGTCCGAACGGGTGCAGAGATGAAAAGCGAGTTCTATGCGGCGGTAGCCCAGATCGCCTCGGAGCGAGGTATTCCTCCCGAGGAGGTCATCGAAAAGGTGCAGCAGGCCCTGATCTCGGCCTACAAACGGCGCTTCGGCGGCGGACAGAACATCTCCGTGCGCATCGACCCGGCCACAGGGACGGCCCGGGTCTATGCCGAAAAACGGGTGGTTGAGGAGGTAGAGGACCCCCGGGAGGAAATTTCGCTGGCCGAAGCCCGCCGTCTGCTGCCCAATGCCCGCCTCGGCGAAGTCATCACCATCGAGACGACGCCGCGCGATTTCGGCCGCATCGCCGCCCAGACGGCCCGGCAGACCTTTATGCAGCACATCCGGGAGGCCGAACGCAACAAGGTGCTGGGCGAATTCGCCGGCCGGGTCGGGGAGATGATCAGCGCCGTCGTCCGGCGGGTGACCCCCCAGGGCGTCTACCTGAGCGCCGACCGGGCCGAACTCTTTATGCCGGCCCGGGAACAGATCCCTAACGAACGTTACCGCATCAACCAGCACCTCCAGGTCTTTATCACCGAGATTCGCGACGACAAGCACGGGCCGCAGATCATCGTCTCCCGCTCCCACCCCAAACTGGTCGAGCGCCTCTTCGAGATGGAGGTGCCCGAAGTGATGCGCGGGGCCGTCGAGATCGTGGCCCTGGCCCGGGAGCCCGGGGTGCGGAGCAAAGTGGCCGTGCGCGCCCGCCAGCCCGGCGTGGACCCGGTCGGCTCCTGCGTGGGACAGCGGGGAGTCCGCATCCAGAGCATCGTCAATGCCCTCAACGGGGAAAAGATCGACGTGCTGCCCTGGAACCCCGATCCGGCGGCCTTTATCGCCAGCGCCCTCAGCCCGGCCACCGTCCTGGAGGTACGCATCGACGAGGAAAACCACACCGCCACCGTCCTGGTCCCGGATAAATCGCTTTCCCTGGCCATCGGCAAGGAGGGACAGAACGCCCGCCTGGCCGCCCGCCTGACCGGCTGGAAGATCGATATCAAGAGTCTCTCCACCGCGCTGGAGGAAGGGGAAGTGATAGGGGCCGGAGAGGTGTCCTCGGTGGAAGCGGCGGTGCTGGTCCAGGACCCGGAACTGGCCTCGGCCGCTGAGGAAACCCGCCAGGTTCGTCCGGACGGCATCGTGGTCTACCAGAAGGTGGCCTACGGGCCGCTCCCTTCGGAATACATCGGGAAGACGGTGCGTCTCCTGGCCACCTCCCAGCGGGTTTACCTCTACGACGGCGAACAACTCCTGGCCTCCTATCGCCGGGGAGAGACCCAGAAAGCGACGCCCCAGACGCCCTCCGGAAAAGGGGACACGCCGGTCCCACCCGAGGTCTGGGCGGCGCTGGCGGCGGCCCGGCCGGAGCAGCGGAAGGTTTCGGCCGACGGGACGCTGATCTACCAGCATATGCGCTACGGCCCGCTGCCTCCGGAGCACGCCGGCCGGGAGGTCGAGGTCCGCAGCACCCCGGAATACCTGGCCGTCTACCAGGAGGGGGAGCCGATCGCTCTCTTCCATCGGGGGGAAGCCGGTGAAGAAGGATAAGCCTCGGCCGCGCCATATCCCGGAGCGCACCTGCGTCGCCTGCCGCCGGCGGGAGGCCAAACGCGGGCTCATCCGCGTGGTGCGCACGCCGGAAGGACAGGTGGAGGTGGACCCCACCGGCCGGAAGCCCGGCCGGGGGGCTTACCTCTGCCCCCATCCGGCCTGCTGGGAAGAGGCGCTCAAACGGCGCGCCCTCAACCGGGCCTTGCGGGTGGTGTTGACCTCGGAGGAAGTCGAGCGCCTGCGGCAGTACGCCCGCTCCCTCCCGGTGGAGGAGGAAGTCGGGGCGGCCGGCCGGGGCCAGGAAGATCGGCCCGGGTAAGGTGCAGGAGGAGATATGCCCAAACGAAGACCGCCGGAAGTCCAGGAAGAAGAGGCCGGGGAGGAACTCCGCGGGCCGCGGAAGAAAAAGACCCGGGCCCCGCTCCGGGCCCAACCCCCCGTGCTCCGCGTCGCTCCCTCCTACCGTCCGCAGCCGAAGGTGGTGGAGATTCCCCCCGTTCTGACGGTGAAGGAACTGAGCAACCTGCTCGGCCTCAGCGCTGTGGAAGTCATCAAGACGCTGATGAAGAACGGGGTTATGGCCACCATCAACCAGCAGATCGACCACGACACGGCGGCCATCGTAGCCACGGACCTGGGCTTTGAGGTGAAGGAGGAGTCCCCGGCGGCTCCGACCGAGGCCGCCCCGGCCGCGGCCGCCCTGGAGGAGGACCTGGAAGCCGTGCCCCGTCCGCCGGTGGTGACCATCATGGGCCACGTGGACCACGGCAAGACCAAGTTGCTCGACGCCATCCGCCAGACCAACGTCGCCGAGGGGGAAGTCGGCGGCATCACCCAGCATATCGGAGCCTACCAGATCGAGGTCAAGGGCAGGCGCATCACCTTCCTGGATACGCCCGGCCACGAGGCCTTTACCGCCATGCGGGCCCGAGGCGCCCAGGTGACCGACATCGTCGTCCTGGTCGTGGCCGCCGACGATGGGGTACAGCCCCAGACCCTGGAGGCCATCTCCCACGTGCGGGCGGCCGGCGTGCCGATGATCGTGGCCATCAACAAGATCGACAAGCCGGAAGCCAATCCGGCCCTGGTCAAAAACCAACTGGCCCAGGCCGGCGTGGTGGTGGAGGAGTTCGGCGGAGACGTCCCCTGCGTCGAGGTCTCGGCCAAGATGAAACTGCACATCGATGACCTCTTGGATATGATCCTCCTGGTGGCCGAGATGCAGGAACTCAAGGCCAACCCGAACAAGCCGGCCAAAGGGACGATCATCGAGGCCGAACTGGACCGCGCCCGGGGGCCGATCGCCACCGTCCTGGTGAAGGAGGGGTCGCTGCGGCTGAAGGACTATGTCGTGGTCGGCGAGACCTACGGCAAGGTCCGGGCCATGATGACCGATACCGGCCGGCGGGTCAAGCGGGCCGATCCGGCCATGCCGGTGGTGGTGATGGGATTGAACGAGGTCCCGGCGGCCGGCGATACCCTTCAGGCCGTGCCCGACGAGCGCACCGCCCGGGAGATGGCCCTGGCCCGCAAGCAACAGCGCGAGATGGAACGGGTGCGGGTGCAGCGCGCCCCCTCCCTCGAGGACCTCCTGGAGGAGATTCGGAAAGGGGAGGCTAGGGAATTGAACATCATCCTGAAGGCCGATGTGCAGGGATCCATCGGGGCCATCGAGCATGCCCTGGCCAAACTGAACGAGAAGGGGGGCGAGGTTCAGGTCCGCATCCTGCACAAGGCCACCGGGGCGATTACCGAATCGGACGTGATGCTGGCCGTGGCCTCGCGGGCCCTGATCGTCGGCTTCAACGCCCGGCCCGACGCGGCGGCCCGCCGGGCGGCCGAGCGCGAAGGGGTGGACATCCGCTTCTACAATATTATCTACGAACTGGTAGACGATGTCGAAAGGGCCATGCGCGGGATGCTCGCCCCCAAGACGCGCGAGGTGGTGGACGGCCTGGCCGAGGTACGCCAGGTCTTCCGCCTGCCCGGCAAGGTCATCGTGGCCGGCCTCTACGTGACCGAGGGCAAGGTCCTGCGAAACGACCGGGCCCGCGTCCTGCGCGGCGGCGTGGTCGTCCACGACGGCCCCATCGCCTCCCTGAAGCGCTTCAAGGACGACGTGCGCGAGGTGGCCGCCGGCTACGAATGCGGCCTGAGCCTGGAGAACTTTGGCGATTTCGAGGTCGGGGACCTTCTGGAGTTCTATCACACCGAAGAGGTCCGACCCGAGTAATTTCTTCCCGAAACCGGGAGCGGTACGATGCCTTCCCGACGCCTGGAACAGGTCGCCGGCCTGCTCCAGGAGGAATTGAGCCATCTTCTGGAGCGCGAGGTCAAGGACCCCCGGATCGGGTTCGTCACCCTGACCGGGGTCGAACTTTCCCCGGACCTGCGCCATGCCCGGGTATACTTCAGCGTGCTGGGGGACGAGGAGGCCGTACAGCAATCGCTGGCCACGCTGGAGCGGGCGGCAGGCTTCCTGCGCCACGAATTGAGCCGAAGGCTGACCCTCCGCCAGGTGCCCGAACTGCACTTTGTCCTGGACCGTTCCGGCGAACGGGCCCAGCGCATCTCCGACCTGTTGCGTCAGGCCCGGTCCTCCTCCGGGGAGCCGTCCTGATGGAGGGCTTTCTCAACTTGAACAAGCCGGCCGGCCCCACTTCCCACGATATCGTCGAGCAGGTGCGCCGTCTCCTGCACCGGCGTCGGGTGGGGCACGGCGGCACCCTGGACCCCCTGGCCGAGGGTGTCCTGCCGATTGCCCTCGGCCGGGCCACACGGCTGCTCCCCTTCCTTCACGAGGGGGAGAAGGTGTACCGGGCGACCGTTGCCCTGGGAGTCAGCACGACAACCTACGACGCCGAAGGCGAGGTTACGGCCACTCGCCCGGTGCCCCCGCTCGACCGCCGGGAACTGGAGGCCGTGCTTTCCTCGTTCCAGGGCGAGATCGAGCAGGTACCGCCGCCCTTCTCGGCCGTCCGGCAGGGTGGACGCCGGCTCTACCGGCGCGCCCGGGCCGGGGAGGAGGTCCAACCGCCGCCACGCCGGGTGCGCATCTTTCGGCTGACCCTGCTCTCCTGGGAGCCGCCGCATCTATCTCTGGAGGTGGCCTGCGGAGGCGGCACCTACATCCGTTCCCTGGCCCATGACCTGGGGGAGCGCCTGGGATGTGGAGCCCACCTGCGGAGCCTGGTGCGTTTCCAGGTCGGTCCCTTTCGTCTGGAGGAGGCGCTGCGGCCGGAAGAACTGGCCGCCCTGGTCGCCCGGGGACGGCTGGAGGAGGTGCTCCTGCCGTCGGATACCCCGGTGCGGCACTGGCCGGCCGTGGTGGTGGAGGAAAGTCTCCTTCCGGCGCTCCTGAGCGGCCGGCCTCTGGCGCTGGAGGTCAGGGTGGAAAACGGGGAACGGGTCCGGGCCTACGGCCCGACCGGCCGCTTCCTGGCCCTCCTGCGCCGGGAGACCGAAAGCGGCCTGTGGCGGCCTTTCCGCGTTTTTCCGGAGTGAGGGCGATGGAGGTCGTACAGGGCTGGGTCACCTTGCCCCGGGAGCCGGGGGTCGTCCTCACCATCGGGGTGTTCGACGGGGTCCACCTGGGCCATCAGGCCCTCATCCGACGGGTGGTGGAACGGGCCCGGACACGGGGAGGGCGGGCGGTGGTGCTGACCTTCCATCCCCACCCTCGCTCCATCGTGGCTCCCCGGTCCCGCTGGGGTTACCTCTGCTCCCTGGAGGAGCGCATCGCCCGCATCGCCGAACTGGGCGTGGACCTCCTCGTGGTGCTGCGCTTTACTCCGCAACTGGCCGCGATGCCGGCCGAGGCCTTTGTTCGGGAACTGGTCGGCCACATGCCCCTGGTGGAGTTGCACGTCGGCGCGGACTTTGGTCTGGGGAAGGACCGCCGAGGCGACGTGGCCCTGCTGGAGCGCCTGGGGAGGGACCTGGGTTTTGACCTCTATCCGGCCTCGCCTGTCTGTCTGGACGGGCGGGTGGTCAGCAGCACGCACATCCGGGCGCTCATCCAGGCCGGCCAGGTAGCCGAGGCCGGCCGCTGGCTGGGGAGGCGTTTTTCCCTGCGGGGGGAGGTGGTCGCCGGGGCCGGCCGGGGGCGCCGCCTGGGCTTTCCCACGGCCAACCTGCATCTCCATCCCCGCCAGTTGCTCCCGGCCGACGGCGTCTACGCCGTCTGGGTGCGCCTGCCCCCGGCCTGGGACCGGCCGTCGCCCCATCCCGGCCTGGCCTACATCGGCCGCCGGCCGACCTTCGGCCCCGGTCGGCGGGCGGTGGAAGTGCACCTCCTGGATTTCTCCGGCGACCTCTTGGGTTGCGAGGTGCGGGCCGAGTTCGTGGAGCGCCTCCGCCCGGAGCAGGCCTTCCCCGGGCCGGCCGAACTGATCGCCCAGATGGAACTCGACGTCGCCCGGGCCCGGGCGATCCTGGGAAGAGGCGATGCGCTCTCGGTGGATATCGCTGGCGAAGAAGGAACGGGCCGGCCGCCAGGAGCCGGTGGGTGGGAGGGAGCGGACCCATTCCGCGAGACCTAGGCCGATTCCTCCCGCAGTTTCTCCTGTACCCACAGATTGAGCAGCGTCTCCGGGGATACTCCTCGTCGTATGGCCAGGGAACGAATCCGTTCGGACAGGCCGACATCCAGGGGATAATACGTTACTTCTGCGCGGATGTCTACCTTAAATTCGACCGGCTGGGTCCACTCCCAGTAATCGGCGAGGTCGTGAACATCCCAAAATTCACCGATCTCGCGGTAAGATCGCGCCTTGGAAATCGGACTTCTACCCCTGCTCATAACGCCTCCGTTCGGCATGGGGCATATCCCGGGCCGAGAGAATCAAAGCTCGTCCGTCTTTCTTGTAGACAAAGAACTTGTTGCCGGACACGATGCTTTTCCGCCAGTTTCTCCATAATATCCGCAAGCCATACGAAGCCCGTAATCTTCAAAGAAGCCTCCATCTTTCGGATGTTCCAGCGGATATTCTAGCATGGCCTGAACTTTTGTCAAGGGCCTGTAATTTTATGGAAAAAATCTACTGATCCCCGATCAGGCGCTCCAGCGCTTCGGTGCTCATCACCCCCGGCACAACCCGGCGAACGATACCGTGGGCATCGATGAAAAAGGTCATGGGCAGGGCCCGGACGCGGTACCGGGCGTTCACCTGGCCATCGGCGTCCAGGAGGACGGGAAAGGGCGGCCTCTCCTGCCCCAGAAAGTGGCGGACGAGTTCGGGGGATTCTTCCACATTCACGGCCAGGATGACCACGTCTTTGGCGGCCGGCCCGGTGGCAAAGGCCAGCCAGGCCGGCCATTCCTCCCGGCAGGGCGGACACCAGGAAGCCCAAAAGTGCAGGAGCACCGGCCGGCCCCGGAAGGCTTCCAGGGACACCTCCCGGCCGTCCAGCGTGGGCAGGGAAAACAGGGGGGCCTCCTGGCCCACGCCCGGGCCGACCGGTCGGGGCGTGGGTGTGGGCGTATCCGAGGGCAGGAGGGTGGGGCTGGGGAAAGGGGTGGGGACGTGGGTGATGCCGGCGGGAGCAGGGGTGGGGCGGTCCGGTTCGGCGCGGACCTGATACAGAGCGATGGAAACGGCCAGGAGGGCGCCCAGGAGCGCGCCGGCCAGGAAAAGTCCGGCCCCGGCTGCCAGCAGCCAACCCAGACGCACCGTCCCCGGCCGGCCGGGAGGAGACCCGATCGGTTCGGTCATCCTTCCTGTTCTCGGGCCCCGATGGCATGGAGGTAGCGAGCGCGCAACGCCTCCTCCTGCTTCTGGGCTGCCTGGCGGGCCGCTTCCCGCGCCTCCTGGAAGCGCTGTCGCAGGAGGGCGCGGTTTTCCTCCCCCTTTCCCGGCGAAAGGAGCAGGGCCACGGCCGCCCCGACGAGCAGGCCGGCCAGAAAACCTTTCCAGAAGGGGTGCATCCTTCACCTCCTCCGAAGCAGCCGGCGCAGGAGCAGGAGGAGCGCCCCGCCCAAGCCGGCGGCCAGCCCCAGCGCAACGGCTCCCCGCAGGTCCAGCACCGGCTGCACCGCTCCGTCCAGATGCCGGCCGATGACCAGGAGCGAACGCCCGCCCTCCACCCGCACCACCCCACCCACAACGACCCAGGCGTTGCTCTTCTCCAGCGTCGCCTCCCGGGCGGCCACCATCCAGACGTTGCACTCCTCCAGTGCGGCCTTCTCGGCTCCCAACAGGCCGACGGCCGCCTCTTCCACCTCCGCTTCGCCGGCCTCCAGGCGCAGAACCGCGGCGGACTCCAGTTTGGCTTCCTCCGCCCGGATGGTGCGCGCTACGGAACTTTCCAGGCGCACCTGTTGCCCGCGCACGGCCCCCACCGAGACCTGCTTCAGTTCCACGTTCTCGGCGGTGATCTCGGCCGGGAGGGCACTTTCTCCGGCGGGGGTCATCTCGGTGATGGTCTCTCTCGTCATGGTGCTTTCTCCTTTGGGGAATCGGAAGAAATCTACCCATTTTCATTATACCGGGAAAGCCCCTCCCCGTCAATTTGCCCCGTTCCCCTTTTCGTGGTATCCTGATGGCGCGCGCCGGCACGATTTCGGAGACCCGAAATGTCCATCCACACGGCCGTCGTCCTGGAAAACCGCCCGCTGATGCCGGGCGTCTTCCTCCTCCGGATGGAGGCACCGGAACCGGCCCGGACCGGCCGGCCCGGCCAGTTCGTCCTGGTGCGCTGTGCGGAGGGTGTCTCCTGGGACCCCCTCCTGCGCCGCCCGCTGGCCCTGCACCGCCTGATTCGCGAACGGGGACAGGTAGAACTCCTGGTGCGGGTGGTGGGCCGAGGGACGGCCTGGCTGGCGTTGCGCCGGCCGGGCGAGCACCTGGACCTCCTCGGCCCCCTAGGGCAGGGCTTTTCTCTGAAGCGGAACACGCGCAACCTCCTCCTGGTGGCCGGGGGGATGGGCATCGCCCCACTGGTGGCGCTGGCCGAGGAGGGGCTGAGACGGGGCTGCGCCGTTGTCCTGGCGCTGGGAGCGCGCTCCCGGGAGGACCTGTACCCGACGTCCCTCCTCCCCCCCCAGGTGGAGGTGCACCTGGCCACCGAGGACGGCACGGCCGGCCGGACCGGAGCGGTCACCGCCCTGCTGGCCGACCCCGAACTCGGCCTCCTCCCCTGGGCCGACCAGGTGATGGCCTGCGGCCCCCGGCCGATGCTGGCGGAAGTGGCGGCGATGGTGCGGTCCGGCCGGATGCGTCTCCCGGCCGGCTTTGCCCAGGTATCGCTGGAGGAACATATGGCCTGCGGCGTAGGGGCCTGCCTGGGCTGTGTGGTGCCCACCCGGAAGGGCTATCGCCGGGTGTGTCGGGACGGGCCGGTGTTCGACCTGCGGGAGGTCTTTTGAGGGGGCGTTGCTACGTCAGGGGCAGGTCGTAAATGCGCCAGACCTTGTAGCGGCGGCCTCCCGCAAACTCCGAGGCCCGGAGGATGAGGTCGTTGTCCTCCAGAAGCATCGAGTTCTCACACTGCTGGTAGCCCTGGCGAAGGGCGTGCTGCCAGGATTCCAGGAAGAGGAGGGCGTCCACGCCGAGGCCGCGGTACTGGGGACGGACGCCGTAGAACATGAGGCGCAGGCGCGGCAGCTTCCCATTCCGGCGCATCCAGAGGAGGCGGAGCACCCGTACCAGGTCGGGATCGCCGTACCAGCGCCAGCGCGGTCGCAGGGCGTAATAGGGATCGGGAAAAGCCCCCAGCACCGCCGCCGGCTCTCCGTGGACATAGGCGAAGCGCACCAGGCCGGGGTCCAGAATCATGCGCAGCGTCTCGGCCAGGGTGACGGCCTCCTCGTCCAGAATCGGCAAAAAGCCCCAGTTCTGCGCCCAGGCGTCGTTATAGATCTCCACGATCAGTCGGACGTCGCCCAGGAGGTCGTTCATGTTGATGCAGCGCGTCTCGATCCCCCCGCGCCGGCGTACCCGTTCGGCCAGGCTGACCAGGCGTTGAGGCGGCCCCGGCTGGACGTCGAAGATATAGGCGTAATAGTCCTTGGCCTTACGGAAGCCGTAGCGCTCCAGGAATTCGCCGTAATAGGGCGGATTGTGGGTCAGTTCGACGGTAGGAGGATACTGAAAGCCCTCCACCAGACAACCCTGGCGTTCGTGCGTGGCGTTGGAGTATTCTCCCGGGCCGCGCAAAACCTCCATGCCCCGGGCGCGCACCCACTCCCGCGCCCGGTCCAGAAGTGCCTTGGCCACCTCGAAATCCTCGATCACCTCGAAGAAGCCGAAGAAGCCGAATTTGCCCCGGTAGTGCTCGTTGAAGCGATGGTTGATGGCCGCCGAGATGCGCCCCACAGGCTCCTTCCCCCGCCAGGCCAGGAAATGGGTGACCTCGGAGAAGGTGTGGTAGACATGCTGGGGGGTGAGCAGGCCGACCAGGTGGAACAGGCGATTTCCCAGGAGGTCGCCGCGCAGGGGCGGCGTCCAGCAGGGGTCGCCCCGGTACAGGCGCCAGGGAAAATCGGCAAAGATGCGGAGACGGGGGGCACCCAGGGGAATTTCCTCGATCGTGAGAGACATCGCCGACCTCCAAAGGCGCGCCTTGGATTTTGGAGACATCATACCACAGATAGGAGAACCTGTCCAAAAACCTGCCCGCCCGGAGCCAAATGCTCCGGACGGAACGGTGGAATCTCCGGGCGGAGAAACCTCTTACTTCCTCTTGATCACCAGGGGATAGAGCGGGATGGCGCCGACGACCGCCAGGAGGATGCTGGCGAAAAAGCAGATGAACAGGCCTGCCCCCGGACCGGCACCGCCGGGCACGCTGAAGAGATCGATGAGGCAGATGAGAAAGCCGATCGCGCCGGCACCGAACATGACCCAGGAGGCAATCGTCCGAACATGGCCGGACACGAACATCCCTTCCAATCCGGCACCGATGGCCGCCAGGGCGCAGATGAAGACGAGCCAGCCGTCCCCCCACTGAAAGCCGGAAAAACCGTAAGCACCCGCGGTTACCCAGGGCAGGAGCACACCGATAAAGATGATCAACCCCAGGATGGCCGAGGCCAGGCTGAGTTTGGGAATCGGTTGCTTGAGTCCGAGGTTCATTTTGTCCTCCTTTTCTTCGATTCAAATCTGGGTGGGTGTCTCCGCCCGGATGCGCCCGGCTGTGAGGGGATGACCTCTGCCTCGCCTCTTTCGGCAGTCATCTTCGCCCGGTCACCGCTGCGCAGTAACATTATAGCAGGAACCGGGCCGGGTTGCAACAAGACTTGCCTGGTGTTCAGGGCCGCTTCAAAGTCGTTCTATCTGCTTCTTGCCGAAGCCAATAGCAAGGGGCAGGATGCCAGACGCAGATTTCCCTGTCCCTGGCATCCTGCCCCGCATAAAAAGGCGCCCCTCGCAACGACCTACTCTCCCACACCGCTACCAGTGCAGTACCATCGGCGCTGAGGCGTTTCACTTCCAGGTTCGGAATGGGACTGGGTGGGTCCGCCTCGCTCCAGTCACGAGAGGCACCTTGGGGAAACCTCGATCGATTGTCAAAGAAACCGAACAGCGCGGTGGCGAAACTTCAATCTAGCCAGGGCTCAAGGCGAAAGCCAAGCCCTCGGCCATTAGTAGCGGTCAGCTCAGCACGTTGCCGTGCGTACACCTCCGCCCTATCAAGCAGGTAGTCTGCCTGCGGCCTTACCCGGTTGACCCGGTGGGAGGTCTGATCTTGGGGAGGGCTTCCCGCTTAGATGCTTTCAGCGGTTATCCCGTCCGGACATGGCTACCCAGCGATGCACGTTGCCGTACAACTGGCACACCAGCGGTCCGTCCACCCCGGTCCTCTCGTACTGGGGGCAGCTCCCCGCAAACCTCCTACGCCCACAGCGGATAGAGACCGAACTGTCTCACGACGTTCTGAACCCAGCTCACGTGCCTCTTTAATGGGCGAACAGCCCAACCCTTGGGACCTCATCCAGCCCCAGGATGAGACGAGCCGACATCGAGGTGCCAAACCCTGCCGTCGATATGGACTCTTGGGCAGGATCAGCCTGTTATCCCCGGGGTAGCTTTTATCCGTTAAGCCACGGCCCTTCCACACGGAACCGTGGGATCACTAAGCCCGGCTTTCGCCCCTGCTCGACTTGTAGGTCTCGCAGTCAAGCCCCCTTATGCCTTTGCACTCTCCGGTGGGTTTCCATTCCACCTGAGGGGACCTTTGGGCGCCTCCGATACCTTTTTGGAGGCGGCCGCCCCAGCCAAACTGCCCGCCAGGCACTGTCCCCGCGCCGGATTCACGGCCGCAGGTTAGAGCCAAGACTTGACAAGAGCGGTATTTCAACGTCGGCTCCACCGAGCCCGCAAGCCCGGCTTCGCAGCCTCCCGCCTATCCTACGCATGCCAAGCCCTAACCCAATGCCAAGCTGCAGTAAAGCTCCACGGGGTCTTTTTGTCCTGCTGTGGGTAGACGGCATCTTTACCGTCACTTCAATTTCGCCGGGTCCCTCGTCGAGACAGCGCCCAAGTCGTTAAGCCATTCGTGCGGGTCGGAACTTACCCGACTAGGAATTTCGCTCAGTCCTGTTACTTGTTGACCAGAGGTTTTCCCCTGGCGGACCGGTCATTTCTGCCGGCCTCCCGCTGTCGCCAACGGGCTCGGACTATATCTTTGCCGCGCTTGCGGCATCCGGCGTATAGTCTCTGAGGATTCCAGGCCGTACCGACCTGGCCTTTCCTGCTGATCGTCTGCACCGGTCGGATTGTCACCACCGAGAATAGGTACCGCCGGATACCCCAGACTTTCCAGCATATAGCCGGATTTTACTAAGGCTCGCGCTAGAACCTTAGGACCGTTCATTCACGTTACACCGATCGATTTCCGGTGCGGCTCTGGATGAGCCCTCTGTGTCGCCACAGAGATCGGACCATATCATCACTCCGAGGGATCGGCGGCACTTCTGCATCCCCCGGTCGCCTGGCGTATGGTCTCTGAGGATTCTTCCTGGGAAAAGCGGCTTAGGATTTCTTCGTCGGAATACTTCCGCCTCTTGGCACCCCCATCGTTCATCTCGGCCCGGATGTCCAGGATCTCGCGGATTCCCTCCTCGGTCTGATGTTTCCCCGCGCGAACCAGTTGAGCGATCTTCTTGAATTTGGCAAAATCGCGCTTCTTCTTCGCCGAAAGGAAACGGAACCGTTCAAAGAAAGGGATCACATTTTCCCAAATGGCATTGAAATTGTTGACCTCATAGTACCAGACACCATCGGGTCGCCCACGCAAGATGCCGCACTGCAGATGCCGCTTGAACAGCGCCAGAATGACGCGATCTTTCTGGGAGACATTGAAGCATAAGGAAATCTTCCAGGGCATCCGGTAATCCTTGCGTGGACGGAACGAGACGTTGAAACTGCCCTCCCCGTCGGCGAATCCCGCCAGATAGTAACCGATATGGGGAGGCACCTTCCGGACATCCAACGCCACGGAACAACCTCCTTGGAGGCTCCCCCAGGAAGCCTTTCCTGCTGATTGCCCGCACCTCGCGGATTGTTACTGCCCTTCTCATCCGGGCGAGTACCGGAGGATCCACCGGGTTTTCCAGCATACAGCCAGGTTTATTTACGTAACTACAGCGGTCCAGCCTATAGTTACGGCCGCCGTTCACCGGGGCTTCAATTCGGGGCTTCGCTTGAGGCTAACCCCTCCTCTTAACCTTCCGGCACTGGGCAGGCTTCAGCCCCTATACCTCCCCTTACGGGTTGGCAGAGACCTGTGCTTTTGTTAAACAGTCGCTTGGGCCGTTTCTCTGCGGCCCCCTCGGGCTCCACGGGCAAGCCGCTTCACCCTACCGGGGCACCCCTTCTTCCGAAGGTACGGGGTCATTTTGCCGAGTTCCTTAACGAGGGTTCTCCCGATCGCCTGGGTATTCTCTACCCGCCTACCAGTGTCGGTTTGCGGTACGGGCACCTGTGACCTCGCTAGAGGCTTTTCTTGGCGGCCTAGGCTCAGCCGACTTGCCCTCGGCGTACCTCAGGCTGACCATCACCCCTCAGGCTCGGGAAGCGGATTTGCCTACCTCCGTCATCGCCCTACAGGCTTGGACGCCGCCGAAGCGACGCTCGGCCTACCTTTCCGCGTCCCCCCATCGCGTCTTTGGCGGCCACAGGTGGTACGGGAATATCAACCCGTTGTCCATCGCCTACGCCTCACGGCCTCGGCTTAGGCCCGACTAACCCTGGGAGGATTAACCTTGCCCAGGAACCCTTAGGCTTCCGGCGTGGGGGTTTCTCGCCCCCATTGCGCTACTCATACCGGCATTCGCACTTCTGCACGCTCCACGTGTCCTCACGGTCACGCTTCCACGCAGTGCAGAACGCTCCCCTACCGGTCCCGGTCCAGGTGACCGGAACCTCACAGCTTCGGCGCCAGGCTTGAGCCCCGTTACATTATCGGCGCAGGACCGCTTGACCAGTGAGCTATTACGCACTCTTTAAAGGATGGCTGCCTCTAAGCCAACCTCCTGGCTGTCTAAGCGATCCAACAACCTTTCCCACTTAGCCTGGTCTTGGGGGCCTTAGCTGGTGATCTGGGCTGTTTCCCTCTCGACTGTGAGAATTAGCTCCCACAGTCTGACTCCCAGGCTCTGGAGTAGCGGCATTCGGAGTTTGGTTGGGTTTGGTAAGCTTTGATGCCCCCTAGCCCATCCAGTGCTCTACCTCCGCTACTGAACGCCTGAGGCTACACCTACATGTATTTCGGGGAGAACCAGCTATTTCCAAGCTCGTTTGGCATTTCACCTCTATCCACAGCTCATCCCACAGGTTTGCAACCCTGACAGGTTCGGGCCTCCACGAGATGTTACTCTCGCTTCACCCTGGCCATGGATAGCTCGCCTGGTTTCGGGTCTGATCCCTGCCACTGGACGCCCTGTTCGGACTCGCTTTCGCTACGGCTCCGCGTGTACCTCGCTTAACCTTGCGACAGAGATCAACTCGCCGGTTCATTCTCCAAAAGGCACGCCGTCAGGCCTTCCGGGGGACAGCCCCGAAGGGGCCATCAACCCCGGCATAGCCCTCCGACTGCTTGTAGGCACACGGTTTCAGGTTCTATTTCACTCCCCGGTAAGGGGTTCTTTTCACCTTTCCCTCACGGTACTGGTCCACTATCGGTCGCCAGAGGTATTTAGCCTTGGAGGGTGGTCCCCCCTGCTTCCCACAGGATTCCGCGTGTCCCGTGGTACTCAAGGTCAACGGCGGGAGTCCTCACCCCCTTCCTACGGGGCTATCACCCTCTGCGGCGTTGCTTTCCAGCAACTTCGGTCGGAGGGAGGATTTGTAACTCCCTGGGGCCTGTGCAGCGGCCCCGGCCGTGCCTTACAACCCCCGCCCTGCAACGGCTGCACCCTTGACACAGGACGGGTTTGGGCTGTTCCCCTTTCGCTCGCCACTACTCAGGGAATCGTTTCTTTTCCTCGGGGTACTAAGATGTTTCAGTTCCCCCGGTTCCCTCCCACATTCCGTTGTGGGTGCCTGGGCATGACCCCAGGCGGGTTACCCCATTCGGAGATCCCCGGATCTCAGCTTGCTCGGCAGCTCCCCGGGGCTTATCGCAGCCATGCCACGTCCTTCATCGGCCTCTGGCGCCAAGGCATCCACCGTGTGCCCTTAGTAGCTTGACCCTCGCTTGAGCCCTGGCTACATTGAAGTTTCTACCACCACGCTATTCGGTTTTTAAGGTTCTTCCTTGTTCGCTCACACCTGGGGAAGTTTCCACCTCCTCAGGGGTGAACGCTCAAGCCGGACATAGAAATCGGCTTGAGAACTCCTCAAGCCGTTTCCGAAAACGCCTTGAGTTGTCCTCACCCCGCTATCCGCTTAGCCGAAACCGTCCTGCCACTTCATAAACACCTCGTGACCTGCTTTCAGTATACCGCAATCCGGTTCCTTTGTCAAATCGGCCACTTGGTGGAGATGAGGGGATTCGAACCCCTGACCCCCTCCGTGCAAAGGAGGTGCTCTTCCCACTGAGCTACATCCCCTCATCCGTGGCAGTGGGCGTTTCTGGACTCGAACCAGAGACCTCGATCTTATCAGGATCGCGCTCTAACCTGCTGAGCTAAACGCCCACGGTTGTTAACCGGGCACCTTAACCACTGAAGAGTGGCAGGAAAACCGGCCCAGGACGGGCTTCTTCACCGCTCGCTGACCGCCGACCCGAAGCCCTCAAGCCGGCCGGTATGCACCAGCGAGGGGTTCACCTGGGAGTTGTGGCTAAGCCACCTTTCTCCCTAGAAAGGAGGTGATCCAGCCGCAGCTTCCGCTACGGCTACCTTGTTACGACTTC
>JBMFNL010000002.1:0-81986 GCA_049970175.1 Chloroflexia bacterium
CCCCAATGCAGAATATCACAGAATGGCCGATTGCACAAGTTGGACACACCTTGGTTCTGCTCAGTCTGCTCACCCTGGCCGTGCTGGGCCGGTTGCCGGACAGCCAGGCGGGGTGGGTGATCTGTCCGCCGCAGATGGCGAGTTTTCCCCCCGGGGCGACCGTTCGGCGGTCGGTGGGCGGCGCTCCGTCGTGGCGTCTGCGCCTGCGCTGCTGCGGGCACTACCTCTGCCACCATTGGCGGACGCCACCGGCGCGTAGCCTGCTGCTGGCCGGGTTGTGGCCGGCCGGCGGACGGCAAGGTCCCGGCTGGGTGGTGCTCGTCCCCCAGCTGGTGACCGGGAGCCAGGCGGTGCGGGCAGTGTGGCCGGAGTTAGGGCGCTGGGGGTGCTGGCTGCCGGCCATCGGTTTGACGGGCCGGCCGGGTGTGATATAATGGCCCAGGAAAAAAAAGGAGTGCGCCGATGAAAGTGCCTCTGAAATGGCTGCAGGAATACGTCTCCCTGGACGACCTCCCCGTGGACGTCCTCGCTCACCGCCTCACCCTGGCCGGATTGGAAGTGGCCGGCATCGAGCGTATCGGCCAGGAGTGGGACCGCGAACGGGTCCTGGTCGGCGAGGTCGTGGAGGTGCGCCGGCACCCCAACGCCGACCGCCTGACCGTGGTGGACGTCGCCTTCGGAGCCGGCCCCCCCTTGAGCGTGGTCTGCGGCGCGCCGAACATCCGGCCGGGGATGCGCGGCCAGAAGGTAGCCCTGGCCCGGGCCGGCGCCCGCCTTTACGACGGCCACAGCCGGGAACCCCGCCTGATCACCCTCAAGGCCGATAAAATCCGCGGGGTGCGCTCCGAGGGAATGATCTGCTCGGAGAAGGAACTCGGCCTCTCCGAAGACCACACCGGCGTGGTCATCCTGCCTGAGGATGCCCCCGTCGGCCTCCCTCTGGCCGATTACTTGGGCGAGGTGATCCTGGATATCGACCTCACCCCCAACCTGGGCCGCTGCTACTCGATGATCGGCATCGCCCGCGAGGTGGCCGCCCTCTTCGGGAGGGAACTGCGCCGGCCGTCGCCCAATCCCCAGGAGGCCGGCCCTCCCATCGCCGGCCAGGTGACGGTGGAGATTCTCGATCCCGACCTCTGCCCCCGCTACTCGGCCGCCCTGGTGCGCGACGTCCAGATGGGCCCCTCGCCTGCCTGGATGCAGCAACGCCTTCTCCGCGCCGGCATGCGGCCCATCAACGTTGTTGTTGACATAACCAACTACGTCATGCTGGAGTTCGGCCAGCCGCTCCACGCCTTCGATTACGACAAACTCCGCCCCAGGCCCGGACAACCTCACCCGCCGGCCATCATCGTCCGCCGCGCCCGGCCGGGCGAACGGCTGACCACCCTGGACGGCGTGGAGCGTGCCCTGGACCCCGACGCCCTGCTCATCTGCGATGGGCAGGGCCCGGTCGCTCTGGCCGGGGTGATGGGCGGACGGGAAAGCGAGGTCACCGAAACCACCCGCCATATCCTTCTGGAATCGGCCCACTTCGATCCGATCTGCATCCGGCGCACCTCCCAGGCCCTGCACCTCTCCAGCGAGGCCTCCATCCGCTTCGAGCGCAGCGTGGACCCCGAGGGGACGGTCTGGGCGCTCCGCCGGGCCTGTGCCCTGCTGGAGGAACTGGCCGGCGCCGTCACCGCCCTGGGTGTGGTGGATGTCTACCCCCGCCCCTATCCGCCCCGCACCATCGTCCTTCCGGCCGGCGAGGTCCGGCGCATCCTGGGCATCTCCCTCTCGGCGGAAGAGGTGGCCGCACTCCTGCGCCCGCTCGGCTTCGCCTGTACGGTGGAGGGAGAGGCCGTCCGGGTGGAGGTGCCCTCCTTCCGCATGGACGTTTCCCTTCCGGCCGACCTCCTGGAAGAGGTGGCCCGGATGTACGGCTACGACCGGATTCCGGCCACCCTGCTGCGCGACATCCTGCCGCCGCAACGCGGCAATCCGCTTCTGGAACTCCAGGAGCACATCCGCGACATCCTGGTGGGCTGTGGGTTGGACGAGGTCATCACTTATTCCCTGACCAACCTGCGTAGCGTTTCCCGGCTGGCTCCGGGGATGCCCGAGATAGACGGCAGCCGCTACCTCCGTCTGGCCAATCCCCTTTCTCCGGAGCGGGAATACCTGCGCCAGACGCTGATGGCCGGCCTCCTGGAAGCCCTGGCCCTCAACCTGCGCTCCTACGAGCGGGTGGCCCTCTTCGAGATCGGCCGCATCTACCTGCCCAGGGAAGGGGAAGAGTTGCCTGACGAACCCCCCATGCTGGGCCTGGCCCTGGCCGGCCGAAGGGAAGAGCGTTCCTGGCTTTCCTCCGATGCCGGGGAACTGGACTTTTTCGATCTGAAAGGCGTGGTGGAAGTCCTCCTCGACCGTCTGGGCATTGTCGGGGCACGCTTCGAGCCGTCCGAGCATCCCTCCTTTCATCCCGGCCGGCAGGCGGCGCTGTGGCTGGGGGAAGAGTTGGCCGGCCGTTTCGGCGAGGTCCACCCCCAGGTATGTGCCCAGTTCGAACTGCCGGCCCACCGCGTCGGCCTGGCCGAATTCCACCTCCGGCCCTTCCTGAGCCACGCCGGATGGCGTCCCTACGAGCCGCTTTCGCGCTTTCCGGCCGTGATTCAGGACATTGCCGTGGTGGTGGACGAAGGCGTTCCGGCCGTCCGCGTGGCCGAGGTGATTCGCCGGTCCGGCGGCCCCCTCCTGCGCGACATCGCCCTCTTCGACGTCTACCGGGGCTCCCCCCTTCCCGAAGGGAAACATAGCCTGGCCTATCGCCTGACCTTCCAGGCTATGGATCGCGTCTTGGTCGAAGAGGAGGTCAACCGCCTGCGGGAGAAAAGGATCGTCCCCGCCCTGGAGCGCGAACTGGGGGCGACGATTCGGGCGAGGTAAGGTCGGGTTGCCCATGGATGTGGACTTGGTGGTTCTCCATGCCGACCAACTTCTGACCCTGGCTTCGCCTTCGGGACCCAAACGTGGGCCGGCTATGGCCGACCCCGGCCTCCTCCCCGATGGTGCCGTGGCCGTGGAGGGGGAGACCATCGTCGCCGTCGGCCCCACGGCCGAAATTCAGGCCGGGTATCGCGCCCCTACGGTGCTGGAAGCCAAGGGGAAGGTCGTCCTGCCCGGCTTTGTGGATGCCCACACCCACGCCCTCTTCGCCGGCTTCCGGGCCGAGGAATTCGAAATGCGCCTGCGCGGGGCCACCTACCTGGAGATCATGCGGGCCGGCGGAGGTATCCAGAGCACGGTCAACGCCACCCGCGCCGCCTCCTGGGAGACGCTCCTTCGGGAGACCCGCTCGCGCCTGGAGAACATGCTGGCCCACGGCACGACCACGGCCGAGGTCAAAACCGGCTATGCCCTGGAGAAAGAGGGCGAACTGCGCCTGCTCCGGGCCGTCCTGAGCCTGAACCACGACCCCCACCAGGCGTTGGACCTCGTCCCCACCTTCCTGGCCGCCCATGCCGTCCCCCGCGAGTTCCGGGACGATCCCGAAGGCTACGTCCAGATAATCGTGGAGGAGATGCTGCCGGCCGCGGCCGCCCTTTGGGAGGAGGAGACGGCCGGCGAGGAACGGCCGGCCCCCCTCTTCTGCGACGTCTTCTGCGATGAGGGCGCCTTTGACCTCCGGCAATCCCGCCGCATCCTGGAGCGGGCCCGGTCTTGCGGGATGGGCCTGAAGATTCATGCCGACGAATTTGCCCCGCTGGGGGGGACGGCCCTGGCGGTGGAACTGGGGGCGATTTCGGCGGACCATCTGGTCTGTACCCCCGAGGAGGAATTGCGGGCCCTGGCCGCCTCCTCTACCGTCGCCGTCTCGCTGCCGGGGACGCCCTTCGGCCTGGGGCAACCCCACTATACCCCGGCGCGCACGATTCTGGAGGCCGGCGGGGCCCTGGCCCTGGCCACCGACCTCAACCCGGGCACCTGTTACTGCGAATCGATGCCTTTTATCATCGCCCTGGCCTGCCGGACGATGCGCCTGACGCCCGCCGAAGCCATCGCCGCTGCCACCATCAACGCCGCCCATGCCATCGGCTGGGGAAGGCGCGTGGGCAGCCTGGAGGTGGGCAAGCAGGCCGATCTCCTCATCCTGGACCTGCCGGACTATCGCCACCTGGCCTACCGCTTCGGGACGAACCCGGTGGAGGTGGTGATCAAAAGAGGCCAGATCGCCTGGCTTCGCTAATAGCGTCTAGAGCGATATGGCCCTTGTGCTTCCCCCGACCCTGTGGTATGATGTGTGCAGCAGGATGGTTTCCAGGCTTTCCAACAGAGGAGGAGGTGGCACGATGGTTCGGGATGTCCTGGCCGTTTTGATCGGCTATCTCCTGGGATCGATTCCCACCGCTTACCTGGTGGCCCGCTGGCGGGCCGGGGTCCACATCCGGTACGTGGGAGAGGGCAACGTCGGGGCGCGCAACGTCTGGCATGTGGTCGGGCCGTTCTGGGGCTTTCTGGTGGGCTTTCTGGACATTCTGAAGGGCCTGGCCGCCGTACTGCTGGCCTGGGCGCTGGGCGCTTCCCTCTTCGGGGCACTGCTGGCCGGGCCGGCCGCCATCGTCGGGCACGCCTTCCCTCTGTTCCTCCGCTTTCAAGGGGGCAAGGGGGTCTCGACGACGGCCGGCGTGCTCATCGCCTGGTCGCCCTGGTCTTCCCTCCTGGCCCTGGTCCTCTTCTTCCTGGCCCAGATGATCCTGCACGACTTTAACCGCAGCATCGTCATCGGCGTCGCCGCCGGAATCCTCCTGCCGCTCGCCTTCGGCAAGGAGTGGTGGCTGCCCATATACGCCGGCCTCCTCTTTGCCTCCCTGGCCCTGAAGAAGTGGCTGGACCTGGCCCACGAACGGCACGTGTGGGCCACTTCCGGCGGCTGGCAGGGCGACGCCCGCCCCGGCTGGTATCGCGAGGAAACCTCGCCCGACTTTCCGGAAACCGGGGAACCGGAAGAAATGCAGGAAAAGGAACGGCCATGTTCATGCTGATCTACCACGGCGCCGTCACGCTGATTCTGATCGTCATCTTCATCAACGTTTGGAGGAACCTGCGCTACTTCCAGGAGCCGCCGCTGGAAGGAGATCTACCGGACCCGCCACCCCTCGTCTCGGTGCTCCTTCCCGTGCGCAACGAGGAGCGCAACATCGCCGGGTGTCTCTCGGCCCTTCTGGCGCAGGATTATCCCCGGCTGGAAATCCTGGTCCTAGACGACGATTCCGGCGACCGGACGGCGGAGATCGCCGCCGAATTTGCCGCTCGGGATGGCCGCATCCGTCTTTTGAAGGGGGCTACCCTCCCCTCCGGCTGGCACGGCAAGGCTTTTGCCTGCCACCAACTGGCCCGAGAGGCCCGGGGGGAATGGCTGCTCTTTGTGGACGCCGACGCCCGGCTGGCCCCCAACGCCGTCTCGGCCTCGCTGCGGGCCGCCCTGCAGGAGGAGGGCGACCTCCTGACCTACCTGCCCTACCTGCCTACCGGAACCTTCTGGGAAAAGGTGCTCATGCCGATGGTGGCCTTTTTCCCCTTTTTCCTCCTGCCGATGCGGCAGATTTCCCGTAGCCGCAGTCCCCTCTTCTCGATGGCCTTTGGGCCGTTTATGTTCTTCCGGGCCTCGATCTATCGGGAGATCGGCGGCCACGAGGCAGTGCGCCAGCAGATCACCGAGGATATGGCCCTGGGGCGACTGGTGAAGCAGCGCGGCGGCCGGCTCCTTCTCCTGGACGGGACACGGGTGGTCGCCGTGCGCTTTTATCATAACCTGTGGGAAATCTGGCGTGGCCTGGCCAAGAGCGCCTATGGGGCCCTGGATATCCCCCTGGTGGGATGGTTGGGCATCCTGGGGGCCGGCTTCCTCATCTTTGTCGAGCCCAACGTGCGCCTGCTCCTGGCCCTGCGCAGCGGCGACCTGGGGTTGCTCTCCTTCGCCCTGCCCCTCTTCCAGAGCGGGATGATGTGGCTGGCCCGCTGGAAAGTAGCCCAACGCCTGCGCATGGAGCGCTGGCCCTCTTTCCTCCATGCCCTGATGATCTGTGGAGCCATCGTCATTGTCCTTTCCTCCATTGCCCAGAACTATCTGGGGTTGGGCACGCCCTGGAAGGGGCGCATCTATACCTTCTCCGAAGATGAGGTGCTCGTGCATCGCGAGGTGGAGGAGGAGCCGCCGGTGGAGACGCCGGTGAGGTAAGCGGTGGATGGTTCATCCGATTACACGCCTCGTCCTCCCCGAAAATCCGGCAAGCGGACCGGGCCGGGGCCGGACTACACGCCCCGGCCGGCCCGGCGGGAACGCCCCGGCCGGCCCTCTTTATCCTCCCGGCCGGCCCGGAAGGGGAAAGGGCGCTTCCTGGGCAGCAAGGCCTTCTGGCGGCTGGCCGCCGTAGTCGGACTGGTCATCCTGGTCGGCGTGCCGGTGCTGGCCGACCTGATGCAGGGTCGGGGCGGGGAGGTCGCGGATTTCGACGGCTTGGTATCCCAGGGCCATGCCTACTACGAAGAGGCTCTGCGGGCGTGGGACCAGGGCGACCGGACCCGGGCTGCCCGGATGTTCGCCGGGGCGGCCGATTCCTACGAACGCGCCCTAACCCTCCGGCCGGCCGATGCCGACGTAAGAACCGAACTGGGGACGGTTTACTACTATCAGGGCGTCCTGGAAGACAACCCCTCCCGGGTGGAAAAGGCCGTCCAAGCCTGGCAGACCGCCCTTTCCTATGAACCGGACCTGCCTCGGGCCCTCCTCAACCTGGGCGTGGGCTACACCTACCTGGGCCGGAAGGAGGAAGCGGTGGCCCTCTGGCAAAGGGTGATCGAGGTGGCTCCGGATGCGCCCGAGGCCCAGGAAGCCCGGCGCCTGCTGGAGGAATACGGGACTCCGTAGGTCGGGAAGCCGGGATGCCTCCGACACTGGAAGAGGAAATGCGACTGCTCGGACTGGGGCTTCTGCCGGCCGCCGGGTTGGACGAGGTGGGCCGGGGCTGCTGGGCCGGCCCGCTGGTGGCGGCGGCGGTGGTGCTTCCGGTGGAGGCACTGGTCCTTTGCCCGGAGCGGTTGTCCGGGGTGGACGATTCCAAACGCCTGAGCGCCCGCCGGCGGGAAGTCCTGGCCGGCCGCATCTACGAGGTGGCCCTGGGCGTGGGCCTCGGCGTGGTTTCGCCGGCCCTGGTGGATGCCCTGGGCATCGTGCGGGCCACCGGCCTGGCCATGCGCCGGGCGCTGGCCCGCCTGCCCCTGGTGCCGCGTTTCCTCCTGGTGGACGGTCGGACGGCCCTGGACCTGCCTTTTCCCCAGCGCCTGCTCGTCCGGGGGGATGCCCGCTGCCTCTCCATCGCCGCCGCTTCCATCGTCGCCAAGGTCTATCGGGACCGCTGGATGGTCGCCTGGGCCGAACGTTACCCCCTCTACGGCTTTGAAAAGCACAAGGGATACGGGACGGCCGGCCACCGCCGTGCCCTGGAGCGCTGGGGGCCGTGCCCGCTGCACCGGCGTTCTTTCTCCCCGGTTCGGGCGCTGGGGCGCTAGAGGTACTTCCCCAGCAGGAGGGCCAGTTTCTCCTTTTCCTCGGCCGGCATAGCTTCGGGTGCGGTGACGATGGCGTTCTCCAGGGCCTCGGCGCAGGGGCAATCGCGGGGGCCGTCCAGGAGAGGCAGGGCGCCCCGGATGACTTGCTGGGCCATGGCCGTGTTCCGGCGCAGGTTCTCCAGGATCATCTCCACGGTGACCACGCCCTCGCTTTCGTGCCAGACGTCGTAATCGGTGACCAGGGCCAGGGTGGCATAGCAGAGTTCGGCCTCGCGGGCCAGTTTGGCCTCCGGCAGCGCCGTCATGCCGATCACGTCCACTCCCCACTGGCGGTAGATGCGCGACTCGGCCTTGGTGGAAAAGGCCGGCCCCTCGATGCAGATATAGGTGCCGCCCATATGCACACGCCCGCCGGCCTGGACGGCCGCCTGGTAGAGGGCCCGGCTGAGGTGGGGGCAGGTGGGCCGGTCGAAGGAGATGTGCACGGCGATGCCCCGCCCGAAGAAGGTCGTCGGCCGGCCGTGGGTACGGTCCACATACTGGTCGGGGATGACGATATCCAGGGGGCGAATCTCCTCCCGCATGCTGCCTACGGCGCTCACGGAGATGACGCGCTCCACTCCCAGCGACTTCAGGGCATAGATGTTGGCCCGCACCGGCACCTCGCCGGGGATGAAGCGGTGGCCGGGACCGTGGCGGGCCAGGAAAGCCACCCGCCGGCCTTCCAGCCGCCCCAGGACGATGGGGGCGCTGGGGGAACCGAAAGGCGTCTCCACCTCGACCTCACGGGCTTCCTCCAGGCCGGCCATCCGGTAGAGCCCGGTGCCGCCGATGATGCCGATCTCTGCCTCGGCCATAGCAACCTCCACCGCAAATCACTACGAGGGTGGTGTTCCCACGCACAGTTCCCGGATGATCTCCCGGGCGATCTGGATTCCCAGCACCAGATTGGCCAAGGAGATGCGTTCGTCGATGCCGTGTGCCCGGCTGATGTCGTCCGGATCCAGGACCGTCGGGCCGAAGCCGTAGGTGGGATAGCCGCGCTGGCGGAAGTAGCGCCCGTCGGTCGCGCCGGTCATCAGCAGGGGAAAGACGGTGCTGCCGGGCACGTAGCGTTCGACGGCCCGCGCTACGGCCCGGTAGAAGGCGCTGTCCAGGGGGGACACGCCGGAGGGAGGATAACTTTCCATCACCTCGACCCGAACCCGCCCATCGGCGATCCGTTCCTGTAGCCAGCGATGGAACTCGGCGGCGTCGGTATCCGGGAGCAGCCGGCAGTCGATCTCGGCCTCGGCCCGCTCCGGGATGACGTTGACCTTGTACCCGGCCCGCAGCACCGTGAGGCTGATGGTGTCGCGCAACATGGCGTTGAGCCATTTATCGGCCGAGAGGCGCCGGCCGGCCAGGCGCAGGAACAGGGGATGGGCCAGGAAGCGGACGAGGGAGCGCGGGAACTTTTGCCCTCGTCCCAGGGCGCGGAACATCTCCGCGGTGACCGAATTCAGGCGCATCGGACGGGGGCTGGAGAGGATGCGCTCCAGGGCCTGGAGCAGCGTGACGCAAGCGTTGTCTGCATGGGGCATCGAGCCGTGGCCGGGCGTTCCCGTGGCGGTCAGCCGCAGGTGCTGAATCTGGCGCTCCACAACGGCGATGCCGAAAAAGGTGCCCTCGCCGAAGATGCCCCGGATGCCTCCTCCCCCCTCGTCCCACACCCAGGCCGGATCCAGTTCGGCCAGATGCTGCTCCACCAGCCAGCGCATGCCCTGCTTGCCGCCGGTCTCTTCATCGGGGACGGCCAGGAAGATGACCGGGCGGCGGAAGGTCGCGCCCTCTTTCAGGAGTTCCTGAAGCGCCAGCATAAAGATGACGCCGAGGTACTTGGTATCCAGCGTGCCCCGTCCCCAGACGAAGCCGTCGGATACGATGCCGGCGAAAGGGGGATGGGTCCACCGGTCGGGGTCGGCGGCTACCACATCCATGTGATGGTTGAGGAGGAGCGGCTTGAGCGGCTCGCTGCCGGGGATACGGGCGATGAGCAGTCCACGGTTGGGGGCCGGCTCGTAGAGGGTCACCTCCGAGATTCCCCGGCGCACCAGTTCGTCGCGCAGCCATTCGGCGGCCGGCAGTTCGTTCCCCGGCGGGTTGGTGGTATCGAATTGGACATAGCGGCTCAGTGTGACCGCGGCATCCGTGCCAAGGGCTTCCCAATCGGGCGCATAGGGCATGAGGGCCTCACTTTCTCCCGGGTTCAATCGCTGGCCATGATGAACAGGGGCTGCAACTGAAAACTGGTGTATTGGGGACGCAACCGTTCGGTGTTGTAGTAGCGCTCCACGTCCACCACCTTTTTGGAACTGATGACCACCTCAATGGGCACGTTGTCATAGCGCCCGTTCTTCAGGACCACCAGCCGGCCGTGGATGCCCTTCAGGATGAGGTCGAGGGCCAGGTTGCCGTAGGCCATCGGGACGATGGAGTCGATGGCGTCCGGGTCGCCTCCCCGCACCATATAGCCCAGCCGCTGGGTCACGCACTCGACCGTCTGGCCGTTGTTGTACCGGGGCGAGAGTTCCTTGAGTTTCGCCGCCACCAGGTCGCCGATGCCTCCCAGTTTGGCATGCCCATAGGCATCGCGGGTCATATCCTGGAAGACCATCTCCCCGCCCTCGAACATGGCCCCCTCCGAGACCAGCACCACAGAGTAACGGCTGGGGTTGCGGCGGCGGTCTTCGGAGAGGAGTTCCGTCAGCCGTTCGATGCTAAACTTGTACTCGGGGATGACGCAGCGGTTGGCCGCGCCGGCCATCGTGGGCAGCATCGCGGTAAAGCCCGCGTAGCGGCCGAATACCTCCATCACCAGGAAACGTTCGTGGGAGCCGGCGATGGTACGCAGGATGTTGCTCATCTGGATGGTGCGGGTCACGCAGGTGCTGAAGCCGATGCAATAGTCCGTCCCGGGAACGTCGTTGTCCATCGTCTTGGGGATGGCCACGATCTTGACCCCCTCCCGGTAGAGCCGCACCGCGTAACTGAGGGTGTCGTCGCCGCCGATGGGGATGAGGTAGTCAATGCCCAGGAAGTCGAGGTTCTTGAGCACCTCCGGGGTCAGGTCGTTCTTTTCTGCGGTATAGACATCCTGCAGGTGTTCCGGAACGTCTTTTTGGAGAACCTGGGCCGGGTTGGTGCGCGAGGTATGGAGAAAGGTGCCGCCGGTGCGTCCCACCTTGTTGACAATCTCCTCGGTGAGCACCTGATAATTGTTGCTGTTGTCGGCCTTTTCATCCCGGATGATATCAATGGCACCGGCCCAGCCCCGGCGGATGCCGATCACCCGAAAGCCCTCGCGGAGGGCCCGGATGGTAACGGCCCGGATGGCCGGGTTCAGGCCGGGAACGTCGCCGCCGCCGGTCAGGATGCCGATCGTACCCCGAATGCGATTGACATTGGCCATATCCCACCTCCTCGCAGGGTAAGAAGAACAAAAATTATTATAGCACGCGGGAGGTTGTTTTTCAAATGGACTACAAACATGCATCCACAGCCCTGGCACAGTTGCGCGGCCCGATAGAACGGTGTACAATAGAAAGCCGGGTATATCCGTTATCTATGGCGGAGTTTTGGCCAGGGAGGGCCTGGCGGAGCGGCCACCGATGCATTCGTTGGAGCCGCTGCCTGGAAATGAGGTGAGACGATGCCCAGGACACGCACCGTTTACGTCTGCCAGCAGTGCGGCTATCAGTCCTCCCGCTGGATGGGCCGCTGTCCGGAGTGCCAGGCCTGGGATTCCCTGGTGGAGACGCCGCTGGGGGAGGAGGAACGCCGGGGGGCGACCCCGGTTTCCCTGGCCGGCGCTCCTCAGCCTTTGCCGATCACCGAAATTTCCACCGACGGTTACGAGCGCATCCCCATCCCCCTGGGCGAGTTCAGCCGCGTGTTGGGCGGCGGCATCGTCCCGGGGTCGCTCGTCCTGATGAGCGGCGATCCCGGCATCGGCAAGAGCACCATGCTGAGCCAGGTGGCCGCTCTGGTAGCCGAACAGGGAGACGTCGTCCTCTACGTCTCGGCGGAGGAATCGGCCCAGCAGGTCAAGTTGCGTGCCCGCCGGCTGGGCCGGATGCCTCCTACCCTCTACGTCCTTTCCGAGACCAATCTGGACCGCATCCTCCAGCACATCGAGCGGATGAATCCGGCCCTGGTCGTGGTGGATTCGATCCAGTCGGTCTACCTGGAGGCGCTGGAATCGGCCGCCGGAAGCGTCAGCCAGGTGCGCGAGGGAGCGGCCATCCTGATGCGCCTGGCCAAGGAGCGCAACATCCCCATCTTCCTGGTGGGGCACGTGACCAAGAGCGGGGCCATCGCCGGCCCGCGCGTCCTGGAACACATCGTGGACACGGTGCTCTACCTGGAGGGCGACCGCTTCCACCAGTACCGCCTGCTGCGCAGCGTGAAGAACCGCTTTGGCTCCACCTTCGAGGTCGGCGTCTTTGAGATGAGCGCCGAGGGCTTGCGGGAGGTGGAAAATCCCTCCCAGGCCTTCCTGGCCGAGCGCTCCCCCTCCACCCCGGGCTCCACCGTCGTGGTCACGATGGAGGGCACCCGCCCCATCCTGGTGGAGGTGCAGGCCCTCACCGCCACCTCTTCCCTGGCCCTGCCCCGGCGCACGGCCAACGGCATCGAACTGGGCCGGCTGCTCCTTCTGGTGGCCGTGCTTTCCAAGCGCGTCGGCCTGACGCTGGGCAACCAGGACATCTACGTCAACGTGGTCGGGGGGATGCGCATCCATGAGCCGGCCGCGGATCTGGCCGTGGCCACGGCCATCGCCTCCGTCTTTCGCAACGCCCCGGTGGATCCGGAGATGGTGCTGATCGGGGAGATCGGCCTCTCCGGGGAACTGCGCAGCGTCGGCCAGTTGGAGCGGCGGCTGGCCGAAGCGGCCAAACTCGGCTTCAAGCGTTCGCTCTACCCCCGCGTCTCGCGCAAACCGAACGTGCCGGAGGGCTTTGAACTGATCGGGGTGCGCTCGGTAGCCGAGGCGCTGGACGTGGCCCTGCAGCGGTGATGGACGGGGCGTTTCGCGAAGCGCTCCTTGCTCGCCGGAGGAAGAGATGCTGTACCTGCCGGTTGTGCTTCTGGCCTATCTGATCGGCTCCTTTCCCAGCGGCGTGGTCGTCGTGCGCCTCGTCCGAAGGATGGATGTGCGGCGGATCGGCAGCCGGCGCAGCGGGGCGACCAATGTTTTCCGGGCGGCGGGGCTGCTGCCGGCCCTGGCGGTCTTTTTTCTGGACGTGCTGAAGGGGACGGCCTCGGTCTGGCTGGGGAGGTGGCTGGCCGGGTCGGCCTGGGTGCAGGAGCGCTGGCAGGCGCTCTTTTCGCGGCCGGCCGGCTGGCCCCTGCCGGCCGAGGCCTTTTCTCCCCTCTATGCGGGCCTCCTTTGCGGCCTGGCCGCCATCGCCGGCCATAACTGGCCGGTCTATATCCGCTTCCAGGGCGGACGGGGAGTGGCCACCACGCTGGGCACGCTCCTCCCTCTGGCCCCGGCCGTGGCCGGCGCGGCCTTTCTTCTGGGCCTCATCGTCGTGCTCGTGAGCCGCTACGTCTCCCTGGGCTCGATCACCGGGGCCGCCCTGGTCCCGCCCGGCCTCCTCCTGCAGTCCCTGGTCCTGCCCTTTTCCCTTCCCCTCTTCCTCTACGGCCTCCTGGTCGCGGGGCTCCTCATCTTCCAGCACCGCGACAACATCGTCCGCCTTCTTTCCGGGACGGAGCGCCGGTTGGGCCGGCCGGCCGAACCTCCCCCGGCCTGAGGGCCGAACCCGGACCCACCGTTGGGCGTGCGAACGCGGCCGCTGGGATTGAGCCTATCAAAATCCGGGGGAGTATGCCTGCGACACTCAGCCGATGGCCGGGGCCTCGATCACGATCTCGCGCAGCCGGGCCAGGCGGTCGGCATATTCCGGCTCGAACAGGAGGGGACACTCCTCCAGACGGGCCTGGGCGGCCGCCAGCCTCAGGGCGAAGGTGAAGCAGGTGGGCTGGCCGCAGCGCTTGCAGTTGCTGCCGGGAAGGAGTTTATAGACTTCCATCGGCGTCGGCCGGCGATGGGTTTCATAGTCTGGGATGATTTCCGCCCGTCGCTCCCAGGTGCGGTTGACCAGTTTTATCAGCCCCTCGATCTCCCGAATCGCCGCCTCCCGGTCCTCCACGTTGCTGACGGCGATCTCGTAAGGGTGGAAAGCGACGTAGTGCCCCCCCTTGGTCCAGGTCAGCGCCAGGGCACCGGGGTGATAGACCGCCCCACGCAGGGTGGCGTTGAGGTAGGGCAGGACCTCGCGGATGTCCACCAGCAGCCGGGCGATAGCGGTGAAACGCTCCGCCCCCGGCTCGCAGGGCGGGGTGAAGACCTCCAGGTCGTACTTCTCGATCAGCATGGGCAAGTCCCTCCTGGGAAAGGGAGGGAGTAGGTCGGTTTGACAAACCAACCTACTCCCCTTCCTGACCTTTACCCGGACGTCGGAGCGTACTTCTTCCGCAGTTCCTGGACCAGGGCGACGATCTCCTCTTTCTCCGGGAAGTGGATGGCCTCTTCGGAACAGACCTTGGCGCAGCCCATGCAATAGACGACGCAGTCATCGGGGCGGGCGACGACCGGGATGTTCCGTTCGTCATCCCAGTCATAAACATTGGAGGGACAGAATTCTATGCAGGACCGACAGCCCACACAGAGGTCCGCATCCACCGTCGGGTGCCAGGGCACCTCGTGTCGGGGAATGCCCTCCCAGAGTTTGCCCATCTCACTCCTCCTGTCGTGTCGCCCGGGCCACGGCCTCGGCTACCTTCCGGAAGGCCTCCTCGGTGGAAAGGTTGCGCAGGTCCAGGGCAACTACCTGCCGGTCAAAGTCCACCCCGCGCTCGGCCAGGGTTTGCCGGAACATCTTGCGCTGCATCATGGGGTCGCAGGCCCCTACAACGTACGTGACATCCGGTTTGGCATAGTCCAGCCAGAAGCGGTCACCATCGGCCACGCAGAGTTGGGGGTGAACGATGGCGTACTCGACGTCCAGTTCATTACGCACCCGGTTGATCAGTTGCCACAGGTTCAACTGGGCAAAACCCGGGCATTCCCCGGTGCAGATGCACATAACGAAACGGGGCTTGGACATAGCAAACACCTCCTCATAGTCGATTTTTCAAACGATGGAAAAGGCCGGCCCTTCCCCATCGGGCGGAGGCGGACGTTTCACCCCCGGCCCGCGACCCTTCAGGCAGTGGCAACGGCAGGCCATGGGACATCCCCGTTTCCGGCTAGATCCTTGCTTTCTCATCCGAACAACTTGCCCTGCACAAGCATCGGCCCCGACCCGGGGACCTCGATCAGAACCTTTCAACCGCCCTCCATCGCCTGGAGGAGCGGGGCGCGCAGGTGCTCCCGGATAAAGGCCAGGGCCGCCTCGGCATCGCTGTCGAGGAGGATGCGGTAGAGTTCCTGCACCTCTTCTTCCGTCAGCGGCACCACCAGCGCCTTTTTCACCGTCTTTCTCCGGCCGGGCCGCCCGTCTCTCAACGGCCGCTTCTATAGATTTCGGTTGATATTATACACCGAAACGGCCGGTTGTCAAATCCGCTGAGTCGTGGTCGGTTGGACAGACCGACCTACCGGGGACAAGAGCGGTTCAGGAGCCCCCGGGCGTCTGGGGGCGCAGCGCGCTGCGTCCATATCGGCGCAGGCGGGCGACCACGCTGCCCACCTTGCTCCAGGGCGGGCTGGGCCGGCCGAGCAGCCGGCCCCGGGCCAGGGCGGCCAGGAATTCCTGGGGACCGGAAAAGGCCGGCAGGAGCACCGTACAGGCCCCCACCTCCCAGACGCTGTGAGCGTCCGAGCCGGCCGTTAGAGGCAGGGCCAGCCTTCGCCCCAGCGCCTCGGCCCGGTGGTTGTTCTCCTGGCGCAGGACCCGGCCGTTGCGTCCCTCGACAAAGTCGAGCAGGCCGGCCCGGGCGAGTTCCTCCACCACCTCCAGCGGCAGCACATGTCGCCAGGAATCGCAGGGATGGGGCACCCCCACCAGCCCGCCCTGGGCCCGGATGGCCCGCGCCGTCGCCCAGACGTCCATGGCCGCCGGGACCTCCTTCCGCAGAAACAGTCCCAGCACTTCGCCCTGGAGCGAAGCGACCTCCTCTCCCACGATGATCTGCAACCCCGCCGGGGTCAGGCGCAGCACCTCCAGCGCCCCCGCTATCGTGTCATGGTCGGTTATGGCGACGCCGGCCAAGCCCTTCCGGAGGCACACTTCCAGAAGTTCGGCCGGGCTGAGCAGGCTATCGGGCGAGGCCTCGGTGTGCAGGTGCAGATCAAAACGTCTCAGCATCCAGGGCTCCAGCGAGGGTTTCGACAGGCTCAACCTAAAGGCTACAGGTCGCCGTAGTGATACAGGACCAGGGCGGTGGCCACAACGCCGGCCGTTTCGGCCCGCAGGATGCGCGGTCCCAGGCTGACCGGGTGGAGGCCGTAGTGGCGGGCCCGTTGCACCTCGGCTTCCGAAAAGCCTCCCTCCGGGCCGATAAAAATGGCCACGTTGAAGGGGTTTCCCGGTCCGATTTTTCCCAGCACATCCCGCAACGGGGTGGAGGCTTCTTCCCAGGGAAGGAGGGCCAGTTCACCGGTGTGGTGCACCTGTTCGCAGGCTGCGGCAAAGAGCATGAGCGGCTTCAAGGGCGGCACCCGGCCGCGCCGCGATTGCTCCGCGGCCGCTTGGATAATCTTCTCCCAGCGTTGTAACTTGCGCCTGGAGAGTTGATGGGCATCCTGGACGATGCAGCGTTCGCTGAGCAGGGGAACAAAGGCGCTGACCCCCACTTCGGTGCCCTTCTGGAGCGCCCACTCGAAGCGCTCCCCCTTGAGCACGGCCTGGTACAGGGTAACCTGGGTGTGCGGCTCGTTCCGGCAGAGCCGCCTTTTGTGAATCTGGCCGAGAATCCGGTCGGGTTCGACCTCCTCCAGGCGCACCTCGTACTCCCAGCCGGAGTTATCGAACACCACCACCGCATCGCCCGGCTTCAGGCGCAGGACATCGCGCATCCGGTGAACCAGGGCCGGCTCCGCGATGTCCAGCCGGTCGGGGGGAGGCTCCGGAAGCGGGATAAAGAAGCGGTTCATCGGCCTTCTCCGGGACGGCGATGGACCAGGGCCACCCAGTCGCCCTCCTGGAGTTGCCCGACGGCCGGCAGGCCGGCCGCCTGGAGCGTCGTCCGCACCTCGCCGGCCTGCTCCACCAGGATGCCTGAGGCGATCAGGATTCCCCCGGCGGCCAGGGCTGCGGCCAGCCGGCCGGCCAGTTCCTGGATCGTCCGGGCCAGGAGGTTGGCGAGGAGCAGATCGAAGGGGGCCATGCCGTCTTCCAGTGTTCCCTCCCGCACCCGGATGCGGCCGCTCAGCCGGTTGCGGCGGATGTTCCGGCGGGCCGCCTGTACGGCGATGGGGTCGCGATCCAGCGCCAGCACGGGGCCGCTGCCCAACCGGGCCGCGGCGATGGCCAGGATGCCCGAGCCGGTGCCCAGGTCCAGGACACGCATTCCGGGCTGAAGAAAGCGCTCCAGGGCGCGCAGGCAGAGTTGGGTCGTCGGGTGCAGCCCGGTGCCAAAGGCCGGGCCGGGGTCCAGCCGGAGGGCGATCTGGCCGCGGGATGGGCGAAAGCGTTTCCAGGCCGGCACGACCACCAGCCGCTCGCCGACCTGGAGGATGGGGTAGTAGGCCTTCCAGGCCTGTCCCCAGTCTTCCTCGGTGAGGGTGCGCACCTGGAGCGGACCGATGGGGCGCAGGTGGCCCAGGCACTTCAGGGCCATCTCGACCTGGCGGACCGTCTGGGCCGCGTTCGTATCGCGGGGGATATAGGTGTGGAGGACGGCCGGGCGGCTCGGGTCTGGAAGCAGAGAGAGGCCGTCCTCGGCCGGCCGGTGCGCCTCCTCGATGACGATGCCGCCCTGGTAGCCGTAGCGGGACAATACCTCGCAGACGGCCTCCACCGCCTCCGGGTCGGCCTCCACGCTCAATTCGAGCCAGGTGCCCGTTCGGTCCATCCCCAGGCTCCGCAGCGAGGGTCAGCCGGCCAGGGCAGCGCGGGCTCGGCCCAGGGCCTCGTGGGCTTGATCGAGATCGCCTTCCGAGGAAAAACCCAGGACGAGGAAGTAGGCGGGCTCGTCCGTCAAAGGGGTTCCCAGGAAGTTGAACCGGGCCGTCCCCAGGAAAAACTCGGGGCTGGGATGGGCAGTGAGCGCCCCGGCGGCCTTTTGCACCGCCTCGGCCAGGGAGGCCAGTTCCACTTCCAGTATTTCTGAGTCCACCTCCTGGAACGATTCCGCCAGGGCGATCTGCACACCCAGGCCGTCCATCCCCAGGAGGCCGGCCAGGACCGCCCCGGGTACGGAGGCGAGCATCGTGGTCAACACTTCCTCGATTTCTTCCATCCGGTTCTCCTTGCTTTGCCCTACATCTCCCGCCGGCCTTCCAGCGCCCGGCTCAGGGTCACCTCGTCGGCATATTCCAGGTCCCCGCCCATCGGCAGGCCGTGGGCCAGGCGGGTCACGCGCACCCCCAGGGGAATCAGGTGCTGGGCCAGGTACATCGCCGTGGCATCGCCTTCCAGGTTCGGGTTCGTGGCCAGAATCACTTCCTCCACCGGCTGAAGCCGCACCCGGGTGAGGAGTTCGCGGATACGCAGGTCTTCGGGGCCGATGCCCTCCACCGGGGAGATGGCCCCGTGCAGGACGTGGTAGAGTCCCCGGTAGCGCCCGGTGCGCTCCAGGGCGATCACATCCAGCGGCTGTTCGACGACGCAGATGCGCGACCGATCGCGCTCCTCATCGGCGCAGATGGGGCAGGGGTCCGTCTCCGTGATGTTGAAGCAACGCGAGCAGAGGAGGATGCGCCGCTTCATCTCCAGGATGGCCTCGGCCAGGGCACGGGCTTCTTCCTCGGGCGCACGCAGGAGGTAGTAGGCCAGGCGCGAGGCGCTCTTGGGGCCGATGCCTGGAAGTCGGACCAATTCTTCTACCAGCCGGGCCACCGGCCGGGGCAGGTAACGTTCCACCTCGACTGGCAAGGCAGTCCTCCAGGCTCGTCGGAGGCCTACCGGCGCAGGCCGGGGAGGCCCAGGCCCTCCAGCAGGGAGCGCATACTTTCCTCGGCCAGTTGGCGGGAGCGGGCTACTCCCTCGTTGAAGGCGGCGATCAGGAGGTCCTGGAGCATCTCGACCTCCTTAGGATCGATCACCTCCGGGGCGATGGCCAGTTCCTGCACCTCCTGCTGGCCGTTCATGACCAGCCGCACGGCTCCGCCTCCCACCGTAACCTCAACCGTTCGGCCGGCCAGGTCCTGCATCACCTGTTCCTGTTTCTGCTGCACCTGGCGTAAGAGTCTGGGGTCCAGTCGCATCCTCGACCTCCTCGCTACCTTCGGGGAGCACCCCGACGATCCTGGCGTTGAAGATGTTGGCCGCGGCTCGGACGCGGGGGTTCTCCTGTTGCCGTCCCTCGGATGTCCGGCCGGCCGACTCGTTCAGGACACAGCGGATGCCGGAATTGCCGTGCAGGGCTTTGCTCAAGGCCTGTTCCACAATGCGCCGGTTGTGCACCTCCTCGATCTTGCCTTTGTGGAATCCGTAGCGAAAGCCCAGGACGACGATACGGCCCTCCACGGCGACGGGCTGGCAGCCGTGGAGCAGGGCCTGCACCGAGGGGTCTACCGGGCGGATGCTCTCGACCACCTCGGGCCAGACCCGCAGGACGTCCTCCAGGGTGAGCGGCCCGCCGGCGCTCTCCATTTCGACAGGCTCCGTGCACCGCTCGGCCGATGGAGGGGGAGCGGGAACGGTAACGGGCCGACGTTCTGCCGCGCTCTTCCGTACCGCAGGGGATGCCGGGCGGCCGGAGGTGGAAACCTGCGGCGGGGCGGCTACGGATCGGCCGGCCGGGCGGGCCGTCGGCTCTTCGCTCCGGGGAGGCGACCCTGCGACCGGAAGCGTGGCCTCCACCAGGGCCAGTTCAAAGGGCAGTTGGCCGTACCAGCCTGCCCGCAGGTCGGCGTCGAGCAGGCTGAAACGGCGCACCCAGTCGGCCAGGCGGGCCACCGTGGTCCGCTGCACGCGGAGGCGCATCTCCGATAGGGTCTCGTCGGTGACGTCGAGCAGGTCGGCCCCATCCTGGGTCACGGCCAGGAAGAGCAGCCCCCGCAGGTAAGCCACCAGTTCGCGGTTGAACTGGCGCAGGTCCACGCCGTCATCCACCAGGCGCTGGAGGAGGCGCAGGGCGGCCGGCAGATCCCCGGCGATGAGGGCGTCCACCAGCAGGGGCACCTGTTCGCCCCCGCGCATCCCCAGGAGGGCCTGCACTTCGCCTACGTCAAGCGTTCCCTCGCGCCCATAGACCAGCAGCTGGTCCAGCAGGCTTTCGGCATCGCGGACGCTTCCGGTAGCGCTTCGGGCGATGAGTTCCAGGGCCGGCCGGGTGGCCTGGATGCCTTCGGAGCGGGCGATGTCCTCCAGCCGTCGGACGATGTCGGATGTACGGATGCGGCGAAAGTCAAAGCGCTGGCAACGCGAGAGGACGGTGGGCGGAATCCGCTGGGGTTCGGTGGTGGCCAGGACGAAGATGACGTGCGGCGGCGGCTCCTCCAGCGTCTTCAGGAGGGCGCCCATGGCCTCGGCCGTGAGCATATGGCTTTCGTCGATGATATAGACCTTGTAGCGCGCCTCGCTGGGGGCGAAGCGCACCTTTTCCCGCAGGTCGCGAATTTCGTCGATGCCCCGGTTGGAAGCGCCGTCTATTTCGATGAGGTCCACGGCCCGGCCCTCGTTGATCGCCAGGCAGGTCGGGCAGGTGTTGCAGGGCAGGGGAGGACCGCCGGTGCAGTTGACCGCCTTGGCCAGGATGCGGGCGGTGGAGGTTTTGCCGGTGCCCCGGGGGCCGGCAAAGAGGTAGGCGTGGGCGATGCGGCCGGCGGCCAGGGCCCGCTGCAGGGTCCGGGTGATGTGTTCCTGCCCGATGATCTCCTCGAAACGCTGGGGGCGCCACTTGCGATAGAGAACCTGGCCGGCCATTTCCCATCTCCTTGAGCCTGGGGACACCTTTTGTCCCCGGTCTGGCGTCCCTTCTATTGTACTACGGCCGGGCCGGTTGTGCAAACGGCTGGAAACTGTATGTAGAGGGGCGAGACCGGATTTCGATACGGCCGTCGCTACGCTCCGGCCTGCTTCACACGGCGCCTCGCCCATGCCTCCGAGGCTCGTACCCTCGACAGGCAACGGGCCGGACGGGCCCCTTCGCGTTCCGACACGCCTCCGCAACCGTCCCCCTGCTGCCGGGCGAGGATTCGAACCTCGGCTAAAGGATCCAAAGTCCCCCGTGCTACCGCTACACCACCCGGCAGGACACTTTCAGTGTACCCGAACTTCCGCCGGCTGTCAAGCGCAAGTTGACAGCGGGGCCGGCCGTCCGTTATAATGCGGCCAGCCGTGAGGTCGAATCGCCGACCCTGGGGCAGGTAGGCGGAAATCGTTTCTGGACGTGCGAACGTGAAAGCGCACCCACGTGGCAACGGTGCCTTCGCCTGGCTGAGCGCCATCCTTTCCCTCCTGGGGGGGCTCCTGCTGACCTTTGCCCTCCAGTCCTCGCTGGCCCTCTCCGTCCTGAACCTGCCCCGGACGCTGGTCTTTGCCCTGGCCGCCGTGCTCTTCGGCCTGCTGGCCGATGAGGTGGGCCGGGGCAAAGTGCTGGCCGGCGGGGTGGCGCTTTCCGCTCCGGTCCTGGTCCTGGCCGGCCGGTCCGGGCCGGGCCTGGGACAGGAAGTCTGCCTGCTCCTCCTGGCCGTGGGCCTGGCGATGGTGCTGTCCCCGCTCCTGAGCATCCTGTTGGCCGGAGTGCGTACGGAACGCCTGCTGGCCACGGCCGCCGGCCTTTACCTGGCGGTGGGGGGGCTGGCTTCCCTGGTGGCCCGGTCGCTCTTCCAGGTCGGCACCCTGCAGGTGGGGAGGCTGGATCTCCAAGTAGGCACCTTTCAACTGCCTCTGGAACTGGGGATTCTGCACACCCCGTTCGGACCGTTCGGTGGGTATCTGGCCGTCGTCGCCGGCCTGGGGGGACTCCTGCTGGCCCTGGCCGGCCTTTCCGGCCGGAGGTTGCCGAGCGAGGATCCGGAGGTTGCCGGGGCCGGCCGCCGGCTCCCGCTGCTCCTGCTGGCCTCCTGGCTGGCGACCGCTTCCCTGGCGCTTGTGCTGGCCTTTCTCTCCCCCTTGGCTCAGGAGCGGGCCGGGGTTTCCTATGACACCGTTCGTTTCCTCCTGATGGCCCTGCCGGTTCCGGTGGTCCTGGTTCAGTTCCTGGGCGGCCCCGCGGCCGACCTGTTCGAGTGGGCCGTCTGGCGCATGTCCGGCCGCCGGGGCGGGCGGGCGGTCGCGGCAGCCCTGGGCGTTCTCCTCCTGGTCGCCGGGTTTGTCCTCCTCCTGCTGGCTACGGACATCTCGGCCCTGACCAACGCCGTGCCCATCGTCGGCATAGGTTACGGCCTGCTTGGCCCCTCTCTCCTCGCCCTGGTGGCCGGGGGACTCCCCCGGGGGCGCTGGGGGCTGGCCGCCGGACTTTACCTGGCCGTAACCGCGCTGGCCGGATCCCCCTGCCTGGCCCTTCTGGGGGATATGCCGGCCTCTACCGCCCTCTACCTAGCCCTGGCGCTGGCCGCCCTGATTTCCCTTCCCCTGGTCGTCCTGTTCGTGCGGCCGGGCACGGAGGTTTCGCCCGATGTCGGCTGAAGCGCGTCCGCGCCTTCCACCCAACCAGCGTCTGGTCACCCGGATGCCCGTCCTTCACTATGGGCCGGTCCCCCGGGTAGACCTCGCGCGCTGGGATTTCCGTCTCTTCGGCCTGGTGGAGGCGGAGGTGCGCTGGACATACCCGGAGTTTCGTGCCCTGCCCGCCTGGGAGGTCATCTGCGATGTCCACTGCGTGACCGGGTGGAGCATGTTCGATACCCGCTGGGAGGGCGTTCCGGTGCAGGAGGTGATGCGTCATGTGCGGTTGAAGCCGGGGGCCCGCTACGTCCTCGTCCATGCCGAGCACGGCTTCACGGCGAACCTTCCCCTGGAGGTCTTTCTGGCCGAGGACAACCTCTTTGCCTGGGGCTATGAAGGTCGGGAACTCGCCCCGGAGCACGGCTGGCCGCTGCGCCTGGTGGTGCCTTCCCGTTACTTCTGGAAGAGTGCCAAGTGGGTGCGGGAGGTCGAGTTTCTGGACCATGACGTGCCGGGCTTTTGGGAGCGGGCCGGCTATCATCACAACGGCGACCCGTGGAAAGAAGAGCGTTATGAATAACTCCGGAGGTGCGAAATGACCGAGACCGGGCCCATCCAGGTCGGCGAAGCGGCCCCCGATTTCTCCCTGAAGGGTAGCCTGGGCAGCCAGGTACGCCTGAGCGACTACCGGGGCAAAAAGGCCGTCGTCCTCTCGTTTCACCCGCTGGCCTTTACCTCGGTATGCTCGGCGCAGATGCTCCTCCTGGAACTGGAACACAAGCGCTTCGAAGGATTGAACGTCCAGGTGCTGGGCATCAGCGTGGACAGCGTGCCGGCCAAGGAAGCCTGGGCCGCGGCGCTGGGGGTCCGCTCTTTCCCGATGCTTTCCGATTTCCCCGGCGGCGAGGTGGCCCGCCGGTACGGCCTGCTGCGCCCGGAGGGCTTCTCTGAGCGGGCGGTGGTGGTTGTGGACCGCGAGGGGATCGTCCGCTTCGTCAAGGTGTATCCGTTGCGGGAGGTTCCCCAACCGGAGGAACTCTGGCCGGTGCTGGAGGCGCTGCCGTAGGAAAGCCGAATGGGGGCACCAGGGTTTTGCCCCTTTCGCCGCAGCCCCTGGAGGACCGGAATGGGGGAGGATGTGCGCCGTCAGGTCGAGGAAAAGGTGCTGCGGGCCGTTGCTGAGGGCCGGATGTGGGCCCCTGGCGAGACGGTGGTGGTGGCCGTCTCGGGCGGGGCCGATTCGCTCTGCCTGCTCCAGGCGCTCTATGCCCTGCAGCCGTGTCACGGGGGGCGGCTGCATGTGGCCCACCTGGATCACCGTTTCCGGGGGGAGGAATCGGCGGCCGAGGCCCGGAAGGTGGCGGCTCTGGCAGAGGCTCTCGGCCTCCCGGCCACGGTGGAGGCAGTGGACGTTCCGGCGCTGATGGAGGGGGAGCACCTCTCGGCCGAGGAGGCCGGCCGGCGGGCGCGCTACCGCTTCCTGGCCGGCCTGGCGGCCTCCCTGGGGGCCTCGGCCATCGCCCTGGGGCATACCGCCGACGATCAGGTGGAGACGGTGCTGATGCATTTCCTGCGGGGAAGCGGGCCGGCCGGGTTGCGTGGGATGCGGCCGGTCTCGCCCCCGGCCCCCTGGATGACGGAGGGGCTACCCCTTTCGTCCCCGCTGCGCCTGGTGCGCCCGCTCCTGGGGCTGAGCCGCGGCGAGACCGAGGCCTATTGCGCTGCCTGCGGGCTGCAACCCACGCGGGACCGCTGGAACGAGGACGTGCGTTTCCTGCGGGTGCGCCTGCGCCGGCAGGTGATACCGCTTCTGGAGGAACTCAACCCACGTTTTCGGGAGGCCGTGCTGCGCCTGGCCCAACTTTTTGCCTGGGAGGAAGAGGACCTCCAGGCCCTGCTGGAGGAGCGCTGGGCGGCCCTGGTGCGGATGGAAGGCCGGACGGTGCGGTTTCCCCTGGCCGGCTGGCGGGGCCTTCCCCGTACCTTTCGGCTGCTGGCGCTCCGGCGGGCCGTGGAACAGGTGCGCGGCCACCTGGAGGACCTGGGATGGGAGGCCCTGGTGGCCGCCGGCCGGCTGGATGAGGCCCGGGTGGGGACGACGGTAGCGCTGGTGGAGGCGGTGGTGGCCCGGCGGGGCTACGAGGAGATCGCCGTCGGCTGGACGGAGGACCTCGAGGCGGCTGCCCCCTGGCCCGACCTGGGCGAAGGATGGATTCCGGTGGTCCTTCCTGGGCGTACGGAACTCCCCGGAGGGCATGCCCTGGTGGCGGAGGAAGGCCGGCCGGAGGAGGCTCTTCGCACGGCCGGCCCTTGGGAAGTCTGGCTGGACGCCGAAGCCTGCGGCCGTCGCCTCTGGCTGCGCCACCGTCGCCCCGGCGACCGCTTCTACCCCCTCGGGCTGGGCGGGGAAAAGAAACTTCAGGACTTTTTTGTGGACGAGAAGGTGCCCCGCGCCCTGCGGGGGCGGGTGCCGCTCCTGGTCTCACCCCGGGGCATCGTCTGGGTGGTGGGCTACCGCCTGGACGAACGCTTCCGCCTCCGTCCACAGACCCGCCGGGCGCTGCACCTGCGCTGGGAAGGCCCGGAGGCTGCTTCCTGAACCGGAGGCCGGGATGGTCCTGACCCTCTTGTACGTCAGCCGGGGCATCGGGATGGAGGGCTTCTGGTATACGCCCAGGGTGCGTTTCCTCTGCCCGCCGGAGATGGTGGCCGTTGAACTGCGGGCTCCGTAGCGGGTCCTGGAAAGAGGAACTATGCCGAGCGCAGTTGCCGATGTGGGAAGCCGGGCTTTGATGCGTCGCCTGACCCTGGCCCATCTCCGTCAGGAGGGGGAGGCGGCTCTCCTTACCGGCCTGAGGGAACGGGCCCAGGCTTATTTCCGCCAGGCTCTGGCCCTGGACGATCGGGATGCCGACCTCTGGGCCCTCCTGGGGGCCACCTTTCCGGAGCGGGAAGCCCGCCGGGGTTGCGCCCGACAGTCCCTGGCCCTGGACCCCGGCAATCGTCTGGCCTCCTTCCTGCTGGAGGAAAAGTTTCCCTGCCCGCCTCCCTCCCTCCTCCGGGGCCGGGTGGCCGCGGAGGCGCGGATCCGGCCGGCCGTACATCTCCCCGGACGCATCCTGGCGACTCTGCTCCTTCTGGTGGTGCTGGCGCTGGACATCCTTTGGGGAGGGCTCTACGCCTGGAAGTACGAGGGGTGCTTCTTCCCCGGCATCCGCCTGGCCGGGCTGGACCTGGGCGGCCTCTCCTACAGTCAGGCCCGCAGCCTCCTGGAGCGGGACCTGGCCGCCTTCCTCAACCGCCCGCTCCTCCTGGAAGCCGGGGGCCTCCGGTGGAGTCTCCGGGCGGAGGAGGCGGGCCTGCGCTACCGTCTGGACGAGGCCCTGGAGGCGGCCTGGGCGCTGGGCCGGAGCGGCCCGGCCCCCCTTTCCTGGTGGGAGCGGATGCGCCTGGGCCTCCTGGGGCAGGAGGTGCCCCTGCCGGCCGCCTTGGAGGACGCGGTGCTGACGGAGGTGATCGGGCGCCTGGCCGGCGCCCTGGACCGGCCGGCCGGCCCGCCGGAACTGGCCTGGACGGAGGGGCGATGGACGATCTCCCCCGGCCGGGACGGCCGGCACCTGGACCGGCCGGAGGCGGAGGCCCGGTTGCGGGCGGCGCTCTCCCTCTTGGCCGAGGGTCGGGGGCCGGCCGGGGAGGCCCCTTGGCTCGTCGCCCTGCCGGTGGTCACCGAGAGCCTGGCCCTGTCCGAGGCGGAGGTGGCCCGCCTGGAGGAGGAAGTCGGGCGGGCCGGCCGGCCGCTCACCCTGCGCTGTGGTGAGCACACCTGGACGGCCGAGCCCCCCGAGATCGCCCCTTGGCTGCGCATCCGGCGCGGCTCGCTTCCCGATATCCAGGTGGACCCGGAGGCGGTGCGGGCCTACCTGGACGCGCTGGCCCCGCAACTGGAACGGCCGGCCGAGCGCCCCCGACTGGAGATGCGGGATGGGCGGGCCGCCGTCTTCCGGCCCGGACGGGACGGCCTGGCCCTGGACCTGGAGCGGGCGCCGGCCGAGGTGGTCGAGGCGCTGCAACGTCGCCTGCAGGGGGAGGAGGTCGAGGCGGTCGAACTGAGCACGGTGGTCCTCCCGGCCGGCAACGAGGACTTTTTGGCCGAACTGGGGGTGCTGGCACCGGTGGGGGAGGGCACCTCGACCTTTGTCGGCTCTTCCCCGGAGCGGGCCGAAAACATCCGTATCGGCGGAGCCGAGTTACACGGCCGGCTGATCGCCCCCGATGAGGTCTTTTCCCTGAACGAGGCGCTCTACCCCATTACCTGGGAAAAGGGCTACCGCTACGCTCCGGTGATTTCGGGCGGCTACCTGGTGATGGGGTTGGGCGGCGGGCTCTGCCAGGTGGCCACCACGCTCTATCGGGCCGTGCTCTACAGCGGGTTGGAGATCGTGGAGCGGCATCCCCACCTGTGGCGGGTAGAGTACTATGAGCAGGACGCCCCGCCGGGCTTCGATGCCACCATCTCCCAGGGCGGGCCCGACCTCCGCTTTCGCAACAACACCGGTCGTTACCTCCTCATCCAGGTGGAGACCGACCTGGAGCATTCCCGCCAGACCATCCGCTTCTACGGCACGCCGCCGGGATGGACGGTGACCATTGACCGGTACGAAATCGGCAACGGGGGGCACACCGTCTCCTACCGGAGGACGGTGAGCCGGGACGGGCAGGTGCTCCTGCAGGAAACGATCTACAGTTTCTACCAGTGAGCCTCGTTTCAGCGGCCCGGTTGCCCCCGACGGCCTCCCGTGATAAAATCTCCTACACTTTCGGAAACGGTGCCGGAGAAGGACCGGATGGTGCCAGGCGAACTCGTTTTGCTTGTGCTGGTGGCGTTGCTCTTTGACTTTCTCAACGGCTTTCACGACAGCAGCAACGTGGTCTCCACGATGGTCGTTTCGGGGGCTATGGAACCGGGGCCGGCCCTCTGGCTGGCCGCCCTGGGGGAATTCGCCGGCCCCTTTCTCTTCGGCGTAGCCGTGGCCAGGACGATCGGCTCGGAGGTGGTCGCGGCCCAGGACGTTACCGTCCCGGCCATCGTTTCCGCCCTCCTGGGCGCGGTCCTCTGGAACCTCTTCACCTGGCTATTGCGCCTGCCCTCCAGTTCGTCCCATGCCCTGGTGGGAGGGCTGGTCGGGGCCATCCTGGGCGCCTCCGGCCCGGGAAGCATCCATCTGGCCGGCCTGGGCAAGGTCTTCCTGGCCCTGCTCCTGGCCCCCCTGCTGGGGCTGGGCATCGGCTACCTGTTCCTGCGGGTCGTGCGCTTCCTGGCGGCCGGAGCCACACCGCGCATCAACCGCTTTTTCCGGCTGGCCCAGGTCCCGGCCTCGCTGGCCCTGGCCCTGAGCCACGGGACCAACGACGGTCAGAAGACGATGGGCATCATCGCCATGGGGCTGGTGGCGGCCGGCCACCTTTCGGAATTTTCGGTGCCGCTCTGGGTGATCGCCCTTTGTGCCGGGACGCTGGCCCTGGGCACCCTGAGCGGCGGGTTGCGGATCGTGCGTACCCTGGGGACGCGCATCTACCGTATCCGCCCCATCCACGGTTTCTCCGCCCAGGTGGTCTCCACGGCCGTGATTCTGGGGGCCGCCCTGCTGGGCGGCCCGGTCAGCACCACCCAGGTGGTCGGCTCGGCCATCATCGGGGTCGGGGCGGCCGAACGCCTTTCCAAGGTGCGCTGGACCGTCTTCAGAAACTTTCTCCTCACCTGGCTGTTGACGATTCCGGCCGCGGCCCTGCTGGCCGCAGCCTTTCGGCTGGCCCTCCGGGCGCTGGGATCGCCGTAAGGGAACCGAAGGCGGGGGTCGAGGACGTGTCGGTGGGACAGCAGGGGTGATAGGTATGCAGGTGGTGCCGTGCCCGGAGGATGAGGCCGGCGGGGAGGTTCAAGGTGCGCTGGAAAGTTTTTCGCCGCCGCAGGCGGCCCGATTTCCATCAGATGCTTCTGGAGCAGGCCGGCAAGGCCCTGGAGGGACTGGAAGGCCTGGAGGAATACCTGCGTTCTCCCACCGAGGAGCAGGCCCGCCGGGTGCGCCAGTTGGAAAAGGAGGGCGACGAACTGCGCCGCATCCTCATCGATGAACTGAACCGCACCTTTGTCACGCCCTTTGACCGTGAGGACATCTTCGCCCTCTCGCGGGCCATAGACGATGTGCTGGACTATGCCCACACCACCGTGAGCGAGATGGACATCCTGCGGGTCGGACCGAACGATTACCTGCGCCGGATGGCCTCGCTCCTCCACGAGGCCGGGGAGGAAATCTACCTGGCCGTCCAGCACATGCGCCAGCGCCCGGCCCTGGCCGGCGAACACGTCTCCCGGGCCAAGGCCTTTGAAAACCGGGTGGAAAGCGTCTATCGGGAGGCGTTGGCCGAACTCTTTTCCAGTCCCAAAGACCTGGACGATGTGGTACATATGCTCAAACTGCGCGAGATCTATCGCCACCTGAGCAATGCCGCCGACCGGGGAGACGAGGCGGCCAACATCGTCGGGGACATCATCGTCAAGACAGCCTAGCAATAATCCGGTGCGAACCCGGCGGTGTAGGTCGGATGGCCCATCCGACCTACACCCGTCCTGACGAATTCGGTGCGAGCCCGGAGGCTTCGGTGGACTATGCGATCGAGGCGGAGGAACTCACCCGCGTCTTCGGGGCCCTGGTCGCGGTGGACCGGCTGACGCTGACGGTGCGCCGGCCGGAGATATTGGGGCTGGTGGGGCCGGACGGGGCCGGCAAGACGACCACCATCCGCATGCTGGCCGGCATCCTGCCCCCGACCTCGGGCCGGGCCCGGGTGCTGGGCTTTGTCCTGCCCGAACAGGCCGAAAAGATCAAAGCCCACATCGGCTACATGCCCCAGCGTTTCAGCCTCTATGCCGACCTGACGGTGGAGGAAAACCTCGCCTTCTTCGCCGAAATCTACCAGGTGCCCCGACCGGAACGGGCCCGGCGGATGGAGGAACTCTTGCAATTTGCCCGGCTGAGCGCCTTTCGGAAGCGCCCGGCCGGCTACCTTTCCGGCGGGATGAAGCAGAAACTGGCCCTGGCCTGCACCCTGATTCACCGCCCCGACCTCCTCCTCCTGGACGAACCGACCACCGGCGTGGACCCGGTGGCCCGGCGGGAGTTCTGGGGCATCCTCTACCATCTCCTGTCCCAGGGGCGAACCATCCTGGTGAGCACGCCCTACATGGACGAGGCCGAACGCTGCAACCGGGTGGCTTTTCTGGCCCGGGGACGGCTGCTTCAGATCGGCACGCCGGAGGAACTCAAGGCCGCCTACCCGCACGAACTTCTGGAAGTACGCGCCCGTCCCCTGGAGGAAGCGGCCGCCCAGGCCCGCGGCCTGCCCGGCGTGCTCGACGTGCAGACCTTTGGGGAGACGCTGCACCTGGTCGTGGAGGAGGCCCGGGCGGCCCAGGAGACGGTCCGGTCGGCGCTCCAGCAGGCCGGTCTGACCTTCCTCCAGTTGCGTCCCATCGCCCCGACGATGGAGGACGTCTTTATGGCCCTCCTGGGGCGTGCCGGCGAACCCTCTCGGGGGAAAGAAGGATGGCTACCAGGAGAAAATCATGGAACCGCGACCCTCGCCTGAGCAGATCGCCGATGCGCTGGAACGTTTCTGCGGCTTTTCTCCGGACCGGGCCGGGGCGCTGGCCACGGCCAACTTGGAATGCCTCCGCTCGCCCTGGTCCATTCCGGGGATGGAGGCGCTGGTCGAACGCCTGGTCCGGGCCTTACGGAGAGGGGAACCCCTGCTCCTCTTCGGCGATTTCGATACCGACGGCGTGACCGGCAGCGCCGTCCTCTTCCCCCTCCTGGCCGGACACGGCCGGCGCGTCCACCGTTACAACCCCTCCTACCGGGAAGGCTACGGGCTGCACGTCGAGCAGGTAGAGCGCTTTGCCCGCCAGGGCATCGCCGTCATCCTGACCGTGGACTCGGGCATCTCCTCCCACGAGGCGGTGGAGCGGGCCCGGCAACTCGGCCTGGAGGTGCTCATCACCGACCATCACCTGTTGCGGCCGGACCTCGGCCCGCCGCCGACCCTCTGGGTGGATCCGCCGGACCACCTCCTTTCGGGGGCCCAACTGGCCTATCTCCTTTTCCTGGCCCTACGGGAGCGTCTGGAGGGGGTCGCGGGGCACGATTCCCGTGGGCTGGCCCTTTCCGCCCTGGGGGCCCAGATGGACTGGGTCCCGGTGGACGAACCGGAGACCCGGGCCTGGGTAGCCCGGGCCCAGGCGATCATCAACTCGGCCGATTGCCCCGGTGAGTTGCAGGTGCTTCGGGAGATGCTGGGGGAGCGGTACACGACCAGCGAGATGCGTTCCCTGTCCGGCGTGTTGAATATGGGGAAACGCTCCCACCTGGTGGAGCCGGGGAAGGTGGTGGAGGCGCTTCTTCCGGAGACTCCGGACGAGCGGCGCCGCCAGACCTTTCGTTTTCTCCTCCAGGAGCGGGCCCGCGTCCACCGGGTCAGTGAGGCGCTCCTGGCCCGGGCGATGGAGGACATCCGTGGGGAAAAGGGCCAGGGCTTGCTGATCTACGAGGTCCAGGTCCCCGACGAGACGCTATCAGAGGTGGAGGGGCCTCTGACCGCCCGGCTGGTGGAGATGACCGGCCGGCCGGCGCTGGTATTGCGGCCGGCCGGCCCCCAGATCAACTTCTCCGGCCGGGCCCGGGGCGACTTTTCCTTCGAGTCGTTCCTGAGTGATCCGGAGATCCTCTCCCGGGTCATCTCCATGGGCGGGCATCGCCAGGCCATCGGCGGCTCCATCCGGCCCGAGGACCGACCGGGTTTCCTGGAGGCGGTGCAGCGCTGGAAGGAACGGTATCCGCCCTCGGAATCCGCCACGTCCCCGCTTCCTCCTCCGGCGCGCCTGGAAGGGCTGGACCCGGCCACCGCCTACCTCCTGGGCCGAGCCATCGGGCCTTTTGGTCACCGTCTGCCCCCTCCGCGTTTCCTCACCACCTTGCAGGTGCGCGGCGGCTGGGCCTTTTCCGGCCATTTCCTGGTCGAAACCGACCGGCCGCTGGAGCCCGGGGAATGGGAGGTGATCTTTACCTTCGACGAGGCCGGCTGCGACGGGCAGAACATCGTCCTGCACCTTCTGGAGGCCGTACGGCGTCCCGGCCCATAGGCCCGGCCGTCTTGCCCGTTAGAACAATCCCACCACCCGGCCCGTCTTCAGGTCGATATCCACATCCACAAAGGCCGGCCGGCTGGGAAGGCCGGGCATGGTCCGCATGGCCCCGCAGAGCGGGTAGAGGAAGCCGGCCCCCACACTGGCCCGGATATCCCGGACGGGCAGCCGCCAGCCCCGTGGGGCGCCCTTTATCTTCGGGTCATGGGTGAGGGAAAGGTGGGTCTTGGCCATGCACAGTGGCAGCCGGTCATAGCCCATGCGGGTGTAGAGTTCGATCTTGCGCTCGGCTTCCGGAAGATAGTCCACCCCATCGGCACCGTAGATCTCCCGGGCGATGATCTCGATCTTCTCCTTGATGGGGATGTCCAGCGGATAGAGGAAGTGGAAGCCGTTGGGCTGCTCGCAGGCCCGAACCACGGCCTCGGCCAGGGCGACACCGCCCGGACCGCCCTTGGCCCAGACCTCGCTGAGGACCACGTCAAAGGCTCCGGCCTGCATGGCGGCCTCGCGGACGGCCTCGATCTCCCGTTCGGTGTCGCTGGTGAAACGGTTGATGGCCACCACCACCGGCACACCGAACTTGCGCACGTTTTCCACGTGCTTGATCAGGTTGGGCAGGCCCTGGCAGAGGAGTTCGATGTTCTCCTCGGTATAGGCCGGGTGCAGAGGCCGGCCCGGGACGACCTCCGGCCCACCGCCGTGCATCTTCAGGGCGCGGATGGAGCAGACCAGGACGACACAGTTCGGGATGAGGCCGGAATAGCGACACTTGATGTTGAAGAACTTTTCCATCCCGCAGTCGGCGCCGAAGCCGGATTCGGTGACCACATAGCCGTCCGGCCCCACCAGTTTGAGGGCGATCTGGTCGGCGATGATAGAGGAGTTGCCATGGGCAATGTTGGCAAAGGGGCCGGCGTGGACAAAGGCCGGCGTGCCCTCCAGCGTTTGCATCAGGTTGGGCATCAGGGCATCCTTCATCAGGACGGTCATGGCCCCGGCCACCCGGAGGTCCTCGGCCGTGAGCGGGCGTCCGTCTTTGGAAAAGCCCCAGACGATGCGGCCCAGCCGCTCCCGGAGGTCGGCGAGCCCCCGATAGCCGTCCACCAGGGCCAGGATGGCCATGATCTCCGAGGCCACGGTGATGTCATAGCCGCCCAGGCGGGGGACGCCGTCGGTGCTTTCGGGCAACTGGGCCACGACCTCCCGCAGCGTACTCCCGGCGGGGAGCGGGGCATCGGCCTGGCCGGCCTTCAGCCCGATGACGATGTTGCGGAGCGCCCGGTCGCTCACGTCCACCACCCGGTTCCAGAGGATGGAATCGGGATCGATGTTCAGGCGGGGAATCTCCGGGCAGAAGCGGGCCAGTTGCTCGTCGGTGAGTTCCCGTTCGTGGAGGATGCGGGCGTCAATGGCCGCCGCCAGGAGGTTATGGGCCACGCCCACGGCATGGATATCGCCGGTGAGGTGGAGGTTGAAATCCTCCATCGGCACGACCTGGGAGTAGCCGCCGCCGGCCGCCCCGCCTTTGATGCCAAAGGTCGGTCCCATCGAGGGCTGGCGGATGCAGGTAAAGACCTTCTTGCCGATGTAGCCCAGGGCCTGGCTGAGGCCGATGGTGGTCACCGTCTTGCCCTCGCCCAGCGGCGTCGGGGTGATGGCGGTGACGTCCACATATTTGCCGTCGGGCCGGCCGGCCAGCCGCTGCAGGACGTCCAGGTGGACTTTGGCCTTGTAGCGGCCGTACAGGTCCAGGTCGTCCTCCGTCAGGCCGACGGAGGCGGCGATCTCGATGATCGGCTTCAGTTTGGCGGCCTGGGCGATCTCCAGATCGCTGGGAATGGTGGCCATGGCTTCTCTCCTTTTTCTCGCTCAAACGGGCTTCCGGACACAGGTGGTGTCTATTTTACCACATTGTGCCTGGAAGTGCAAACATCATTGTCCGCAATAGGGGCAGACCGTCCAGGTCAGGTCCATCAGCCGGCCGCAGGCCGGACACTTTTTTCGGAGCGGGGTGTGACAGTAGGGGCAGAGGAGAAAATCCACCTCCACCCCTCGCTGACAGGTGGGACAGACGGGGCGCTCCTCGATGTCCTGCATGATGTATTCCCGCTCCAGGGCGCGGGCATAGCCCTCGGCCAGGGTCTCCCGGGGGCGAAAAAGGAGGTAGAGCCAGTAGCCCGGCAGGAAGAGGAGGAGCACCAGCAGGGTGGCGAGGAGTTGCGCCGGCAGACTCTCGCTGCGGGCGCGGATGTCCTGGTAGGTCCAAACCACCAGGCCCAGCCAGACGACGGCTAGGTAGACGCCCAGGACGTAGCCGACGATCTCCAGAATGGGCAACGTCCGGACCAGAAACGCCTGAACGGTTTCCAGCGGGCCGGTCGGCGTGATCGTCGCCGTGCCGGTAACGGTTTGTGCCAGATGCAGACTCCAGGGATCCATGAAAAAGAGCCTCCTTGGTCGCGGGATTTCAGGCCAGACGCCGCCATTCCTCGATCGGCAGGATGAAGACGTGCGCGCCGCCGACCTGCACCTCCACCGGGGCCGGGGGAAAGAGTCCGCCGGTTTCCAGGAGTGGGGAGACCGGGCTCAGGTAGCGGGTGCGGGTGTGGCAATGCGTTCGGATCACCTCCAGGGCCTTTTCGACGGCTCCCTCGTCCACGGCGATGAGCAGGGTATCGTTGGCCTCCATGAGGAAGCCGCCGACGCTGGCGATATGGGTGAAGTTGAAGCCGGCCTCCGCCAAGGCCCGGCTCAGGTCCTCCAGGTCTCGCCGCTGGATGATGACGATGAGGAGTTTCAGGGCCACCGTTCCCCCCTTTCTTCCCGGCGAAAGATGCGCACCCGACGTTTGGGCTCCTGGCCCTGGCTGGCCGAGGCCAGGCGGTAGCGCTCGATCATCTGGTGTTGCAGCCGGCGGATGTAGGCGTTCTGGGGGGCCAGTTCCACCTCCTCGCGTTCACCGCTGAGCACCTGGCGGATGGCCTCTTCGGTCTCCTGGAGGGCCCGGAGGACCTCTTCCCCGGCCGGCCCCCGGCGCTCGGAGAGGAGGTGCAGGCAGTTCTCCATCTGTACGGCGGTGTTGGCCTTGAGGACGTAGATGGGGATGCCGGCCTCCTCGGCTTCGCGCAGCCGGCGGGGAGACTGGCGATAGTACCCCTGCAGGGTGATGACGGCCTGGGCCTGGGCCAGTTCATCCACCAGCATGACCGGCACCTGGAGCAGGCGGGCGGCCCGGGCCAGGCGTTTCCGGTTCACCCCGAAAGGATAGATGCGCAGCGGCGTATCGGGAGGGGACGGGGAGGCCTCCCGGTCCTCCTCTTTCACGGCCGGCGGACGTTCCTCCCTGCGGAGCGGGAGACGACGGCCGGCCTCGGCGTGGCGCCTCTCCAGGCCGCCGCCGAAGTAATCCCGCTCGATCCAGCGCTCGATCTGGCCGTCCTCGCGGCGGTGGCGAATCTCCGCCGGGGCCGGGAAGCCGCGCAGGAGCGAATCCACCACCTCGGCCACGTTGCGGTGGACCGCCACCGTGTCCCAGTCCTGGATTTCCACCACGATGTCAAAGGTCGGCGGGGCCTTGCGTTCCAGGACGGTCTTTTGGGTTCCCCGCCGGCGGGCCTCCTCGTCGCCCAGCGTTACCGGCTGGATGCCCCCGATGAGGTCGGAGAGGGTCGGGTTGAGCATAAGGTTCTCCAGGGTGTTGCCGTGGGCGGTGGCCACCAGTTGCACGCCCCGTTCGGCGATGGTGCGGGCCGCCGCCGCCTCCAGTTCGGTGCCGATCTCGTCGATGATGATGACCTCGGGCATATGGTTTTCCACCGCCTCGATCATCACGGCGTGCTGGCGGTCGGGGCTGGGCACCTGCATCCGGCGGGCCCGGCCGATGGCCGGGTGGGGGATGTCGCCGTCGCCGCCGATCTCGTTGGAGGTATCCACGATGATGACCCGCTTGCGGAAGTCATCGGCCAGCACCCGGGCCACCTCGCGGAGCATGGTCGTCTTGCCCACCCCCGGCCGGCCCAGGAGGAGGATGCTCTGCCCGGTCTCGATGAGGTCCTGGATGACGGCGATCGTCCCGTAGACGGCCCGTCCCACCCGGCAGGTCAGGCCGATGATGCGGCCGTCGCGGCTGCGGATGGCGGAGATGCGGTGCAGGGTGCGGGCAATGCCGGCGCGGTTGTCGCCGCTGAAGAGGCTGATGCGGGCCAGGACGTAATCCAGGTCCGCCTGGGTCACCTCCTGCTCGCTGAGGACGACCTCGCGGCTGGGAAAGCGGGCTTCCGGGGGCCGGCCCAGGTCCAGCACGATCTCCAGGAGTTCGCTCAATTCGGCATCCTGGCGCAGCCGGGGGTGGAGGCGCGGGGGCACGGCCTCCAGAAGGGCCTCCAGGTCATCGGTCACCCGCTTCTGCACCACCGGAAGTTCCGGCGGGTCTAGGGCGATTCTCTCTTTTCGTATCGCTGCCAACGGCTTCATATCTTCCCCAAAGACGGCGTACTCGGCGCCGCTCCCAGGGGCGCCCCGGCCCGGCGGCCGGGGAGCGCCTGACGCTGTTCCACCCGCACGGCCAGGCTTCTGGCCAGGAGGACCTGTTCACCATAGGGCCGAAAGCCCAGGCGGCGGGCCACTTCCAGAAGTTCGCCCTGGTAGGAGCGCAGAACCAGGTATACGGGGGACGAGGCCCTCTTCAACCCCCAGGCGAGCACGGCAAGGGAGTGCTGACGGAAGGCCGGCTCCAGGAGCACTTCCAGGCGCGTGCCCCGGCCCCCCCGTTCGCAGCGCAGGTAGGCCCGGACGCGGTCCTGTTCCGGCCAGACCCAGGCCTCCTCCCCCGGCCCAACCTGCCAGAAGGCCGGCTCGCGGGGCTCCACCTGCTGGACAATGGGCGGGGTGAGGCCGGCATACAGCCCCTGCACCGCGGCCAACGCGCCGGCCTGGAGCGGCTGCGGCTCCGGCCAGGTGGCAACCTCCGGCCGGCCGTTTCCCTCCCAGAGCAGGATCATCTCCTGGGCAAAGGGGGCGAAGCCGGCCCGCTGAAAGAGTTCCAGGTGCTCCTCTTCCGGCAGGCGGGCCAGGATCCGCATTTGCCCCCGCCGGCCGGCCTCCACCCCCAGGCTGCGCAGGAGTTCCTCCCAGGGATCGCAGGCTTCCTCCCCGGTGGCCCACGACCCCAGGTAGCCGACCTCCCAGGTCCCCCTCTGCCGGCTCTCCCGGGCCTGGGCACAGGCCAGAAGTTTTCCGCCCTGTCGGCAGAGCAGGGTGCAGGAAGGCTTCCCCAAGTGCAGGAAGGAGGTGAGCAGGCCACGCCAGGGATGGTACGGAAAGACCAGGTGCTGCACCAGGTCCAGGTGCAGGGATACCTGGGGGGGCATGCCCAGCGACACCAGGTCCAGCAAGGTGGCCGGCCGGATCTGCCGTTCCATCTCCTCCTACCCGGTCATCTCCAGGAAATAGCGATGAAAGCGCTCATCCTCGGTCAGTTCGGGGTGAAAGGCGGTCCCCAAGAGCCGGCCCTGCTGGACCGCCACCACCCGTCCGTCCTCCAGGCGGGCCAGGACCTCCACCTGCGGCCCCCATTCCTGGACGTAGGGGGCCCGGATAAAGACGCCCCGGAAGGGCGGAGGGCCCAGCCGTTCCACCTCCAGGTCGGCCTCGAAACTGTCCCGCTGCCGGCCAAAGCCGTTGCGCACCACGACGACGTCGAGCAGGCCCAGGAGGGGCTGGTCGGGGACGCCGCCCAGGGCGGTGCGGGCCAGCAGGATCAGCCCGGCACAGGTGCCCCAGATCGGTTTCCCATCCCGGGCCAGGGTGCGGATGGCCTCGTCCAGGCGGTAGGCCACCGCCAGTTTGCCGATGGTGGTGCTTTCCCCGCCGGGAAGGATCAACCCGTCCACCCCCTCCAGATGCCCCGGCAGGCGAACCTCCCGCGTCTCCACCCCGAGGCGGTGGAGCATGGCGATGTGCTCCTGAAAATCGCCCTGCAGGGCCAGGACTCCGATGCGCATACACGCCCCTCCGCTCCGTCCTACCAGCCCCGGCCGGCCAGCCGCTCGGCGGCCGGAATGGCGGCGATCTCCAAACCGGGCATGGCCTCGCCCAACCCCCGGGAAACCTCGGCGATGATGGCCGGGTCGCGGAAGTGGGTGGTGGCGGCGACGATGGCCTTGGCCCGGCGGAAGGGGTCGCTGCTCTTGAAGATGCCTGACCCCACAAAGACGCCGTCCATGCCGAGTTGCATCATCAGGGCCGCGTCGGCCGGTGTGGCGATGCCGCCGGCGGCAAAGTTGACCACGGGCAGCCGGCCGGTGCGGGCCACTTCGACCACCAGTTCGTAGGGGGCCCCCATTTCCTTGGCCGCGTGCATCAGTTCCTCGGGGGCCATGCTCTGCAGCCGGCGAATCTCGCCCAGCACGGCCCGGGCGTGGCGCACCGCCTCAACGATGTTGCCGGTGCCGGCCTCGCCCTTGGTGCGAATCATGGCCGCCCCCTCGGCGATGCGGCGCAGGGCCTCCCCCAGGTTGCGGCAGCCGCAGACAAAGGGTACCCGGAAGGCGTGTTTATCAATGTGGTGCTCTTCATCGGCCGGGGTGAGGACCTCGCTTTCGTCGATGTAATCCACCCCCAGCGCCTCCAGCACCTGAGCCTCGACGAAGTGGCCGATGCGGCATTTGGCCATCACCGGGATGCTCACGGCGTCCATAATCTTCAGGATGAGTTCGGGGTCGCTCATGCGGGCCACGCCGCCGTGGGCCCGGATGTCGGCCGGCACCCGCTCCAGGGCCATCACGGCCACCGCGCCGGCCTCTTCGGCGATTCGGGCGTGCTCCGGAGTGACCACGTCCATGATCACGCCCCCCTTGAGCATCTGGGCCAGACCGACCTTGGTCCTCCAGGTCGCCTTTTCCATCATCGTTCACCTCCTCGCGCACCGTTGCGCCCAACCTGGATGACATCCCTGTCCATCACATCGTCCGACCCGGGCGACAGGGGCGAAGGACGGCCCTGTCCCCGTGGGCTTTTTCTTATTGTACTACACCCTGCCCCGACCTGCAACTTGAAGTCAGGTCGGCCCTGTGTTACAATACGGAAAGCGATCGGCACAGCAGGGGTGACGGGCCATGGACTTGCCGGAAACGGTGGGGCCGCATGGGTTGGATTTCGTCAGCCACGGCGCGGCCCAGACCTACCGTCTGGGGGTGCGGCTGGGCCGGTTGCTGCGCTCGGGCGACCTGCTCCTGTGCATGGGCGAGTTCGGAGCGGGGAAGACGACCCTCATTCAGGGCCTGGCGGCGGGCCTGGGGGTGAACGGGCCGGTCACCAGCCCCAGTTTTACCCTGATCTGGGAATACCGGGCCGGCCCGGAGTTCGGCGGCGTGCCGTTTTACCACATTGACCTCTACCGAGTGCGCAGCGCGGAGGAAGCCCTGGCGCTGGGCCTGGAGGACTATTTCTCCGGGGGAGGCATCTGTGCCGTGGAGTGGGCCGACCGGGTGCCGGAGATCTTTCCGGAGGAGCATCTCTGGATTCGCCTGAGCCTGCTCAGCGAGACGAAGCGGGTGGTTCGGATGGAGCCGGCCGGCCGGCGCTACATCGTCCTCCTGGAGGAATTCAAACGCAGCGCCTTCGGCCGGTAGACGGTGGAACGGCGGGACGCCGATGATTCTGGCCATAGATACCTCGACCGCCAACGCCGGTGTGGCGCTCTATGGGGAGGCCGGGCTGCTGGGCGAAGTGACCTGGCAGGTCGGAGAAGCGGCCACCGCCCAGGTCCTGCCCGTCGTTCGGCAACTGTTCCACTGGTTGGGCAAGAAGCCGACCGACCTGAGCGGCATTGCCGTGGCGCTGGGGCCGGGTTCGTTCAACGGGCTGCGGGTCGGGCTGAGCCTGGGGAAAGGGCTGGCCCGGGCCCTGGGCCGGCCCATCGTCGGCCTGCCCACGCCGGAGGTCGCGGCCTATCCCTTCTCCTCCCTGGTGTTGCCGGTCTGCGTGCTCCTCAAGGCCGGACGGGGCCGGGTCGTGAGCGCCCTCTTCCAGACCCGCTACGGCCGCTGGCAGCGGCTGGGGGACTTTGCCAATACCACCCTGGAGGAGGTCTGCCGGCAGACGGAACGCACCACCGTCTTCTGCGGCGAGATCGATGCCGACATGGCCGCCTACCTCCACGAACACCTGGGGCAGCGGGCGCTGGTGGCCACGCCGGCCCTCTCGGCCCGCCGGGCCGGATACCTGGCCGAGATGGCCTGGAAGCGGCTGCAGGAGTCCCCCGAGGGGGATGACCCGACCTCCCTGCAGCCGCTCTACCTCTCCCGTCCACGCCTGGGGGCACCGTTTTCATCTTCTATGGAGGAAACGCCGTGAGCGCCCTGGCCCGTTTTGAGGAGTTTGTCGAGGACCTGCTGGAGGGCTCGCTTTCGCAACTCCTGCGCAGCCCGGTGCAGCCGGTAGAGATCGCCAAGCGGCTGGAGCGGGCCATGGAACTGGGCCAGCGGGCCGGCGCGGGCAAGGTTCTGGTCCCTACCCGCTACGCCGTCTTCCTCCATCCCGACGATTTCGCGGCTCTCTCCCCGGCCCGGAGCGCCCTGGAACGCGAACTGGCCCGTTTCCTCGTGGAACAGGCCCGCGAACGCGGCTTTGCGTTGATCGCCCGTCCCCGCGTCTCGCTGGAGGCCAGGCCGGGCGTGCGCCGCCACAAGGTGCTGGTCCAGGCCGAGTTCGCCGACAGCGGCGAGGAGGAGACGGCCGAACTCGACCTGACCCCGGCCCAGGCCCGGGAGCGGTTACCCCAGGCCCGTCTCCTCTACCGCGACCCGGCCGGCCGGCCCTGCGAGGTGATTCTGGACCGGCCCGAGGTCACCCTGGGCCGGGCCCGCGATAACGACGTGATTCTGGACGATCCCCGCGTCTCTCGCCACCACGCCCGTATCATCCTGCGCTACGGCCAGTTCGTCCTCCAGGACCTGGGCAGCACCTACGGCACCCAGGTCAATGGCGAACCCATCCAGGATTGCCTCCTCCGCCCCGGCGACTGCCTCTCCCTGGGCGGAATGGAACTGTACTACCAGGAGTACTGAGATGCCCTCCTCCTGGCCGCTGGAGATGCAGTTGCTCCTGCTACGCGGCAGCGTCTTTCTGGTGCTGTACCTTTTTGTGGCCCTGGTCCTGCTGGTGATGGCCGGGGACCTGCGGCAGGCCGCCCGGGAACCTCGCCCGGCTCGCCGCTCCGCCCTGGGGCAAATCGTGCTGGTCGACCCCGGCCCCACCGGTCTGGAGGCCGGGAAGACCTTTCCCCTGGCGGCGGTCTCTTCCATCGGCCGTTCCCTGCGCAACACCATCTCCCTGGATGACGAGTTCCTCTCGGCGGAACACGCCCTCCTCTCCTGGCGGGAGGGCACGTGGTGGATCGAGGACCTGGGCAGCAAGAACGGCACCCTGGTGAACGGGGTGCGCATCTCGCGCCCGGTGCCGATCGCACCGGGGGACCTGATCGAGGTCGGCCGGGTCGCCCTGCGGCTGGAGGTCTAGATGCTTCCGGCCGGCGGCCGGTTCAACCGATTTGACACCGGCCCGGGTTGCGGGTATACTGCCCGCACGTGAGAACCTTGGGGGTCGCGTATGGCGGAAGAATTGGGCAGCATTCGCGTTTCCCCGCAGGTGGTGGCGGCGATCATCGCCCTGTCCGCCGCCGGCGTGCCCGGCGTGGCCTGCCTGAACGCCTGCGGTCGGCAGCAGCGGCCATTGCGCTCGGCGGAGGAACTCGGCCAGGCGGTCCGCCTGAACGTCCAGGGCGATGCCGTGCAGGCCGACATCTACCTGACGGTCGAGCGGGGCGTCAACATGACCCAGGTGGGCCTGGCCGTCCAGCAGGAGGTCGGCGAGGCCATCCGGCGTATGCTGGGGCTGGATGTGCGGGCGATCAACGTTTACATCGTGGATATGGTGAGGTAAGCACTTGGCCGGTGTACGGCATCGGGTTCGCATCGTCGTCCTGCAGACGCTTTTCGAGGCCGACCTTGCCGGACACGATCCTCGGGAGGTGCTGCAGCGCCATCTCGAGGAACGCCGTTTTCCCCCTCCGGCCGAAGCGTTCGGCCGGCAGTTGCTGGAAAAGGTGCTGCAACACGGTCCGGAGATCGACCGGCTGATCGTCCAGGCGGCCCCCAACTGGCCGCTGGAGCAGATGGCCCGAATCGATGTCAACATCCTGCGGATGGCGATCGCCGAACTGCTGTTTTCCGGCGATGCCCATGTCCCGATCAAGGCCGCCATCAACGAAGCGGTGGAACTGGCCAAGCGCTTTGGCAGCGACAGTTCGCGGCGCTTTGTCAACGGCGTCCTGGGCACGGTGGTGAAGACGGCAGGAGCGTCATCGCCGGCCGGGAGATCCGCTCGTTCGGACGCCACGCGGAAAAAAGGAGGAGAATCATGCTGACGGAAGAGCAGTTGCTGCGTCTGCGCAAGATCGTGGCAGACCGCCTGGGCGTGGACGAGTCCCAGATCGTGCCGGAGGCCTCCTTTGTGGAGGACCTGAACGCCGACTCGCTGGACCTGGTCGAACTGATCATGGCGCTGGAGGAAGAATTCGGCCTCCAGATTCCGGATGAGGATGCGGAAAAGATTCGCACCGTAGGGGATGCGATCGCCTACCTAGAGGATCGCCTGGAGTAGGGGCCCGGGGTGCGGGGGCGGCCCCGCCGGGATGCCTGCGGTCCGGTAGGCGGGACAACGCCCCGGCCCTGGAATCCAGGGGGCCGGCCGGCGCTGGTGGGGCGGGGTGGGCAGGTATAGGCCCTTCCCGTGGGGCAGGGGGAACCACCGTCTTCGGGGCGGCGGAGGAGAGGCCGGGGATGCCGGTCGAACTGCTGCACATCGGCTTCGGGAATATGGTGGTGGCCCGGCGCGTCGTGGCCGTCCTGGCCCCCGATTCGCTGCCGGTTCGCCGCCTGATTCGGGAGGCCCGCGAGCGCGGGGCGTTGCTGGATGCCAGCCGGGGCCGCAAGGTCCGGTCGGCCCTGGTGCTGGACAACGGCACCGTGGTCACCTCGGCCCTGCACCCCAGCACGATCGCCCGCCGGCTGGGGGCAGAAGAAGGGGAAAGGGATGCAGGTGCCTGAGCACCCCGAGGAACTGGACGAGGAGATGGCCCGGCTCATCGGCCGGCCGCCGCCCCTCCTCGTGGTGCTCTCCGGGCCTTCCGGGGTGGGGAAGGATGCGGTGATGGGGCGGATGAAGGAACGGGGCATCCCCATGCACTATACCGTGACGGCGACCACCCGTCCGCGTCGGCCGAACGAGGTGCACGGCCGGGATTATTTCTTCCTCCCCACCGAGGAATTCCAGCGCCTGATCGCCCAGGGGGAACTCCTGGAGTGGGCGCTGGTCTATGGTGACTACAAGGGCATCCCCAAGCAGCAGGTCCGCGAGGCCCTGGCCCGGGGCGAGGATGTCATCATGCGCATCGATGTCCAGGGGGCGACGACGATTCGCCGGCTGGCCCCGGAGGCGCTTCTCATTTTCCTGGCCCCGCCCAGCATGGACGAACTGGCCCGCCGGCTGCGGCAGAGGAGGACCGAGGGGGAGGGGGAACTGGAGCGCCGGCTGGAGGCCGCCCGGGAAGAGATGCGGGCCCTCCCGATATTCGATTACCTGGTGGTCAACTACGAGGGCCGGCTGGACGAGGCGGTGGACCGGATTCTGGCCATCCTGCAGGCGGAAAAGAGCCGGGTGCGGCCCCGCCGGGTGGTGCTGTGAGCGTTTCCCCATCGCGCAGGGAGAAATGCGACCGGTTACTCCCGGGTGGTCGGGGATTCGACGTCCGGCCGGCGGAACGGGCCGGCCGCCCATACGGCCGGCCATTCGGCCCGGGCCCGGGCCAGGTTCTCGGGCGTGCCGATGTCGATGAGGTATTCCGCCGGCGATAGCCGGTAGCCGTAGAGGGCGATGCCGAGGCGGAGGAGGTGCGGGAAAAGGTCCTGCCCAAAGTCGCACGGGCGCTTTTGGGGGAGGGCCTCCAGCACCTCCGGCTCGAGGAGGTAGATGCCGGCGTTGGCCAGGTCGCCGAAGGGTTGGGCCGGTTTTTCCACGAACGTCCGCAGCCGGCCGTCGGCCTCGAGTTCCACGATGCCGCAGCGCTGCGGGTCCGGGACGCGGTAGAGGGCCACCGTGCCCATCCCGCCGCGCCGGCGGTGGTACGTGTGCATCGCCGTCAGGTCCAGGTTCGTCAGGACGTCGCCGTAGAGGACGAAGAAGGGGCGATCCAGGAAGTCGCGCAGCGGCTCCAGGGCGCCGGCCGAGCCCAGGAGGACCGGTTCGTAGGAGTAGCGGATGTGCAATCCCCAGGCCGCGCCATCGCCCAGGTGCTCGGGGATGGCCTGGGGGCGGTGATGCAGGTTGATGGCGATTTCGGTGAGGCCGTGGAAGCGGCACAGTTCCAGGGTATAGTCCAGCGCCGGCCGGCCGCCCACCGGGAGGAGCGGCTTGGGAAGGCGGGCGGTGAGCGGCCGGAGCCGCCGACCCTCACCGGCGCAAAGGATCACCGCCCGAGGAAAAGCGGAACTCGCTTCCATCGTGGACCCTCTCCGTTCGGATGGGTGGCATGAACATGCGCCGGAGGACGAGCGTGCCGCTGTACGGGGTTGCCCTCCTGGCCGCCCTGGCCGCCGGGGCCCTGTACGCGGCCGGCGCGGCCCCCGGCCTGACCCTGCGGTATGGCGGCAGCGACGGGGGGGAACTGGCCGTGGCCGTGTATACCCTGGGCATCCCCCATCCGACCGGCTATCCGACCTACGTCCTCCTGGCCCAGGCCGTCCGGCTGTTTCCCTGGGGGACGTTCGCCGGCCGGCTGAACCTCTTCTCGGCCCTGGCCGGCGCCCTCACCGTCGGGCTGGTGGCCCTCGTCGCCGGCGAACTTTTCCCGGAGGAAACGTTTTCCGCCCTGGTCGCCGCCCTGACGGCCGGCCTTTCCCTGGCCGTCTCCGGCCTCTTCTGGTCCCAGGCCCTCATCGCCGAGGTCTATACCCTGCATACCTTCTTCCTGGCCCTTTCCTCCTGGCTGCTCCTACGCTGGCGGCGGCACGGGGGCCTTTACCTCCCGCTGGCCGGGCTCTCCCTCGGCCTGGGGCTGGGCAACCACCTGACGCTCCTTTTCCTCCTGCCGGGCGCGCTCCTCCTGCTCTCCGGGCGCCGTCCCTCCTGGGCGGAGGGGCTGGGGGGAGGTGGGCTTTTCCTGGCCGGCCTGGCCGTGTACCTCTACCTCCCGCTGCGTGCCGCCGCCGACCCCTGGCTCAACTGGGGCGATCCCCACGACTGGAGCGCCTTCTGGGCCCACATCAGCGCGGCGGCCTACCAGGGCCTTTTCTTCCGACGCCCCTGGTTGGAGGTGGCCGGCAACGCCAGCGCCGCCGCCGGCTTTCTCCTGCGCGATTTCGCCCCCCACGGCTTGGTGCTGGGCCTGGCCGGGCTCTTCCTCCTGGGCCGATGGGAGGGCCGGACGCTCCTCCTCCTGTTTTTCCCGGCCGTATCCGGCCTCCTCCTGGCCCTCACCTACGGCGGGGCCGGGAGCGAGGTGCACCTCCTCCCGCTTTACCTGGCCTGGGCCCTCGGCTGCGGGGTGACGGCCGGGGCGCTGGCCGCCTTCCTGCGTGGGCGCTTCGGCCTCCGGGCGGCCTCCGTCGCCCTGGCGTTGCCCCTGCTCTGCTTCCTCCTCATCGTGCCGGGCTGGGGGCGCTGGTCGCTCCGCAACGACCCCGGCCCGCTTCCCGAAATCCGCACCATCCTGGAAGGGCTGCCGCCGGACGGCCTCCTCCTGACCGCGCAGGATGAGCAGACGTTCCCGCTCTGGTATGCCCAGGTGGTGGAGGGCATCCGTCCGGATGTGGCCGTCGTAGACGTGCGCCTCCTGGAGTGGCCCTGGTACCGCCGGCAGTTGCCTGCGAGAAACCCCGGCCTCTTCCTCCCGGCCGAAGCGGAGGCGGGATGGCTGGAAGCGCTGCTCCGGGCCAATTCCGGCCGGCCGGTCCTGGCCCTTTCCCCGCTGCCGCTGCCCCGGTAGGGCATAGCCCGGATGCGCCCGGACGCATCTGGGATGCGTCCCTACGCCTCCTCCTGGGAGGGGGCGGTCCTTCGCCTTCGCCTGCGCCCCTGAGGGGGAGGGGGGACCTGGCCGGAACGGATCGCCTCCTCGATGCCCTGCCGGATAGCCCGCTTCAGGGTCAAACTGGAGCGAAAACTGGGGGCCACGCGGGTGGGGTAGGGGATTCTCCCCAGCGTCCGGGGGTGCACCCCCAGCCGCTCCGGGTAGTAGCGCAGGTCAAAGGTGCCGAAGCGGGAGATGCGCACGATCTCCCCCTGGGCCAGGGCCCGGCCGATTTCCTCGAAGACGGCATCGAAGACGCGCCAGACCGTGGTCTCGGGCAGGCGGGTGTGCTCGATCACCCGCTGCACCAGTTCCTCTCGAAGGACAACTTTCACGGAATCCTCCTTTCTTCCAAGGGCGCAACGGAATTGCGTTCCCTACGGACAGGTTGCCGGCCAGCAGATGCTGGCCTGGCGTATCGCCCGGTAGACCGTCTCGGCCTCGGCTGCGGGCAGCGGCCGGGGCTGATGGTAGTCCTCGATCTGGACGGCCTGCAACTGCAAGCCCACCGGGCGCGTTCCCCGAAAGGTGATGCGGGCGATCAGGCCCTGGCGGGTTTCGATGGACCACATCTGGTCGGCGATAAAGTTGCCCAGGGAGTAGAGGATGGGGACGCCCCGATAGCGCTCCAGGCCCTGCACCCAATGGGGGTGGGAGCCGAGGACCAGGTCGGCGCCGGCCTCGACGGCCTGATGGGCCAGCGTCCGCTGCCAGGGGGAGGGGTCGTGGGTGTACTCCCAGCCCCAGTGGAAGTACACGATGACCACATCGGCCTGCTGTCGGGCGGCGGCGATGTCCTCGGCGATCAGGGCGGGGTCGGCCGGCGCACTCCCGGCTCGCTCCTCTCCGGCCAGGTAGGCGTCGCTGATGGCATCATAGCCCAGGAAGGCCAGGGTGACCCCCTTGACCGTGAAGAGGGCCGGCCGGCGGGCCTCCGCCAGGTTCATCCCGGCCCCGAAGGGGGCGATTCCGGCCTGCCGGAGCAGGTTCAGGGTATCGTCCATCCCCCTGGGGCCAAAGTTCATGCTGTGGTTGTTCGCCAGGGAGACCGCGTCGATTCCGGCATAGCGCAGCCCGACGGTAAACCGGCCGCTGCCGACGAAGAGGAAGGTGTAGGGGTCGGCCGGCGGGGCGATCCGGTCCGAGAGCACCCCTTCCAGGTTGGCCACCGTCAGGTCGGCCCCCTCCAGGAGGGCGCGGGTCGGCGTGAAGGGGCGGGCATAGTCGCCGCCATGGGCCTGGATGCGCCGCCGGACGGCCCGGCCGGTGAAGATATCCCCCACGACGGCCACGGTGAAGGGGGGCGGCGGGGAGGCCGCCGGCCGCTCCAGGGCCCACAGGAGTTCCACGACCTCCTGGGGCAGGGTGGGCCGCCAGGCCAGGAAGAGGGTGCGCACCAGAGGGCTTCCGGGGACGCTCTCCTCCTCCAGCAGCAGGTCGCGCCCGTCCACCCGAAGGACGCGCAGCCCCACATCCACCTCCTCCAGCGGGAGCAGGGCGATGCCGCCGGGGTGCGTTTCCAGGGCGGAAAGGAGGGCGGCGGTGTCGCTCAGGGCCTGGGTGCCGGAGACCTCCAGGGGAAACGGAGGTTCCCCCAGGGTAAAGGGCACCACCGTGGCCGAAAGGGGCTGCCCCAGTTCGGCCCAGTTTTCGACCTCCCGACGGAAGAGGCGCTCCAGGTCGGCGTAGGCGACCTCGCTCACCGGCGACCAGAAGGACACGGCGGGGACGAAGAGGGTGGAGGTGAACGGGCGGGCCTGGAAATCGGGCGGGGGCGTGTAGCCGATGTAGAGGTCGGCCGGCCGGCCCTGGACCTCCCGGCAGGGGTGGCCCTGTTCGGCCAGAGAGCGGAGCAGGATCTTTCCCAGACCCTGCGGCGCGGCGCCGGATTCGACGGCCACGGTCAGGGGGAGCGGCGTCGGCTCCGGATCGGTGGGGCGGGCCGGGGCCGCCGGGGCCGTTTCCCCGGGACGGACGACCGCCGGCGGGACGGGCCCCGGAGCGCAGCCGGCCGAGACCAGGAGGAGGATGAGGATCGGGAAAAGGACGGACCGTTTCCACATAGGCGGTCTCCTGATTTTGGGGAAATTATACCACAGTTCGGCCTTTCTTGACAAAGCGGGGGGCGCATCGTACAATAGAGGCGAAGACGGTATGGAGTGAACGAGGCGATGAGCGGGTCGCATCTTTTCTGGGAACCGCGGGATTATGAGCGCTACCTGGACCGCTACGAATGGGTCGGGGAGGGCCTTCCCCGGCTCAGTGCGGAAGAGTTCTTTCAGTTGCAGGACGAATTCCTGAGCCTCCAGGCCGACCAGGCGGCCGGCGGTTCGCTTTCGCCGGCGCAGCGGAAGCGGCTGCGGGAACTGCGCCGGCTGCTTCTGGCCGATTTCTAGGGTCGTTTTTCGGGGCCGAGGCCTTTCGGCCTGTCTTCCCCTGGGCAGGAGAAATGTTCGAGAGCCTGGATCGGGTGGTGGAACGGTACGAGGAGTTGCAGCGCCTGCTGGCCCGGCCGGAGGTGGCGACCGACCCGCGCCGTCTGCAGGAGTACGGCCGGGAACTGGCCGAACTGGAGGAACTGGTGAGCACGTACCGGGCCTACCGGGAGGTGGAGCGCCAGTATCGGGAGGCCGAGGAGATTCTGGGAAGCGGCGATGCGGAACTGGCGGCGCTGGCCCGGGAGGAACGCGAGGCCCTTCAGGCCCGGCTGGAGGAACTGGAGGGCCGGCTCAAGCAACTCCTGGTGCCGAAGGACCCGAACGACGAGCGCGATGTCATCGTGGAGATCCGCGCCGGCGCCGGCGGGGAAGAGGCCGCGCTCTTTGCCGGCGACCTCTTCCGCATGTACACCCGCTATGCCGAGTCGCAGGGCTGGAAGGTAGACCTTTTGAACACCCATCCCAACGACCTGGGCGGCTTCAAAGAGGTCATCTTCGAGGTCAAGGGGAAAGGTGCCTACAGCCGGCTCAAATACGAAAGCGGCGTCCACCGCGTCCAGCGCGTCCCGGTTACCGAGGCTGGCGGGCGGATCCACACCTCCACGGCCACGGTGGCCGTGCTTCCGGAGATGGATGAGGTGGAGGTGGAGATCGACCCCGAGGACCTGCGCATTGACGTCTTCCGTTCGGCCGGCCACGGGGGCCAGAGCGTCAACACCACCGACAGCGCCGTGCGCATCACCCACCTGCCCACCGGCATTGTGGTCACCTGTCAGGACGAGCGCTCCCAGTTGCAGAACCGGGCCCGGGCGATGGCCGTGCTGCGCGCCCGCCTCTACGCGATGGAGGAGGAGAAGCGCCGGCGCGAACTGGGCGAGAAGCGCCTGGCCCAGATCGGCAGCGGAGAGCGGGCGGAAAAGATTCGCACCTACAACTTTCCCCAGGATCGGGTGACCGACCACCGCCTGGGGCGCAACTTCAGCAACCTGCCGGCCATCCTGGACGGCCACCTGGACGAGATCATCGAGGCCCTGACGCTAAAGGACCAGGCCGAGCGGCTGGAGACGGTCACCCGTTGATCGCTCGACGGCCGGCCGGCCCGCCGAAAGGAACCGTCTTGACCCATCCGGAAGTTTCGCCCCCGCCGCCGGACCTGAAGCGGCGCTTTCTCAACTGGCGCACCCTCCTTTCCTTCGTCATCGCCGTCGGCCTGATCGTCCTGACGGTCTGGCTGGGCCGGATCGACCTGGGTCAGGTGTGGGACTATGTCCGGCAGGCCGATCCTCGCTTCTACTTCCTGGGCTTTCTGGCCTTTTATCCCACCTTTCCCCTGCGGGCCTGGCGCTGGCGGCTGCTCCTTCAGAACGCCTCGGCCGAAGAAGATGCCCCCATCCCCCATCTTCCCGACCTGACGGAGATCCTCTTTCTCTCCTGGTTCGCCAACTGCCTCGTCCCGGCCAAACTCGGCGACCTCTACCGCGGCTACCTCCTGAAGCGCACCAGCGGGGCCTCTTTCTCCCGCACCATCGGGACGATCCTGGCCGAGCGGGTGCTGGACATGGTCTTTTTGTTCCTCCTTATGCTTGCCGCCAGCCTGGCCGCCTTCGGCCCGCGTATCCCGTCCGGCACCACGGCCACCATGGTCTATGGGGTGGGCATCTTCCTTTCGGCGGTCGCCGTTGGAGTCCTGCTGGGGCTGCGCTTTTTCGGGCCGGCCCTGCGGAGGCTTGTGCCGGCCCGTTTCCACGGCATTTACGACCGTTTCATCGAGGGGACGCTCCTCTCCTTCCGCCGGCGGCGCCTCGTCCTCCTCCTGGGCCAGACCGTCCTGGTCTGGGTTCTGGAGAGCCTGCGCTTCTACTGCGTCCTCCTGGCCTTTCCGGAGTCCGTGCCCCTGGGCCTGCCGGTCGTCGTCTTCATCGCCCTGGCCGGTTCGCTCCTGACCACGCTGCCGATTTCCCCGGCTGGCCTGGGGGCGGTGGAGGCCATGTTCGCCTGGGTCGTGCCGCTCTTCCTGAGCATGGGGGCCGAACAGGCCCGGGCGGTCGGCCTGGCCCTGGGCATGCTCGACCGCACCATCAACTACTGGAGCATCCTCCTCCTGGGGTTCCTCGTCTTCCTGCTGAGCCGAAAGAAGTGAGGCCGACCCTCTGTCCTTCTTCCCCTGCGCCCTGACCCCTACCGCACCCCCCACAGCCGCACCGTGCCGTCACGCGACCCTGAGGCGAGGAAGTTTCCGTCGGGGGAGAAGGCCACGCTAAAGACCCGAGAGGTGTGCTCCAGGGTGCGCAGGAGTTCGCCGTCGGCGGCCCGCCAGAGGCGCACCGTGTGGTCCTCCGACCCCGAGGCCAGGGTCTGCCCGTCGGGGGAGAAGGCCACGCTCTCCATTGGGGCGCCCGTTTCGATGAAGCGCACCTCCTCCAGGGTCTGAGCGTCGTAGAGGTACACCCCGATGGAAGAGGCCACCGCCAGGAATCGGCCGTCGGGGGAGTAGGCGATTTCGTGTACCATCCCCTTGCCCCAGCGGGCCAGTTCGCGCACCCGGTCGGCGTTCTCGGGAGAGAGGGCTGCGGCGGGTTGGGGCACGGGCGTGCCGGAAAGGACGGGAAGCGGCAACGGAGTCGGGGTAGGCGTCGGGGTGGAGGTGGATGTGGGCATCGGGGTCGGAGTGGAGGTGGCCGTCGGCGTGGAGGTGGGCCGCGCCGTGGGCCCGAGGGCGGCGACGGGGGTGGGGGAAACCGCCGGCCGGCCCAGCACTCCGCCCATGTAGAGGCCGGCCAGCACCAGGAGCACCACCGCCAGGAGGCCCGCCCCGGCCGGTACCCAGGGCCGTCGGGCGGCCCCTTTCCGCGGCGCCGCAGGTCGGGGCAGCGGTGGGGGGGCAGGCCGGGGTGGAGGTGGCGCCGGGAGCAACTCCGTCGCTACTTCGGTTTCCTGCAGCACGGTCTCGGCGCCGCCCTCACCCCACTCCCCCGGCCCCCTCTCCCCTCTCCCAATGGGAGAGGGGGTTGGGGGTGAGGGGTGAGGACAGCGCCGCCGCCAGCGCGGCCATGTCCGGGTAGCGGTCCTCCGGGGCCTTGGCCAGCGCCTTGAAGAGCACCCGCTCCGCCGCCTCCGGCAGGTCCGGCGCGTAAGCCCTCGGCCGGGGAAGCGGCTCCGTGGCTTGCTTCAAAAGCACCGCCATCGGCGTATCGGCCGTGTAGGGCTTGCGCCCGGTCACCAGTTCGTAGAGCACCACTCCCAGGGCATAGACGTCGGCCCGGGCGTCCACCGGCCGGCCCAGCCCCTGCTCCGGAGCCATGTACTCCGGCGTGCCCACCCCCCCGTCCCGGTGAGCGTTGTCTCCTCGCTCTCCAGGAGTTTGGCGATGCCAAAGTCGGAAAGCATGGGCTCCCCGGAAAGGGTGATGAGGATGTTGGAGGGCTTGACATCGCGGTGGATAAAGCCCCGCTGGTGGGCAAAGTGCAGGGCGCGGGCGATGGGGAGGAGCAGGCGCACCGCCTCCTCCCAGGGGAAGGGCCGGCCGGCCCGCGCCTCCAGCAACTTCTTGAGCGTCCCGCCGGGGAGATACTCCATCACCAGGTAGGGGGAGCCCTCGTGCTCGCCGTAGTCGATGAGGGCCACGATGTTGGGATGGGTCAGGCGGGCCAGGGCCTTGGCCTCCCGCTCGAAGCGCCGGAGGATGCGCTCCCGTTGTTCGGGGGGGAAGGCCCCCTTGCGGATGACCTTGAGGGCCACATCGCGCTCCAGCCGGGTATCATAGGCCCGGTAGACGGTGGCCATCCCCCTTCCCCCAGTTGCTCGACGATGTGGTAGCGCCCGATGGACTGGCCGACGAGAGAGCCCATCTGCCCCTCCTTTCGTCGAACGGCGTCTTTCTGGAAATATTTTACCACGCCGGCCGGCGCAGGTCAAACCGGCCTGAAATGGCAACCAGGTTGACAGCCCCACGGGCGAGTGTTAGAATGCTTTCGTCGCCGGGTGGGCGGCCTCGAACCGGATGGCGACGTTTCTCCATAGGCCAGGCCCGGCCGAGCCGGTGGAACGTGCACCGGCCGTATGTGGAAGCGGTCTACCCAACTGCGGTCCGCCTGCAGGGCAATACAGGTGGGTTGGTTTCTGGAGGTAAAGCCATGAAGCCGGTATACATCATCGGGGGCATCGTCATACTGGCGGCGGTTGTGTTAGGGGCTTTGGCCTTGGTCAATACCCTCACCCCCTACGTCTCCATCGCCGAGGCGCGGGCCACCGGTCGCACCGTGCAGGTGCACGGTTTCCTCAAGGAGACGCTGGGCTATGATGCGGAGGGCCGCTTCCGCTTCGTCCTGGTGGATGAAAAGGGCGATGAGATGGCCGTGGCCTACGGTCAGGCCAAGCCGGCCAACTTTGAGCAGGCCACCGGCTTTGTTGTCATCGGCCGCTACGATGCCGCCGCCCAACTTTTCCTGGCCGAGCAACTCCTGGTCAAGTGCCCCTCCAAGTACCAGGAGCAGGGGGAGGAGTACCGGCATCAGCAATCCGGGGAGAGCGCCCCATGACGGTCGGACCGCTGTTCCTGGTCGGGGCCTTCCTCTCGGCTCTGGGGGGGATGGGGGCTTCCTGGCAGGTCATTCGGGGAGACCGCCGGGCCCTGCGTTGGGCCCGCCTCCTGGCCGTTCTGGCCCTGGTCCTGGTGGGCGTTGCCTCGGCCCTCTTGCTGGGGCTCATCCTGGCCCAACGCTACGACGTGGCCTATGTCTACCTGAACACCTCGCGCGACCTGGCCTTTTTCTACCGCCTTTCCGCCTTCTGGGCCGGTCAGGAAGGCAGCCTGCTCCTCTGGCTCCTCCTCACGGCCGTCCTGACCGTGCTCCAGATTCGCCGTGCCCGCCTGCTGGAGCCGTACGTGCTCTTTTTCCTTCTCCTCATCCAGGCCGGCCTGACCGTCTTCCTTCTGGTGGACAGTCCGTTTACGCCGACGGCCGAGGTGGTCCCGCCGGGCCAGGCGATCCTGGACGGCCAGGGGTTGAAGCCGATCTTGCAGAATGTCTGGATGGTGGCCCACCCGCCGATGCTCTTCCTGGGCTATGCCGGGATGGCCGTGCCCCTGGCCTATGCGCTGGCCGGCCTCTGGCGCCGTGATTACGAGGGATGGGTGTGGCCGGCCCTTTCCTGGGGACTTTTGGGTTGGCTTTTTCTGGGCTTGGGCATCCTCCTGGGCGCTTTCTGGGCCTATGAGACGCTGGGTTGGGGCGGCTACTGGGGTTGGGACCCGGTGGAGAACAGTTCCCTCCTCCCCTGGCTCACCGGAACCGCCCTCCTCCACGGCCTGCTCATCCAGCGCTATCGCCGGCGGCTGGGCCACGGCAACTTGATCCTGGCTTGGCTGACCTATCTCCTGGTGCTCCTGGCCACCTTCCTGACCCGCAGCGGCGTCCTGGGGGCAGCCTCGGTACATTCGTTTGCGCCGAGCGCCCTGACGCCGTGGATGCTGGGGCTGATGGCGCTGGTGGCGGCGGCCGGCGCCATTCTACTGGCCTCGCGCTGGAACGACCTTCCGCCCGGCCCGGTCTTTGCCGGGCCGCGGAAGGGAAGGGGCCGCCCCATCCAGGGGGAAACGGCCGGTACGGTGGGCCCCAACCTGGCCTCCTGGTTTTCCCGGGATTTCACCTTTCTCCTGACCATCCTGCTTCTGCTCCTCGTGGCCCTCCCCATCCTGGCCGGCACCTTGCTACCCGTGTTTTCCCAGTGGTTCGGGCGGCTGACGCAGGTGGACGTGTCGTTCTATCCCCAGACGACCGGACCGGTCCTGGCCGTGTTGCTCCTGGTGTTGGGGCTGTGTCCACTTCTGGGCTGGTCGGGAAGCGCGATCGGGCGGCTGGGCCGGATGCTCATCGTCCCGGTGGTTCTGGCCGTCGGTGCGCTTGGCGCGGCCGCCCTGCTGGGGGCCGGCCGTCTCGATTCTCTGTTTTTGATCTTTCTGGCGGTCCTGGCCCTGGCCTCGAACGTGGCGATGGTGGTGCGTACCGTTCGCCGGGGATTTTTACCTCTGGGCGGGTATCTGGCCCACATCGGTCTGGGCTTGCTGGTGGTCGGTGTGGTGGCTTCGTCGGTCTATAATGTGGACTATCGGGATGCGCAGGGGCGCTCTTCCCTGCTTCTGCCGGCGAATCGGGCGCAGGAGGCGCTGGGGTATCGTCTCACCTTTGTTCAGCGGCAGGAAAGCGGTGTTCCTTCCCAAGAGCAACAAACCCATCCGGCCCGCCCGGTGTATTATATCCTGGTGGAGCGCGGTTCCGAGCGCTTTCTGGCCCGGCTGGAGGAACTGGAATGGAACGCCCAGGACGGCAGCCTGGGAACGTGGCCCTATGTGGGGCGTTATCTGACCCATGACCTCTATATCGCCGCCCATGCCTATTTCCCCGGCAGTGGGGAGGAGGCCGTCCTGGAGCCGGGGCAGGAGGCCGTGCTGGCCGGCCGTACCTTCGTCCTCCGGGAAGTGCGGGCCGCGCCTCCCTATGTCCAGGTAGCGCTGACGGTGCGGGAAGCAGGCATCAGCCGGACCATCACCCCCACCTACGCCATGGCGGGCACATCGGCCCACGGCCGGCCGGCCTCCCTCCCCGACGGTACGGTGGTCTCGGTCGAGGAGGCCGGTTTCAGCCTGGACCTCTTTGAGGGACAGCCGCTGGCCATGGGCACCTATACGGTGACCCTGCGCGACCTGGTCGTGCTTCAACACAACCTCGTGACCCAGACGGTGGCCGGGGCGGTGATCGAGTGGGCCGCTCCGGCGGGCATCACCGTCATCACGCCGACCTGGGTGGTGAGTAGCGAGGGTGCCGAAGGCCCTCCGCTGACGCTTCCTTCCGGCGAGACGGTGCGCCTCGACGGGATGGACGTGACCGGCGGCTTCGTCCGGCTGTTGCTCTCCCGGCCGGGCCTGGTCTGGCTGACGGTGCAGCGTCCCGAGGACCTGCTCGGCACCCTGGTGGTGCAGGTCAGCATCAAGCCCGGCATCAACCTGCTCTGGGCGGGCGGGGTGCTCCTGCTTTTGGGGACGGCCGTGGCCCTGGTCCGGCGCTGGCGGGAGGGCCGACAGTTATTGACATAAATAAACGTCGGCTTTGGGGATGAGCCGACCGCTTCAGGCTGAACGAAGGAGGAAAGGATGCAACAGGCGCAGCACAGATGGCTCGTGGTGGTCCTGGCGGCTCTGGGCGGCCTGGTCCTAGGGATGGTGCTCGGCACCCTGTTCGGCGGCGTCGCCGGCTACATCCTGGGGCGAGGCTCTCTGCCTCTGGTGGAGGTCGAAGCCACTCCCACCCCGCCGCCGCGCCTGACGGTGCCGGCACTTCCCTGGAGGTGGCCTTTCTGTCCCCCCTGTCCGGAGACTCCTCCGGAAGCCCGGCCGGAGGAAAGGCCCACGCCGCTTCCGGGGGTGTTGGGAGCCCGGGTGGAACGGGTATTGCCGGACACGCCGGCCGAGGAGGCCGGCCTGCGGCCGGGGGATGTGATCGTTGCCGTGAACGGTGAGCGGATCACGCCGGAACGCTCCCTGGCCGACCTGCTCGCCCGCTACCGCCCGGGCGACACGGTCACGCTCACGGTACGGCGGGACAACGAGAGGCTGGAAATCCAGGTACGCCTGGGCGAGCACCCGGAACGGCCCGGCCAGGCGTACCTGGGCATCTATTTCACCCCGTCCCGGCCCTGAGCGGGTCGTCTACAACCGTCCCAGGGCCTCGCGCATCCGCTCCAGCGCCTTCTGGATGTTGGCGATGGAGTTGGCATAAGAGAGGCGCAGGTAACCCTCGCCGTACTCCCCGAAGGCGGTTCCCGATAGGACGGCTACGCCGGCCTCCTGGAGGAGGTAGTCGGCGATCTCCTTCGAGGGCCGGCCCAAGGCCTGGACGTTGGGGAAGGCGTAAAAGGCCCCGGCCGGTGTCCGGCAACGCACCCCCGGTATGGCGTTCAGCCCGGCCACGATGACATCGCGTCGCCGGCGAAACTCGGCGACCATCTGTTCCACCGCCTCCTGCGGACCGGTCAGGCCGGCGATGCCGGCCCGCTGGGTGAAGGCGGCCGTGCAGGAAACGCTGTTGGTGACCAGACGGGTGACCCCCGCGGCCAGGGCCTCCGGCATGACCCCGTAGCCCATGCGCCAGCCGGTCATGGCATAGGTCTTGGAGAAGCCGTCCAGGATGATCGTCCGTTCCGGCATCCCGGGCAGGGAGGCGATGCTCACAAACTCCCCCTCGTAGAGGATGCGGGAGTAGATTTCGTCGGAGAGGACGTAGGCATCGTTCTCCTGGACCAGTTCGGCGATGGTCTCCAGGTCGGGCCGGCTGAGGACACCGCCGGTGGGGTTTTGCGGGGAGTTGATGATCACCAGTTTGGTGCGTCGGTTGATGGCCCGGCGGAAGATATCCAGATCGAAGGCAAAGTCGTTCTCCTCCAGGAGCGGGACCGGCACCGCTTTGGCTCCGACAAAGTTGATCATCGATTCGTAGATCGGGAAGCCGGGGTTGGGGTAGATGACCTCATCGCCGGGGTCCACCAGGGCCAGGATGGTGAAGAAGATGATCGGCTTGCCTCCGGGGACGATGACCACGTTTTCCGGTCGGACCGGGATATGGCGGGTGCGGGCGACCTCTTCGGCCACGGCCTCTCGCAATTCGGGGATGCCGGCCGAGGGGGTGTAGTGGGTGTGGCCGGTTCTCAGGGCCTGGACGGCGGTTTCGATAATGTTGGTGGGGGTGTCGAAGTCGGGTTCGCCGATCTCCAGGTGGATGACCTCGCGTCCCTGGGCCTCGAGGGCTTTGGCCTTGGCCAGCACCTCGAAGGCCGTCTCTGTTCCCAGGCGGCTCATCCGTTCGGCGAAACGCATGTCTTCCTCCTCATTGAGACTGGGGGCAGGGCCACCTCGTCCTGCCAGAATGCCGTTGACGTTCCACGCTTTTACCCTCCGCCCAGGAGGGGGATCAGGCGCACTTCGTCGCCCTCCTGGAGGAGGTGGTCCTTCTGCACGAGGGAACCGTTGACCAGCACGGCGCCCACCAGAGCGGAGGGGATGCCCAGGTGGTCCAGCACCTCACGCACCGGTCGGCCGGCCCAGCCCTCGATGGAGAGGGCTTCCTGCCCTCCGGCATATTGGCGCAGGATGCCCACCGCAAGGATGCGAACCACGGTCGGAAATCCTTTCGTCGCTTCGTTCGGTAGATGTGCCCCACATTATACCACAAGTTTGGAGGCGCTTCCCCGCCCACGTCCTCGGCCGCGACGTCCTGGCCGTGCGCAGCCCTTCGCTCCTGCTCACCGCGCCGGCCGCACCACGACGTTCACCAGCCGGTTCGGCACGACGACGACCCGCACCACCTCCTGGCCGGCCAGGTAGGGCTGCAGGCGTTCCAGGGCGAGCGCCCGCGCCCGAACCTCCTCCTCGGCCAGATCCGCCGGGATGCGCATCTGGGCCCGCACCCGGCCGTTCACCTGGACGGCCACCTCCACTTCCTCCAGGGCGGCCAGGGCCTCATCGTAGGCCGGCCAGGACTGCTCATGGATGCTGTAGGGCCGGCCCAGCCGGGCCCACAGTTCCTCGGTGATGTGCGGGGCCAGCGGGGCCAGCATCAGGAGCAGGGCCTCCACCGCCTCGTCCCAGGCGGCCGAGTTCCGCAGCGGCGTCTCCCGTACCTTCATCAGGACGTTCGTGAGTTCCATCAACCGGGCCAAGAGGGTGTTGAAGCGAAAGGCCTCGATGTCGGCGGTGACCACCCGGATGGTACGGTGCACCAGACGGCGCAGCGCCTCCTCGCCCATCTCGGCCGGCCGGTCCGTGCGCTCCGGCTCCTCCAGCACCAGCGTCCAGACGCGGTTCAGGAAGCGGTGCACGCCCTCGATGCCCTGGCTGGACCAGGGCCCGCCCTCCTCCCAGGGGCCGATGAACATGAGGAAGCAGCGCACCGTGTCGGCCCCGTACTTTTCCACCAGGTCGTCGGGGGCGACCACGTTGCCCCGCGATTTGCTCATCTTTTCGCCGTCCTCGCCCAGAATCGTCCCCTGGTTGAAGAGCCGCAGCATCGGCTCGTCGAACCAGACCAGGCCCATATCCCGGAGCACCTTGGTGAAGAAGCGGGTGTAGATCAGGTGCATGGTGGCGTGCTCGATGCCGCCGGTATACTGGTCCACCGGCAACCAGTAGCGGGCCACCTCGGGGTCAAAGGGCCCCCGGTCATAGTGCGGGCTGAGGTAGCGGTACTGATACCAGGAGGAGCAGACAAAGGTGTCCATCGTATCGGTCTCGCGTTCGGCCGGCCCCCCGCACTGTGGACAGGTAGTACGGCGAAAGCCCTCGTGAAACTTGAGCGGGGATTCTCCGGTGGGGCGGAAATCGACGTCCTCCGGGAGCAGCACCGGCAGTTCCTCTTCGGGAACGGGGACGGTGCCGCACCGGGGGCAGTAGATGATGGGAATCGGCGCACCCCAGTAGCGCTGGCGGGAGATCAGCCAGTCGCGCAGGCGGTAGTTGACGGCGAAATCGCCGATGCCTCGCTCTTTCAGCCACTCGGTGGTGCGCTTCACGGCTACATCTCCGGGGGTTCCGGTGAGCGGCCCGGAGTTGATCATGGTGCCGTAATCGGCGTGGAAGAGCATGTCCCGGTAGAACTCCACATCCCAAAGCATCTCCGCCACCGTGCGTTTGTCCCGTACCGAGGGCGAAAGCGACCTGCACCGCTCCAGCACGTGCCTCTCCTCCTCGATGGAACCCACGTTCATCACCCCGCCGTCAAAGACCAAGTGCCATCCGGCTCCCACCACTTCCGTCCAGCAGCCCGGCCGGATGAAACGCCCTACGATGTGGAGGTAGCGTTCTCGTTCTTGTTCCCTCAAGGTGACATATAGAGAGTCGTCCTTTTCCTCAAAGGCCCAGCCCGCCTCCCGCAGCGCATCGGCCAGGCCGTCCCGGTAGGTGCCCCGCCTCACCACGCTTCGGGCCACCTCCTGTCGCGGAGCGATGACCGGGATGACCGGCAGGCCGTACTTCAGGGCGAACTGGAAGTCGCGTTCGTCGTGGGCGGGGACGCCCATAATGGCCCCCGTCCCATAGGTCATCATCACATAGTCGGCGATCCAGATGGGGATGTGTTCGCCGTTGACCGGGTTGACCGCATAGGCCCCGATGAAGACACCGGTCTTTTCCTTTTCGGTGGAGAGGCGTTCGATCTCGCTCCGGCGGGCGGCCTGATACCGGTAGGCGGCGACCTCCTCCTGATGCTCCGCTGTGGTGAGTTTTTCCACCAGGGGATGTTCCGGAGCCAGCACCATGAAGGTGGCTCCCCAGAGGGTATCGGGACGGGTGGTAAAGACCTCGATGCCCTCGCCCGTTTCCGCGCGGAAGACGACGTTGGCTCCCTCGCTCCGCCCGATCCAGTTGGTTTGCATCGTGCGTACCCGCTCCGGCCAGTCGATCTGGGAGAAATCGAGCAGTTCCTCGGCATAGGCGGTGATTTTGAAGAACCACTGCTCCAGTTCCTTGCGGATGACCGGCGTGCCGCAGCGTTCGCAGTGGCGGTCTTCGCCCCAGACTTGTTCGCGGGCCAGGGTGGTGTTGCATTTGGGGCAAAAGTCCACCGGCGCATACTTGCGGTAGGCCAGGCCGCGCTTGTAGAACTGGAGGAAAAACCACTGCGTCCAGCGGTAGTATTCAGGGTCGGAGGTGATGGCCTCGCGGTCCCAGGCCCACATGGCCCCCATCGAACGCAGTTGCCGGCGCATCCGGGCGATGTTTTCATAGGTCCAGGTCTTGGGGTGGATGCCGTGGTTGATGGCCGCGTTTTCGGCCGGCAGCCCGAAGGCGTCGAAGCCGATGGGGAAGAAGACGTTGTAGCCCCGCATCCGCAGATAGCGGGCCTTGGCATCCGAAGGGGCCATGGCGTACCAGTGGCCCAGATGCAGGTCGCCCGAGGGGTAGGGGAGCATGGTCAGAAAGTAGAACTTGGGGCGGGAAGGGTCCTCGACCGTGCGGTAGAGGCCGCTTTCCTCCCAGCGCTTCTGCCATCGGGCTTCGATCTCCGTCGGGTGATAACGTTCGGCCATGGTCAACCTCCTGGCATTCCTCTAGCATTCTGCCTTGATTCCCACGATCTCGATGTGCCCGGCGGATCCGGCCCAGCCGGGGTCATCTGCATAGCGCATCTCCAGGTCGAGCAGGCGGGCCAGGGCCGCTTCGTCCTCCAGGATGCGCTCTCGTACCTCGGGCGGAAGCCGGGAGAAAAAGACCGGCTTGCCCAGGATGCGCACCACCTGCAAACCGTGGCGCTCGAAAAGGGCCTGCAACTCGCCGACGGTGAAGGCATGGATGGGGAAGGCGAACGCCGGATCCTCGTCCCTCCACTGCATCGTGCCGGCCGCGAGGATGCGCTCGGCCCGGTCCCAATCCTGCTCGGCCATGGCTCCGACGGCCTGGATGCGGCTATCCACCGAGGCGATCACATGGCCGCCGCTTCGGGTCACCCGGGACAGCTCGGATGTGGCCCGGTCGGGGTCGCCGCAGTAGGAGAGGGGGTCGCCCTGGGCCATCGAAAGGTCGAAGGAACCGTCGGGCAAATCCCGCATATCGCAGATGTCCATCCGTCGGATGTCCACCCGGTCGGAAAGCCCCTCGGCCTCCACTTTGTGGCGGGCCACCTCCAGCATCCCGACCGAGATATCCACCAGGGTCACCCGGTAGCCCATCCGAGCCAGCGGAATCGTCCAGCGGCCGGTGCCGCCCCCGGCATCCAAGATACGTCCGCCGGGCGGGGGAAGGAAGCGCCGGATGTTGTCCCAGGTCACCGGCTCATAGACCTTGACGAAGAAGAGATTCTCGTCATAACGCCGGTCATAGGTCGGCGCATCGTGATCGTGAAAGGCTTCCACCGGTGGTTTGGGCTCCATCGGGCGCTCCTCCAACAGAAAGACCTCCGTCCCACAGGGACGGAGGCGCTCCGCGGTACCACCCTGTTTGGCCGGCCGCGCTCCTCCCGAGAAAACCCGCAAGGGCGCAGACTCCGGCCCACTCCTTGGGCCCGGTAACGGGGGCCAACCGGCGCCGGCTAATGACGGTGGGACAACCGCGTTCACCGGCGCGGCTCCCGGGCGAGTTCGGCCCTGGACTTGCGGCCTCGCACCGGCTGGCCGCTCTCTGGCTCGGCGGGCCTACTACTCCCGTTCGCCGCCGTTCGTCGGCCAAGTTTGAAGAAAAGTATAGCGGATCTTCCGCTTTTTGTCAAATTGGACGTGCCGGTGATTTGTGGTATAATGAAAACAACATATACCTTTTGGAAAGGAAAACGGCATGGATCGGGCGATTCGGGTGAGCACCTTCCTCTTGCTCGGCCTGGCGCTCCTTCTGGGCGTATGGGCTGCTGTGCCCAAGCCCGGGCGCGCCGTCGTCGCCGGTTCCCCCTCTCCGTCGGCCGAGGAAACGGCCTCGGAGACCTTCCGGCCGGCCTCTTCGCCCTCCTACGACCCTCCCTCCCCAGCGGGCTCGGAACATCCGAAAACCGGCCGGTATGTGGCCGCCTGGATGCCCACCGATTGGGATACCCCCGAAGCCCGTACCGCCTTTGAGGCCAACCTGGACATCCTCGACGAGGTCAGTCCGATCTGGTACGAGATGCGCGGCGACGGCACCCTCATGGTCCTGGGGGGCGCTCGGGATGAGACGCTCATCCGCCTGGCCCACGAGGCCGATGTCCTGGTCCTCCCCTGCCTGACCAACGGCTTCGACCCGGAACGCACCGGCTACACCCTAGGCAACCCGGAGCGGCGCAGCGCCTTTGTGCGGCGTATCCTGGCCGAGGTCGAGGAGTACGGATACGACGGGATCGACATCGATTTCGAAGCCGTGCCGGAGACGCAGCGGGACGAGTTCACCGCCTTTATCCGGGAACTGGCGGCCGGCCTGCACGAGAAGGGCCGGCTGCTCTCGGTGGCCATCCATGCCCGTACCGGCGACCAGGGCGGGGCCCCCGGGGCCCGGGCCCAGGACTGGGCCGCTCTGGGCCAGAGCGTGGACCGCTTCCGCATCATGACCTATGACTACCATTGGCGCGGCGGAGGCCCCGGCCCGATCGCGCCGATCTACTGGGTCCAGGAGGTGGTGGAGTACGCCCGGACGCTGGTGGATCCGGCCAAGATCGAACTGGGCATCCCGTTCTACGGCTACGACTGGGTGGGCAACGAGGGCCGCGGTGTCCGATGGTCGGAGATCCAGGCACTACTGGAAACCTACCGGCCCAAGGTCAACCTGATGGAATGGGATGGGCAAGGAGAGGTGGCCGAATCGTGGTTTACCTACCGGAATCGGGACGGTCAGCATACCGTCTGGTTCGCCAGTCGGCGCAGCCTGGAGGCCAAACTGGAACTGCTGGTGCAGTATGACCTGGCCGGCATCGCAATCTGGCGGCTCGGAGGAGAGGACCCGGCCTATTGGGAGGCCATTCGGAAGATTCTGCCCCGCGACCCGTATGAGGTGCAGCGCTCCGTGCTCCGCTACCTACCGGAGCCGTAGCCTATGGGTGAAGTTGAGGAACTCTATTGGAACGGCTTGGCCGCGCTCCAGGCGGGCAACCGTCGCCTGGCCCGGGCCTTTTTCCAGCGGGTCGTGATCCTGGAGCCGCGCCACGAGGAGGCCTGGCTGCGGCTCAGCGAGGTCCTGGACGATCCGGAGGACGTCGCCTACTGCCTGAAAGCCGTCCTGACCCTCCATCCCGATCATCCGCAGGCTCGGGTAACGTTGGACGTGCTGGAGGAGCAACAAAAGGGGCGGCCTCAGCCGGCGCGTCCTCCCGCGGATTCGCCGCTGGCCGAAGTGCGGAGGATGGACCTGCTGGCCAGATTATCCGAGATGTCGGCAGGGGCCGCATCCGGGACAGGAGGAAAGCGCTTGTTCCAGGAAATGTTTCCCCTCGCGGTTGTGCTGCGGGTGACCGGCTTTGCGCTGTCCGTCCTTCTGGTGCTTTTTCTGGCCGTTTATCTGGCGGTGCAGCCGGTCAACGACCTCCCCCCGACCGAGACACCCGTGCCCACCCTGGACCGGGCCCTGCTGGATGAGCAGAAGCGGGGGGTGGTGCGTGCCTACTTCGGCCGGCTGGACGCGCTCCTGGGGCCGCTCCGGCTGGCCCATGACCTCTACCGCAGCCGAAGCAACCTGCGGGTTTCCCTGCCCGAGCAGATGGAGCACGTTCGGGTGCTGCGGGGGCAGGTGGCCGAGGCCCTGGAGGGGCTGAAGCAACTGCCCTGCCCGCCGGATTTTCCGGCCCTGGCCGAGGCCCAGCAGGAGTATATCCAGGGGTTGGCTTTGGAACAGGAAGGGCTGAACCACCTGCTGCGCTATTACGAAACCCTGCAGGCGGATTTCTCCCGCCGGGCGGCGGACAAGTTTCAGGAGGCCGGCGAACATCTAGGACAGGCCCGGGAAATCTGGAAGGCCTATCGCACCTGGGTCGGCCTTCCGGAGCCGACGCCGCTCCCTACCCCCACGCCGCTCATCACGCCGACCTATGGCCCCACGCCCACTTCCACGCCCACCCTTCCCCCCTTTCCTACCCGGACGCCCACCCCGTTCCCCACCAATCCGATCGGATAAAGCCCCGCTCAGGCTCCCGTATCCCGGCCGGCCAGGCGGGCAAAGTCGGCGATGGCCTGCTGGGAGAGGGGGTGCTCGGCCATAGTGCGGATCAGGGCCGGAGGGAGGGTCAGGTGGTGGGCCCCGGCAGCTAGGCAGGCCAGGGCCTCCGGAACGTCGCGCAGGCTGGCGGCCAGGATTTCCACCGGCCGGCCGCTTCCCCGCAACACGGCGGCAATTTCCTCAACCAGGGCGACGCCCCGTCCGGAGTAGCGGGTCATCCGGTTGACATAAGGGATAACGTAGCGGGCCCCGGCTTCGGCCGCCAGATAGGCCTGGGCGGCGCTGAAGACGGCGGTGGCGGCGCAGGGAATTTCGGCCGAGAGCCGGGCCAGGACGGCCAGGTTCTCCAGGGAGGCGGGAATCTTGAGTACGATCTGCGAGGGGGAGAGGGCGGCAAAACGCCGGCCTTCTTCCTCCAGGGCGCGCGGCTCGGTGGCCGTCGGCTGGTAGAAGACGGGACCGGGACAGAGGGCACAGAGTTCCGGAATGACCTCTTCGGCCGGACGGCCGGCCTGGGCGATCAGGGCGGGGTTGGTCGTCACGCCGGCGATAAAGCCCCAGTCCAGTGCCTCCCGAACCTCCTCGATGCGGGCCGAATCGACGTACAGGGCCATCTGAACCTCCTGAGGACGCCGGGCCCGGCTAGGCCTTCCGTCGCCGCCGCTTCAGCCGCTCCTCGATCCGGGCGACGACGATGCGCTCCAGCATGAGGAAGGTATCCTCCGGCAGGGGAAAATCCAACCCGAAGGCGATGCTCCAGTCGCCGTCGGCCTGCCGGTCGGCCTGGAAGGTGAACCGCCCCCGGCCCTCCACGAGGACAAACCCCTGGGCGATTCCGGCCTCGGGCAGGATGTCGCGCACGTCCACGCTGAGGCCGAGGGTCTCGTCCTGCAGGTCCTCCAGGGTGACGCTCAGGATGCCGGGCGGGGGCTGGCGGTGCAGGCCCTCGGCGACGCTGATGGAGGAGAGCGCCGCCGCGGTGAGCGGCTCGTTCAGGCCCGCAGGAATCTCCGGCTCCGGGGAAAAGGAAACGACCCAGCCCTTGCGCCGATCCCGCACGGCCTCGAAGCGAAAGGCCCCCAGCCGGCCGATGAAGACGGCCCCGTGGGCCTTTTCTCCGCTGGGGGCCAGATGGGTGCGCACGGTAATGTCTTCGGCAAACCGTTCGGTCATCGTCTCTGCCTCGCGTCGCCCTGCTGGGGACTGCGGCTCCCGCCTACATTGCGGCGCTTCATAGCGCAGTCCAATCGTCGATTGTCTGACCGAGCGTCCGGTGCCCCTACCAGGCGATGCCAAAGTGGGAGAACTCTCCCTGGTAGGGTTCCCAGCGCACCTCAACGCGTTCGACCTCGGCCAGGCTGGGTCCACGGTGGCACCACTCGATCAGGTCCTGAAGGGCCTCTTCCTCTCCCTCGGCCACGACCTCGACCTGGCCGTTGGGGAGGTTCTTCACCCAACCGGTCAAACCCAGGAGGGTGGCGCGCTGGCGAGTATAATAGCGGAAGTTGACCCCCTGGACGTAGCCGCTGATCCAGAGATGGACGCGTTTTCGGGCCATCAACCAACCTCCTACGGTGGGCGTTCAGGACGACCCCATTATAGTTCCCTCGCCCGATTTGCGCAACCCGCACGGCGACCCGGCGCCGCCTGCCCTCATCTCTCACCCCCAACCCCCTCTCCCCTCGCCCATTGGGAAAGGGGAGGCTAGGGGGAGTGGGGTGAGGGAAAGGCCACATCCCGACAAACCTGGGACACATCCCACGGTGACGTGGGTTTGACGGAGGGGGGAGAATGTGTTAGACTGGTAACGCCGGTGGGACGGCGAGCGGACGTTCTTGCGGTTAGGAATTCGGAAAAACGAGGTGGCCCGATGAAGGTCGTTTTTCTGCAAGATGTCCCGGGGATCGGGCAGGCCGGCCAGATCAAGGAAGTGGCCGACGGCTATGCCCGCAACTACCTTTTCCCTCGTGGGCTGGCCCGGCCGGCCACGGCCGGCGCACTGCGGCAGGCCCGGGAGGAGCAGGAGATCGAAAAACGTCGCCAGCAGCGTGCTCTGGCCCAAGCCCAGGCCCTGGCCGAAAAACTTCACGACCTGACCCTGTGCTTTCAGGCCAAGGTGGGCGAACAGGACCTGCTCTTTGGCACCATTACCAGCGCCGACATCGCCGAGGCCATCCGGGAGAAACTCGGCGTGGAAATCGACCGGCGCAAGATCGAGATCGGCGAGCCCATCCGCCGGCCCGGTATCTATTCCATCCCCATCCGCCTCTTCGGCGGCCTGGAACCGCGGGTGAACGTCGTCGTCGAACGCGAGCCGTAGGGGCACCCAGAATCGCTGTGGGGAGCGCCATGGAAGGTCAGGTCGAACGTCCGGTTCCTTACAACCTGGAGGCCGAACGCAGCGTCCTGGGGGCCATCCTGACCCACCGCGATGCCATCATCTCGGTGGCCTCCTGGCTTTCGCCGGAGGATTTCTACCGCGAGGCCCATGCCTGGATCTATGAGGCCCAGTTGGCCTGCTATATGCGCCGGGAGCCGCCCGACCTGGTGACGGTGGCGGCCGAACTGGAGCGGCGCGGCCGGCTGGAGGCGGTCGGCGGGGTGCTCTACCTGAACGCCCTGGTGGACGCCGTTCCCACTCCGGTACATGTGGAGTATTACGGCCGCATCGTCGAGCGCTGTGCCGTGCTGCGCCGGCTGATCACGGCCGGCGGCCAGATCGCCGCCATCGGCTACGAGGCCCCCGAGGATGTGGACGAGGCCCTCAGCCGGGCAGAGGAACTGGTCTTTGCCATCTCCCAGCGGCGGGTGACCCGCGACTTTGTTCCCATCCGCGAGGTCACCTCGGAGTACTTCGACCACCTCAGCCGACTGCGGGCCACCCACAGCGGCGTCATCGGGGTGCCCACCGGCTTTCGCGATCTGGACCGCATCCTGGGCGGCCTCCAGCGTTCCGACCTGATCGTCCTGGCCGCCCGCCCGACGGCCGGCAAGACCAGCCTGGCCCTCTCTATTGCCCTGAACGTCGCCCATCAGGACATCCCGGTGGGCATCTTCAGCCTGGAGATGTCGCGGGAGCAACTCGTGCAGCGTTTCCTGGCGATGGAGACCGAGATCGATTCCCATCGCCTGCGCCAGGGATTCCTGAGCGACGAGGAGTTCCAGCAAGTCTCCGAGGCCATGGGCCGGCTCTCGGAGACGCCCATCTTCATTGACGATACCCCCGGCATCCCCATCACCGAACTGCGCAGCAAGGCCCGCCGGCTGCATGCCGAACAGGAGGTCGAACTTCTGGTGGTGGATTACCTCCAACTTATCCAGGGCCGGCGCACCGAGAACCGGGTGCAGGAAATCTCCGAGATCAGCCGGGCCCTCAAGGGACTGGCCCGCGAACTGGACGTCCCGGTACTGGCCATTTCCCAACTTTCCCGTTCGGTGGAACACCGGACGCCCCATATCCCCGTGCTGGCCGACCTCCGAGAAAGCGGTTGTCTGTCCGGGGATACGCTCGTCTATTTACCGGAGAGCGGGCAGTATGTCCCGATTCGCGAACTGGTAGGCCGGTCCGGATTCCAGGTGCTGGGAATCAACACGGTGACCTGGAAGATAGAACAGGCTACCGTCAGTCGGGCCTTTTGCACCGGCGTCAAGCCGGTCTATCGCCTAACTACGCGTCTGGGCCGGAGTATCCGCGCTACCGCCAACCACCGGTTCCTAACCATCGAGGGTTGGAAACGGTTGGACGAACTATGGGTGGGCGAGCACATCGCCCTGCCTCGCTCGCTGATAGGGCCTGTCGAGCAGACGATGAGCAATGCCGAACTGGCCCTGCTGGAGCATCTCATTGGTGACGGCTGCACCCTACCGCGGCACGCCGTACAGTATACAACGTCCGAGGAGGATGCAGCCCTGGCCGTCCACGTGTTCGGGGATCAAATTACCCCCCGCATCACTCGGGAGAGAGATTGGTACCAGGTCTACCTTTCCTTGCCGGCAGAGAGCGATGTCTACTGGGATAAAATCAAGTCCATTGACCCTGACGGCACCGAGCAGGTTTTTGACCTGACGGTGGATCATCTGCACAATTTCATAGCAAATAATATTGTGTCGCACAACTCGATCGAGCAGGACGCCGACGTCGTCATGTTCATTTATCGTGAGGACATGTACGACCCGGACACCGATAAAAAGGGCATCGCCGAAATCCACGTGGCCAAGCACCGCAACGGCCCCACCGGTAAGGCCTATCTGCGCTTCTTTGAGCAGACCACCCGCTTTGCCAGCCTGGAACGTTATCTTGAGGCCAAAGAGGAATATCCGTGAGCGGGCCGTTTTCCGGCTTTTCTACCCGGCGGGAAGATGCCATCTCCCTGCCCATTGAACTCTTTACCCGCGTCCTGGCCGAAGTGCAGGAGGTGGCCGAACTCAAGGTGCTTCTGACCGTCTTTCGCCTGGTAGCCGCGCAGAAGGTGCCTCCGGGCCGCCCCCGGCTGGTCAGTTGGGAAGAACTGCGTCGGGATGAGGTCCTGCGCCAGGGCCTGGCCGTCCTGGGAGGCGAGATGACGCCGGAAGAACGCCTGGATCGGGCCCTGGAGCGGGCCGTAGCACGAGGGACGCTCCTGCACCTGGTGGTGCAGCGCGGCGGACACGCCGAAAGTTGGTACATGCTCAACACCGCCGCCAACCGCCGGCTGGCCGAAGGACTGGGGGGCGAGCCCGGCCGCCTGAAGGACACACCGCTGGAGGGGGCGGGAACGGTCCGTCTGGAGATGCCGACCATTTTTCGCCTGTACGAGGAGAACATCGGCCTGGTGCCTCCTCTCCTGGTCGAAGAACTGGAGGAGGCGGCCCGGACCTATCCGCCGGACTGGGTGGAGGAGGCTTTCCGCGAGGCCGTCGCCCACAACCGCCGCTCCTGGCGTTACATCCGGGCCATCCTGGAGCGCTGGGCCCGCGAGGGGCGGGGCCAGGCCCCCGGCCGGCGGGAGCGGCCCATAGATTTCGAGAAGTACACCCGTGGGGAGTACGCCGACCTCTTCGGGGAAGGAGCGACGGAGGAGGGCCGAACCGGGGAGCGTTCCGGCCGGCACGAGCAGCCCAATTTTGAGAAGTATACCCGTGGGGAGTATGCCGACCTCTTCGGAGAAACGCCGGAACAGGAGGAGGGCGATGCAACGCATCGGTAGCGAGGACCTGGACATCCCCATCGCCCGGCCGGAGCGGGCGGAGCCGGACCTCTCTCTCCCGGAGTGGGCCCTGGAACTGCCCCGGCGGCGGACGGCCTGTCCCATCTGCAAGGGAGCCGGCTATCTGGTCAAGGTGGCACCCGACGGCTCCTCCGACCTGGTTCCCTGCCGCTGTAAACTCCGCGAACTTCAGGAAAGCGATTACCAGGAGTTGCAGCGCCTGAGCAACCTGGAACCGTTCGCCGACAAGACCTTTGAGACCTTTGACCCCGAGGTCCCCGGCGTGGCCGAGGCCTACCGGGCCGCCCGGGCCTATGCCGAAAACCCCAGCGGCTGGCTCTTCCTGACGGGGAACTATGGCTGCGGCAAAACCCACCTGGCCGCCGCCATCGCCAACGAGGCCGTCCGACGCCACATCAAGACGCTCTTTACCATCGTCCCCGACCTGCTGGACCACCTGCGTGCCGCCTATGCGCCCACCAGTCCGGTGCGTTTCGACCAGCGCATCGAGGCGGTGCGCACCGTTTACCTGCTCATCCTGGACGACCTGGGCACGGAGAACGCCAGCCCCTGGGCCGGCGAAAAACTGTACCAGATCGTCAATTATCGCTACAACTATCGGCTGCCCACGGTGATCACGACCAACCGGGACCTGGATGAGATCGAGCCGCGCATCCGTTCCCGAATCTGCGACCGGCACCTGTGTCGCCACATCCTGATTCGGGCCGAGGACTACCGGCGCCGGGGGATACCGAAACGCTAGGAGCCAAGGATGCTCTGGGCTACCCTGGCCTCAACGGTCTTTTTTGTTACCCTCCTTTGGTGGCTGGACAAGTATGAGAAGGAGCCCTGGGGGCTCTTCCTGGGGGCATTTTTCTACGGCCTGGTGCCGGCCCCGGTCCTGGCCGTTGTCCTCGAGGTCATCTGGGAAGAGGCCCTGATCCTTCCGACGGAGGGTTTTACCTCCGGTGTGGTCGCCCCCGTTGTGGAAGAGAGCCTGAAGGGGCTGGCTCTCTTGTTCATCTTTTTCCTGTGGCGGCGCGAATTCGATGGGGTGATGGACGGCCTGCTCTACGGAGCCGCCATCGGCCTGGGCTTTGCCCTGACGGAGAACGTCATTTACCTCTTGGCCTTTAAGGAGTGGGGCATCGTCCTTCTGCGCATCCTACCCTTTGGCCTCAACCATGCCCTCTTCACCGCCTTTACCGGGGTCTGCCTGGGATGGGCCCGTCAGTTGAAACGGCCGCGGTGCTGGCTGTTGCTCTTTCCGCTGGGCCTGGGGGTGGGCATGTTCTTCCATGCTCTCCACAACCTGAGCGTTGGGGAGGGGCTGTCCGGCTTTTTCCTGGCGCTGACCGGCGATTGGGGCGGGGTCATCCTCATGCTGGTGGTGATTCTCCTGGCCTGGAAGCAGGAGCAACGCTGGTTGTGCCAGGAACTGGCCGAGGAGGTGGCCGCCGGGGTCCTCGCCGAGGCCGAGCACCAGACCCTCCTCTCCCTTCGCCGGAGGGTCAAGGCCCGGCTCTGGGTATGGCGACGCTACGGCTGGAGGGCCTTCCGCCTGTTAGGCCGCTTCTTCAACCTGGCCACCGAACTGGCCTTTTACAAGCACCACCTCCGGGCCGGGACGGAGGGACGCCGGCCGGCCGGGGAATTGCCGAGCCTCTACCGGGAGATCGGCCGGGTGCGTCAGGAGTTGCTTCGTCTGCAAGGGGGAACGGGATGATCCCGGTCCGTCGTTGCTGCCGGGCCGCCGAACTGGCCCTGAAACTGGGACAGGTGGAAGAAGCCGTTGCCCTCTGCCGGCATATCCTGGCCCACCGGCGTGGATACCTGCGCGCCCACCTTCTGCTGGCTCAGGCCTGTCTGGAACAGGAGCGCTGGGAGGAAGCCCGGGAACGCTTCCGTCTGGTGGCGGCGGTGGACCCGGAGTGTGCCGAAGCCTGGAGCGGCCTGGGGGTGATCGCCCTGGCGCAGGGGAATCTGGAGGAAGCGGTGCGCTTTCTGGGGCGGGCCTTGGAGAATACTCCCGAATCGGAAGAGGTCCGGGAAGCCCTGCAACAGGCCCTTGCCCGCCGGGCCGGCCGGCCCGTGCCTCCGCCCTCCTTCACTCCGGCTTGCGTGGGCCGTTTCTACCTGCGCCGTGGCCTTCCCCAGCCGGCCGCCGAAGCCTATGCCACCGCCCTGCGGAACGACCCCGACCGCGACGACCTGCGCCTGGCCTATGCTACGGCGCTCTTCCAGGCCGGAATGCGGGAACAGGCCGGCAACCTGGTGCGGCCGCTGCTGGAGAGGACGCCCCGGCCGCTCGGCGCGCTGCTCCTCGCTGCGGCCGGCCATTTCCTCCGGGGCGAGGTCGAGGAAGGCCGTCGCCTCTGGGGGGAAGCCCGGGCCTGGGACCCCGAGGACCTCCGGGCCCGCTCCCTGTTCGGCGATCTCCCCGGTTTGCCCCTGCCTCCAGACTCACCGGAAATCCCCGCTCCCGAATCGGCCGCGTTGAACGAACTCCTGGCCATGGCCGACCGGGTGGAGGAGTCGGGTGGGGCCGCTGCCCTCGCCCCGGCCTCCACCCAGGAACTGGCCTCCTATGCCGGGCAGTTGCGGGCGAAGCAGGCCCGGCCTCTTTCCCCGGCCGACCCCGACCTGCGCCGTTTCCAGGCCGCGGTGGAGGATGTCCACCAGCGGTTGCTGGGGGGGGAGGCTCCGCCGACGTCGCCTTCCCCCCCGACCGCCTATGGGGGACAGCCGGCCGAGGTGCTCCTGGCCTGGGAAGCGGGGTTGCGGGCGCGCTTCGGGGACGAAGGCGCATCCCGGGTGGACCTGGCCCTCCAGGAGTTGTCCCAGGCGGCCGAGCAACGGGGAGTAACCGGCCGCCTGGTCTACCTGGATCGTCCCCCCTACCCCGAACTGGCCCGGCCCGATCCCCGAGACCCCCAGCAGATCAAGGCCTTCCTGGACGAACTGGACCGCCGGCTGGCCGAGGAGGGGCTGGACCTGCGCTACCTCTCCCTCATCGGGGGGGATGACCTGCTGCCCTTTGCCCGGCTGGAGAACCCCGCGCAGGATATGGACGAGGTGGTGCTTTCCGACAACCTCTATGCCTCCCGCGACCCGACCTATCTCATCCCGGAGCGGGCCACGGGCCGTTTCCCGGACGGCGGGGAGGGCAGCGAAAGGATGCTGGTGGCCCTGCTGAATCGGGCAGCCGCCTGGCGACGGGGGGAAAGGCCGTCGGAGGCGCCCTCGGGCTGTCTGGGGATGTTCTTTTCCTGGCTGCCTTTCCTCGGCCCTTTTCCCAAGAGCAGCAACCCGCAGCGCCGCTTCGGCCTCTCCGCCCAGGTCTGGGCCCAGGCCTCTCAGGCGGTCTTCGGGCTATTGCCCGGCGGTGAACCGCTTTACCTCTGCCCACCGACCCGCGTTCTGCCCTCCTTCCTGGCCGGCGTCCCGCTGGCCTACTTCAACCTGCACGGCAGCGCCGAGTCTCCCAACTGGTACGGCCAGCGCGACCTGAGCCTTTCGGCAGAGGGTCCCCTGATGCCGGTGGCCTTTACGCCGGAGCAGGTGCCGGCCGGCCAGATCGAGGGGCAGGTGGTCTTTTCGGAGGCCTGCTACGGGGCCTATATCCTGGGGAAAACCCCCGCTTCTTCCCTGGCCCTCCGCTTCCTGTCCGAGGGAGCCCTCGGTTTTGTGGGCTCCACTATGGTCTCCTACGGGGTGTCCGTCCCCCCCCTGGCCGATGCCGACCTCCTGGGGCAGTTCTTCTGGCAGCATGTCCTGGCGGGCGAAAGCCTGGGGGAAGCCCTGCTCCAGGCCAAGGTGGACCTGACCCGCGAGATGTACACCCGGCAGGGCTACCTGGACGGGGACGATATGAAGACGCTCCTAGAATTTGTCCTCTACGGCGACCCGCTGGCCGCCCTGGGGACATCCCCGAAATCCAAGGCGGCTTTCCGAACGGTCGAACGGCTTTCCCCACCGCTCCTCTGTGGAAAGCACGCCAAGACGCTGGCCCTGCATCAACTTTCCGAGGACCTGGTGGAGCGGGTACGGCGGAGCATCGCCTGGCTGCAACAGGATGCCGAGGTCGGGGACATCGAGGTGGCCCTGCGGGCCGGCTGCCCAACCGGCGTCTGTAGCGTCTGCCGGGCCGTGCTGAATCGCGCCGAACCCGACCCCGAGGCCCTTTTCTTCACCTCCCGACGGGAACTGCGGGCCGAGGACGGCACCCGAATTCCCCAGTGGACCCGGGTGGTCGTGGATCCGGGCGGGCGAATCACCAAGATGGTGGTGACGAGGTAGCGGAGGCGGGGATGGACGACCTCACCCAGTCGCAGGTCCGTTCGCTGGAGCAAGAGGCTCAGGCGCTGAAGAAGGAGTTGCAGGCCCTCCTGGCCCGCCTGGAAGCCCCGGCCCGGGGGTCGGAACCGGCCGAGGCCCTGCCCGGGGTCCGGGAGGCGTTGCAGAAGGGTTGCTTCCTGCTGGAACGGCTGGAGCCGGCCATACAGGCCCTGCACGAGGACATCGCCCGCACCCGTCGGGAACGCAACCAACTTTCCACCCTCTACGAAATCAGCCAGGCGCTGAACTCGACCCTCTCCCTGGCCCCGCTCCTGGAACTGGTGATGGATCGCCTCATTGCCGTTACCCGGGCCGAGCGGGGCTTTATCACCCTCCTGGATGCCCCGAGCGGCGAACTCCGCTTCGCCGTAGCCCGAAATATGGACCGGACGACCGTGGAAAGCCGGGATTTCCAGGTCAGCCGGGGGGTGATCGAACGGGTGGCCCGCGAGGGACAGCCGGTGCTGACCGACAACGCCGGTGCCGACCCGCGTTTTGCCGACCGGGAGAGCGTCATCTGCTTCGGCCTCCGCTCGATCATGGCCGCGCCCCTCCGGGTCCGGGAGCGCCTCCTGGGCGTGGTCTATGTGGATAACCGCATCCAGACCGGCATCTTCTCCCGGGAGGACTTGGACCTCCTGGTGGCCTTTGCCAACCAGGCGGCCATCGCCATCGAAAATGCTCGCCTCTTCGATGACCTGCAGCGCACGCTGCGAGAGATCACCGAGATCAAAAGTTATATGGAAGACATCTTCGCCAGCGTGGATAGCGGCATCCTGACGACCGACCTCACGGCGACCATCACCACCTGCAATCGGGCGGCCGAGGCGATCTTCGGCCTTCCCATCCAGGAGGCCAGGGGCCGGCGCTTTCAGGAACTTTTTGAGGACCGGTCCGGCCGGGAACTGGCTTCGGCCGTGTTCAAGGCGATCAAGGATGAGACTCGTTTGCGCGATTACGAGGTCAGTTGCGCCCTGCCCCGTCGGGGGCAGGTCACGCTCAAATTACAGGTGTCGCCGCTCAAGGATGCCCGCCGGAAGACCATCGGCGCGGCGATGGTGGTGGAGGACCTGACCGAAGAACGCCGCCTGCAACAGACGCTGAACCGGTATCTGGCTCCTTCGGTGGTGCAGGAAGCCCTGCGTATGGCCGAGACGGGGCAATTCCCGCTGGGCGGAACCCGCCGGGTCATGTCCATCCTCTTCGCCGATGTGCGCGGCTTTACTTCCTTCTCCGAACGCGTTGCGCCGGAGGAACTGGTGGACATCCTGAACGCCCATCTGACCGTGGCCGCTCGGGCCATCCTGGAGCAGGGAGGGACGCTGGATAAATTCATGGGGGACGCGGTGATGGCCCTCTTCAACGTTCCGGTGCCCCAGCCCGACCACGTCCTGCGGGCGGTGCGTGCCGCCTGGGAGATGCAGCGGCGCATCGCCGCGCTGGGGGTCGGCGACCGCCCGACCTTTCGCTTTGGGGTGGGGATTCACGTGGGGGAAGCCGTGGCCGGCAACATCGGTTCGCCGGAGCGGCTGGATTATACGGCCATCGGCGATGCCGTGAACCTGGCCAAGCGGCTTCAGGAGAATGCCAAGGGGGGACAGATTCTCCTCAGCGCTCCCGCATACCGGGAGGTGGCCCCCTGGGTGGAAGTGCGCCCGCTCGGCGCGATCTACGTCAAAGGACGGGAGGAGCCGGTGGAGGTGTACGAACTTCTGGGCTTGAAGGAAGGGGCGGGCCCGGCGAACGCTTCGGCTTGACGATGCGCTGTCCCAGCAGCCGCAGGGCATACTCCACCCCGCCCTGCAGGTCGCTCCGGGTGACCAGCCCGCTCAGGTCCACGCCCAACCCGACCACCGTCTGGGCGACTTCCGGCGTGATGCCCACCAGGATGCACTCGGCCCCCAGCAGGCGCACTGCCCGCGTGGCCTGGAGCAGGTAATTGGCCACGCTGGTATCCACAACCGGCACTCCGGTGATATCCAGGATGACGGCACGGGCCCGCTGATTGGTGACGCCCTCCAGGAGCACTTCCATGATCTGCGTGGCCCGCTGCGAGTCGACCGTGCCCACGAGCGGAAGGACCAGGATGCCCTCGGCGATGGGCATCAGCGGCGTCGAAAGTTCCCGCACCATGTCCAGCAGGCGTTTCTGCTGTTCGTTGGCGGCACGCAGTTCCTCCAGGGTGCGTTGCGTTTCTTCAAAAAGCCGGGCCTTTTCCAGGCTGACGACCACCTGGCTGGAGACGGCCTGGAGAAAGTTCAGGTCCTGTTCGTCGAAGGCAAAGGGGCGGTAACTCTGGACCACGATGGCCCCGACGACCTGCTCTCCCGAGCGCAGGGGCACGCCCAGCCAGGAGGCGACCGGCTTGCCGCTGCCCATGGTGGAGCGTTCCACCGGATATTTGGCGGCCTCTTCGACCATGTTGCGGATAAAGACCGGCGCGCCGGTCTGGAGGAGGTAGCCGGTGAAACCTTTTTCGCCCAGGACGATATCCCGGTAAAAGACCCCCTCGTCCATCACCAAAGGGGCGCGGAGTTCCCCGGTCTGCGGGTTGCGCAGGGCGAGGAAGAAGCCGTCCGGGCTCATCAGTTCCACGATCACGTCACAGAGGGAGGTGATCATATCTTCCAGATGCATCGCCGTGGCCGTGGCCTGGATGACCCGGTTGAGGGCGTTCAGGTTGGCCAGTTGTTCGCCGCGCTCCCGGAAGAGGATGGCGTTGCGCATGGCGGCGGCCAGTTGCCCGGCCAGCGTTTCCATCGCCGCCACGTCCTCCGCATCGAAGGCGTTTTCTTCCTCGGCCTGGATATCCAAGGCACCGATCACCCGGTTGGCGAAGGAAATGGGCACGCACAGTTCGGCGCGGGTGCGTTCTTCGGCATCAAAGCCGCGGATGTAGCGTGGATCCTCCAGCACGTTGTTGCAGAGGACCGTCCGGCCGTTGCGGATGGCCCAGCCGATCAACCCCTCGTCGAGCGGCTGGCGATAGCCCCAGTCCAGAATCCCGGCGTAGCGCCCGACCAGGGCACCCAGCACGGCCTCCCGGGTCTGCTCGTCCACGCGGAAGACGGCGACGTTATCGAAGCCAAAGCCCAGTTGGATGGAACGGGCCAGTTCGCGCAGGAGTTCGTCCAGGTCCAGGATAGCGGTTACCTTGCGGCTGACCTCGCCGATGATGGCCAGGTGGCGGGCCTTGCGGGATTCGCTTTCGCGCAGGCGGAGGCGCTGGACGGCCAGGGCGGCCTGGGTAGCGATGTTGGTGAGGAGGGCCAGGTGGCGGGGCGTAAAGGCCTCCTCCCGCTCGTAACTCTGCACGGCCATAGCGCCGACGACCTGCTCTCCGACCAGCATGGGGACGCCCATATAGCACTTGGCCGGCCGGCCCTTGCCCACGATCCCCAGTTCGGCCAGCCGGGCGTCGACGTCTTTTTCCAGGAAAAGGGGCCGGCGGGCCTGGATGATGTGGGCGGTCAGCCCCCCTTCGGATATCGAACGGCGAAAGGCCGAGACATTGTGCTGCCCTTCCTCCACGAAGTAAGCGAAATCCATTTCCTGGCGGGCTTCGTCGTAGAGGGCCACGTAGAAGTTGGTCGCGTCCATCACCCGCCCCACCTGGCGGTGAATGGCTTTCAGAAGTTCCTCCTCCGACTCGGCCGTCAGGATAGCCTGAGCCACCTCGTTGAGGATGGTGAGGTCGGCCAGGCGTTCGCCCAGTTCGCGGAAGAGGCGGGCGTTCTGCAGGGCTACGGCGACCTGGCCGGCGATGGTGGAGAAGAGGGCCAGGTCCTCCTCGTCGTAGAGGTTTTCCTGCTCGTAACTCTGGATGGCCATGACCCCGACCACCTTATCGGCGGCGAGGAGCGGCACGCCCAGCCAGGAAAGGGCCTGTTCGCCCAGGGGCGGGATATTCTGTGCCTGCTTGAAGGCCAGGTTCTCCTGGAGGTTGCGCAGGAGGAGCGGCTTGCGGTTGCGGATGATATAGCCGGTCAGGCCGGCCCGCACCTTATGGGTCGTTGGGGGCAGGCGTTTCCCCCGCTCGATCTGAAAAACCAGGGTCCATTCGTCGGTGCCCTCTTCGTAGGTGGCGATGTAGAAGTTGGTGGTGTCGAAGAGGCGTCGGACCTGCTGATGGATGACTTCCAGGAGCGGGTCCAATTCCAGGGTGGAGGAAACGGCCCGGCCGATTTCGTTGAGGATGGAAAGTTCGGTGATCCGTCGCTCCCGGTCCTGGGCCATGCGGGCATTTTCGATAGCCACCGCCGCCAGGTTGGCGATGTTGGTCAGGAGATCCAGGTGGCGGCGATCGTAGGCCCGGGGACGGTCGGGGCTCTGCACGGCGATGACGCCGATGACCCGATCCCCGATCAACATCGGCACGCCCAGGTACGATTTCGCCGGCCGGCCCACCGCCCGGATGCCCAGTTCGGCGAGTTCGCGCTCCAGGTCCTCCCCTAGGAGGAGCGGCTGCCGGGTCTGCACGATGTGCACCGTCAGGCCGCCGTCGCGCAGGTAGAGGGTGGATTTCTCCACCCGCCGGCCGTCTTCCATAAAGTAGTCGAAGGTAACCTTTTCTTCCTCCGGGTGGTACAGGGCCACATAGAGGTTGGAGGTATCCATAACCCGGCTGGTCTCGCGGTAGATGGCCTCCAGGATATCCTCCAGATGGGTGGTGGTGATGATGGCCCGGCCGATCTCGTTCAGGGCGGAGAGTTCGGCGATGCGACGTTCGTGTTCCCGGCGCAGGAACAGGTTCTCTAGGGCCACGGCGGCCTGACTGGCGATGGCCTCCAGGAGGCGCTGGTCGTCGGGGCCGAAGGCAGCCGGCTCGTAACTCTGCACCGACATCACCCCGATGGCCCGTTCGCGGGCGATCAGGGGCACGCCCAGCCAGGAGCGGGGCACCTCGCCGAGCGGGATGGCTTCCGGCGGCAGGCCCGTCTCGGCCAGGTCGGTGAAGAGGAGCGATGTACGGCTTTCAAAGACCCGGCCGGCCAGTCCCCAGCCTTTGGCTTTGCGTAAGAGCGTGACCGGCAGACGCTCGCCCCGGTCGTAGATAATATCGAAGCGCAGGGCCTCCTCCAGGGGATCGTACAACCCGATGGTAAAACAATCGGTGTCCATCACCCGGCCGGTCTCCCGATAGATCAATTCGAGCAGGGAGGGCAGGTCCATCTCGGCCGCTACGGCCCGTCCGATATTGCACACGACCTCCAGAGCCGTCTCCTGGTGGGTTGCCTTCTTTCTGGCCATCCGCGTACCTCCAGGGGGTATTCCCAAACCGATGGGCACATCCATATCCATTGTACTACAATCCCTCGCGTTTCGCAACCGTAAGCCACCCCGATTCAGGGCATCGCTCAACCGACGGTTGGGCCTCTCGTGAGGAAAGCCCTGCCCGGTGTGGGAGGGCAGTTGTCGGATGCAGGCCGAGGAGGTATAATCGTGTCCGGTCCATCGGCAGATTCGAGGAGATCGAGATGGCTGCTCAGACGAACGAGGAATTCCGGGCCGAGCGGGCGAGGTTGAACGAGATCGTGATGAAGTATGCCGGCCTGGGCATCAAGCGCTTCTACAGCCTGGACGGCCAGGTGTACCGGGCCGGGGCGTTGCCGGCCCGGATGAAGGAACTGCTGGGGCTGGTGGCCTCGCTGGTGCTGCGTTGTGACGACTGCGTCCGCTACCACATCCTCCGCTGCTATGAGGAAGGCGTCTCGGATGCCGAACTGGAGGAAGCCTTGGCCATCGCTCTGGTTGTCGGTGGCTCCATTACCATTCCCCATCTCCGGCGGGCCTTTGCCGCCTGGGACGAGTGCAAGGCCGGGCAATGATTGACATAAATAACTCCCTCCGAGAAAAGGCCCTCGCGGTGCATCGCCGGCTGGTCGGCCTCTATGGGGAACCCCCCCGCCGGCCGAAGATGGAGCCGGTGGCCGCCCTGGTCTCCACCATCCTCTCCCAGAACACCAGCGACGGCAACCGCGACCGGGCTTTCGCCCGGCTGCGGGAGCGTTTCCCGACGTGGGAAGCGGTGCGGGATGCCCCGGTGGAGGCGGTTGAAGAGGCCATACGGCCGGCCGGCCTCTCCCGCATGAAAGCCCCGCGCATCCAGGCCGCCCTGCGCCGCATCACCGAGGAAGGCGGGAGAATCGCCCTGGATTTTCTGGCGGAGATGCCGCTTTCGGAGGCCCGGGCCTGGCTGAGTTCTTTCCCCGGCGTCGGGCCCAAGACGGCGGCGATCGTGCTCCTCTTCGCCTTCGGTCGGCCGGCCTTTCCCGTAGATACCCACATTTACCGCCTGGGCAAGCGCCTGGGGTTACTTCCGCCCAACGTATCACGTGAGAGAGCGCACTTTTTGCTGGAGGAACTCCTGCCGCCGGAGACGTACCTGACCTTTCATCTGAACTTGATTCGCCACGGGCGGGAAGTTTGCCATGCCCAACGGCCGGCCTGCCGGTGTTGTCTCTTGCTGGACCTCTGCCTGTATGGACCGGCGATCGTTCAGGAGGAAACATGGGCGAGCGGATTCGCACCTTTATCGCCATCGAACTGCCGGAGGAAGTGCGGCGCGGGCTGGCCCGGGTGCAGGGGGAGTTGAAGCGCTCCCATCCGCCGGTGCGCTGGGTTGCTCCCGAGAAGATTCACGTCACGCTAAAGTTCCTGGGCGAAATTCCGGCGGAGCAGGTGGAGATCGTTTGCCAGGTGACGGATCGGGTGGCGGCCTCCGCGGCTCCTTTTGAACTGGAGGCGGCCGGCGCAGGTGTTTTCCCCAACCGGCGTCGGCCGCGGGTGGTCTGGGTGGGCGTGCAGGGTGACCTTCCGGCGCTCCATGCGCTTCAGACCGGCCTGGAGCGAGAACTGGCCCAGGCCGGCTTCCCGGAAGAAGAGCGCCCCTTTTCGCCCCACCTGACGCTGGGACGGGTGCAGGACCGGGCTTCTCCGGCCGAGGCCCGTGCGTTGGGGGAGGCGGTAGTCGGCCTGGAGGTGCCCTCGCTGGGCCGCTGGCGGGTCGAGCAGGTGGTGGTCATGCGGAGCGACCTGCGGCCGGAGGGGCCGCTCTACACGCCGCTGCGGGTGCTGCGGCTGGGCGTCGCCGCCAGTTAGGGCGCGGCCGGCCCTTCACGCTTCCCTTTCCTCCACTTTTCCCCGGGCCAGCGAGGCCAGGATGCCCAGCAGGCACAGCCCGGTGAAGAGTTGGAAGGCCAGGTTCATCACGGAGAGGAGTTGGGAGGGCAGGAGTTGGTCCCATTCCACCCGGCCGATATACGTCGAGACCAGGAGGGTGACCAGGGCCATGCTGACGGCCTGGCCGGTCAGGCGCATGGTGGCCAGGGTGGAGGAGGCCACGCCGTAATCGCGTCGGCTCACCGCGCCCATCACGGCGTTGGTGTTGGGGGCGGAGAAGAGGGCATAGCCCAGGCCGATGAGGGCGAGGAAGGCGACGACCAAGGCGATGGGGGACCGGCTTCCCAGGGTGGACAGGGCAAAGAGGCCGCCGGCCATGATGGCCATGCCCAAGGAGGCCAGGATGCGGGGCTGGATCCGGTCGGAGAGCCGGCCGGCCGGCGGGGAAAGGAGGGCCATGACGGCCGGCTGGGCCAAGAGGACCAGGCCGGCCTGCTGGGGCGGCAAGGCCAGGACCTTTTGCAGGTAGAGGGATAGGAGAAATGAGATGGCGTGGGTGGCGCTGTAGTGGATGAGGGCGGCCAGGTTGGAGAAGATGAAGGTGAGGTTGCCGCGGAAGCGGCGCAGGTCCAGGATCGGCTCGGTCGGCCAGAGGTGGCGCAGGAGGTGAGGGGAGGGGTTTTCCCGCCGGCGGAGTTCCCAGAGGGTAAAGACGGCCAGCCCCCCGAGGCCGGCAGCGGCCAGATAGGGCGAGAGAGCACTTTCCCGGAGGGAGGAGAGGCCCCCGAGGAAACCGAGGAGGGAAGAGCTGAAGAGGACGGCGCCGGCCCATTCGAAGCGCTGGCCGGCGGCCCCGGCCCACTCGCCGCGCAGGCGGAGCAGGGCCAGGGGGAAGAGGGCCAGGACGAGGGCGGCGGCGAAGGCGAAGATGGAACGCCAGCCCAGGTGCTGGGTGAGGAAGCCGCCGAGGGAAGGCCCCAAGGTCAGGCCGGTATAGACGGCGGCGGTGTTGATGCCCAGGACGCGGCCGCGCTGATCCGGCGGGAAGACGGAGGTGAGGATGGCCACGGCCGTGCCAAAGACCATGGAGCCGCCGATGCCCTGGAGGGCGCGGGCGGCGATGAGGAAGGGGGTGGAACCGGCCAGGGCGCAGAGGAGGGAGGTGGCCCCATAGGCGAGGAGGCCGGCCAGGAAGACCCGGCGCCGGCCGTAGAGGTCGGCGGCCCGGCCCAGGGGAGGGAGGCAGGCGGCGGAGGCCAGGAGGTGGGCCGACTGCACCCAGGCCAGGGCCACGGCATCGGCGGCCAGGTCCCGGCCGATATCCTTCAGGGCCAGGTTCACTGCGCTTGACATAAATGGGGTCAAAAAAGAGGACAGGGTAGTAATCAGGATGGCGTACCGGCGCAACGTGGTTTCGTCCATGTTCTGATCCTTTCCACAGACCATCCGGTGCACAGCACTTTAGCCGAAATTGGGCGAGGTGTCAAATCGGGGGGGCGACGGGCTGCGGGCTGCTCCCGCTTATGTCAACTCTACAGGCGCAGGCGGCCTGGAGATAACATAAGAACCCTTATCGGAAGTAAACGGGCTACGAA
>JBMFNL010000003.1:0-81783 GCA_049970175.1 Chloroflexia bacterium
ACCCCCGATCTCAGCCTTGACAGGGCTGCATGTTAGGCCTCTACACCACGGCCCCGACGCGCCCCATCATACCACGGCTACCGGACCCTGTCAAATCGGGCTGCCTCTTCGGTTCCCCCCAGGCAAACGCTGCCTTGACCGGCCTACAGCGCTATGGTAGAATACCTCTGGAACTGTCCCAGGAGGTCAAGATGCGCTATGTGATTGTGGGAAACGGCGTGGCCGGGACCAAAGCGGCGGAGACGATTCGGCGGCGCGATGCCCAGGGGGAAATCCTGGTCCTTTCGTCGGAGGCCTTCCCTTTTTACCGCCGGCCGGCCCTGGTCGAATATCTGGTCGGCCGTACCCCGCTGGAGGGCCTGATCGGCCACCCGGAAGCCTTCTACCGCGCCGCCGGCATCGAGGTGCGCCTGAACACCCCCGTTGTCGGGTTGGACCCCCATGCCCACCGTCTGACCCTGGCCGGAGGGGAAACGGTTCCCTATGACCGGCTGCTCCTGGCCGTGGGCGCGGAGCGGCCCAAAAACTGGCTTCCCGGTTCCGAACTGGCCGGGATGATCTCGCTCCGCACCGTTGCGGATGCCGAGGAACTGCGTCAGGCGGCCGGTCGGGCCCGCCGGACCGCCGTGGTCGGCGAAGGCGTCACCGGGCTGGAAATGGCCCGGGCCTTCCGCCTCCTGGGCCTGCCGGTGGCCTATCTCCTGGAAGGGGCCCGCTTCTGGGAAAACGTGCTCAGCCCGGAAGCCTCCGAACTGGTGGAGGAACGCCTGCGTAGCGAGGGCGTGGACGTTCTGCCCGGGAAAAAGGTGGTCGCCTTCGAGGGCAGCGCCGGCCGGGTGCGGGCGGTGGTGACCGCGACGGGGGAGCATATCCCGGCCGACGTCGTGGGCATCGCCGCCGGGCTGTGCCCTCCGCTGGAGTGGGCGCGGGAGGCCGGCCTGGATATGGAGAAGCGTGTCCGGGTCAACGACTTTCTCCTGACCAACCTGCCCGATGTGTATGCCGCCGGCGATGCCGTCCGGATGGAAGGGGAGGCCCGTTCCTTCGGCTGGCTGCGGGCCTGGAACCAGGGCCTCACCGCCGGAATCAACATGAGCGGCGGACAGGCCCCTTACCGACGGCGCACCGTTTCCCTCTCCACCCGGGCCTTTGGCCTGCCCATCCTGGTGATGGGCGAGACCAACCCCAGGAACAAGTTCCGCCGCATCCGGGGGGATTACCCCCTGGACGGCATCTATAAGGAACTGGTCCTGGACGAGGAGAGCCGGACCCTCATCGGGGCGCTGATGGTCGGGGAGGTCAGCGAGGCCTCGCGGGTCGAGGAACTGGTGCGGCGGCAGGTGCCTTATAGCCAGGTGGACCCGGAACTGCTCCGGCGGCTGTTCGATGTGCGCTACTGGGCCGGCGCCGGCGCCGAGGTCCTCTGCCCGGTCTGCAAGTTCCTCGTCCAGGTCGGCGAGGAGGAACTGCGTCTGGGCCGGGTCACCTGCCCCATCTGCGGGGCAGAATTCGCCCTGCGGGCGTCGGGAAACCGGATAGAGGTTAGCTCATCGTTGATCGTTGAACGTTGATCGTTGCAGAGGAAGCCATGCTGACGGCCGTAGAGGTGCTGGAGCATCTGGAAAGGAAATTGGAAACGTTGCTCCAGGCCGGGGAAGAAGGGCTGCCGGAACGCCTGGAGGAGATGTCGCACTTCGTGCGGGAAATTGCCGAGGCGGCGCTGGTCGCCGGGGATGAGGTAACGCTTCAGGAAGCCCGCCGTCTGGCCGCCCGGCTGGGCCCCTTTGGGTTGGGCGCGGCCGTTTCGGGGAAACCGGCACGCCCGGCCATCTCCCGCCCCTCCCACTACGTCTGTCCGCGCTGCGGCCAGCGCTTTCGGGCCGCGGCCGGCCGGCTCGAACGGCTAGGCACGCCGCTCTGCGCGGCCTGTACTCGAGAACTCCTGGCCGGCATCCGCCTGTGAGGGCCGATACCCGCGATGCCCGATGGATGGTTGATGGCCCTTTCTTTCTCCACCGCCCTGCTCCTCTCGGCCGGCCTGACTCCCCTGGCCCGGCGTTGGGGAGAACGGGCCGGCTGGTTCCGCCATCCTGCACCCCGCCACGTCCATACCCGACCGACGGCCCGTAGCGGCGGACTGGCCCTGGCCCTGTCCGCCACCGCCGCCCTCCTCTTCGTCCTATTCCTTTCCCCCCGGCCGGCCATCGAGGCCGTTCGGGTGGGCCTGCTCCTCGTCGGCTCGCTCCTTTCCTTTGCCCTGATCCTGCGCGACGACGTGCGCGAAATGTCGCCGCTGGCGAAACTGGCCGTCCAGGTCGGGACGGCCCTGTTCGCCGTTTTTCCCTACTTTCTGGCCCCCGGCCTGAAACCGCCGCTGGGCCTGGTGATCGAGCAGGTGCAAAACCCGCTAGGAGGGACGATCTATCTGCCCACGGCCATGGCCATCCCCTTCACCCTCTTCTGGATAATGGGCATGATGAACACGGTCAACTGGCTCGACGGGCTGGACGGGCTGGCCGGCGGGGTGACGGCCATCGCCGCCCTGCTCCTCTTCATCCACACCCTGCGCCTCGGACAGTACAGCCTGGCTCCCCTCTGCCTGGCCCTGCTCGGGGCCTGCCTGGGTTTCCTGCCCTATAACTTCCACCCGGCCCGCATCTTCATGGGCGACTCCGGTGCCATGTACCTGGGCTATTTCCTGGCCATCCTCTCCATCATCGGCGGAGCCAAGATCGCCACCGCCCTGCTGGTGCTGGGTGTGCCCATCCTGGATGTGGCCTGGGTGATCATCTTCCGCCTCTCCCGGGGACGCTCCCCCCTCCAGGCCGACCGCGGCCACCTCCACCATCGCCTGCTGGACCTGGGGCTTTCCCAGGTGCAGATCGTCCTCCTCTTCTACGGCTTCTGCGCCGGCTTCGGTGCTCTGGCGCTCCTCCTGCCCAGCGGCCTGTACAAACTGCTGGCCCTGGTGGTCATGGTGCTGGTCGTCGGCGGGCTGCTGTGGTGGCTGGCGCGAAGGGCACTGGACCGTGGGACGGCCGATGTTCCTTTGTAGCCAAGGTGCCTGCCAATGGGGTAGAGTTTTTGTAGCATTTCAGTGCTTCCGATGTAGATGTGATCGTGGCCATTGGCGGAGACGTCCATCCGGGCCAAGAGGTGGATCACATCAACCCGATTGAGGATTGAGCCAGACTCGCAGGGGCGGGGATACCCCCGCCCCTGCAGATGTATGGCCGGCCTATTTCCCAGAAAACGACTACTCCCGGGTCACGGTGAACTTGCCCCCGTCGCTCCGGCCGAAGACTTCGGGGAAGTACATCTGGTAGGCCAGGCTGGGGATGACCAGGAACTCGCCGGGGACGCTGGCCCGCATCAGGTAGGTGTACTCATAGGTGCCCCGGGGTAGATAGTCGGCAAAGAGCACCACCTTTTCATCCCGCATCTCGGTATGGGAGAACCACCACCAGCCCCAGCCGTACCAGCGATACCAGCGGTCCTGCTCCTCGGCCGTCAGGTTGCGCAGTTCCGGGGCCTGGCCGACCACGCTGGTCGTCTTCAGGCTCATATCCACTCCCTCGCAGCCGGCCGGCAGAGGATCCTCCACCACGACGTAATAGAGGTCATTCGGGACGATGATGGTCAGTTTCACCTGGATCACGTCGCCCACCTTGGCCTGGGTGATGTAGGTGCCGGGCCGGTCCGCCGGGCTGTACTGGCGGGCCACGATGATTCCCCGGTTCAGGGCTTTGATCATGTCGGCCGGCAGGTAGTAGCGCAGGTAGGCGGCATAATAGAGTTGCCCCTTGCCGGTCTGCTCCTCCGTCGGAGTGTGGCGCTCGATCACCAGGCGGTTGGCCTGGTCCACCAGGAGTTGGGCGATCTCCACCTGCAACGTGCGGGTCTCGGCCAGGTTCTCCTTGTTCACGTCGCCGCTCCCCAGCACCCGGCCGTTCAGGGAGACGGTGTAGGAAAAGTCGCCCTCCATTTCGCCGCTGGCCCGCATGTAGGCCACCAGCCCCAGGAGCGCCCAGGCCGTATCCTGCGTGCTCTCCCAGTGGCCCTCCTTGCGCTGGGCCATCAGCCAGCGTACCGCGTTGGGGAGAAGTTCGTTCTGCGGGTCCAGGCGCGACATAGCCCACAGGACGATGGCCGTGGTGCGGATGTCGGTGTTCATGTTCCAGTAATCGGGCTCTCTTTCCTCCCAGTGGGCACCGGTGGCGCTGAGGACGGCTTCTCCAACCAGTTCACCCAGGAGGATGTTGACCCGTTCGCGCTCCTCCTCCAGCAGACCCAACGCTGCGGCCAGCAGCGCCTTGCCGTAGCGTCCTAGGAGTTGACGCTTCTCGAAGAGGGCCACGGCCCGGCTGAGTTCTCCCTGGCCTCTTTGCTCGAAGGTAGTGTCGTACTCGGCCAGGACGTAGAGCATATAGGCCAGGCGGTTGGCCTCCCACCGATCCTTCAGGCCGCCCACAGAGGGGAGGTTGTCGCGCAGGAAAGCGGCCCCCCGCCGCATGACCCCCTGGTCCACCAGGAAGCCGGCCCGATGGGCCTCCAGCATCCCCTGGAGCACGTAGGCGGTCAGGTAGGGGTCGCTTTCGTCCTTGAGCCACCAACCCCAGCCGCCGTCATAGTGCTGGTAGTTGTAGAGCCGCTGTAGGGCGATGCCGACCAGTTGGGAAAGGCGTTGCTCCAGTTCGGGCCGGGCCAGGCCCATCTCCTTGAGAATCTGGTAGGTCAGCACGTTGGGCAGAAAGCGGCTGACGGTCTGCTCCGTGCACTCGTAGGGATAGTGCTCCAGGTACTTCAGGGCGTCCTGGGTAGAGGCGGTGAGCGAGCCGTCCACCTGGACGACCAGTTCGCCCTGGGTGGGGTCGAAGACAGGCGGCAGGACGACGGTTTCCTGGCGCTGGCCGGGTGCGGAGAGCCGGCCGGCCGTGGCCACCACTTCCGGCGTGGAGAAGCGGTAGACCGGCAGCGTATCCTCGCGGGCATCGGAAAAGCCGCCGCCCCGGGCCGTCATGCGCACCTTGACCTGGCTCACCGGCTGGACCGTGACCGGCCAGTCTACCCGCACCTGATCGCCGGCCGGCACCTGCACGGTCCGGGTGGAAGAGCCTTCCAGCGTCAGCCCTTCCACCGCCAGTTTCACCTCGACCTCCAGCGGGTCCGCCGTGTTGTTGTGGACGATGGTGGCGATCTCGGCCCGGTCGCCCACCACGAAGAAGCGCGGCAGCACCGGCCGCAGGAGCAGGTCCAGCGTGCTCAGGACGTCCACGTCGCTGCGGCCGACCCACGTATCGGCGGTGATGCCCCGGGCCTGCATGCGCCAGGTGGTCAGGTTGTCGGGCAATTCCACGCTCACCTGGGCCCGGCCGTTTTTGTCGGTGCGCACGGCCGGGGCCCAGAAGGCCGTATCGGCGAAGCGGGTGCGCACCAGGCCGGCCGCGCCCTCTTCTCCACCGCCCCCACCCTTGCCTCCGCCGCGCCGAACCTCTCGGGCGTACCGCTCCATCGCCACCAGAAGCGGCGTGCTCGTGCGGACGCCGATGCCCCGGCTGCGCCAGAACGTCTCCAGCATGGTCGGGCCGGGTTCATCGGCCAGGGCCAGAACGGCCAGGTCGGCCAGGCGCAGGGAAAGTTCCGCTTCCACCGGATGTCCCTGGCTATCGGTGACCAGGATGTCGTAGGTAGCCTTCTGCCGGGGGCCGTAGTGCTCGCCCTTCGCCATATCCCGGTCCGGGGTCAACCGGATGGAAAGTTCCTTGGCGGCTACGGAGACGGGAAGTTTCACCAGGCCCATGCGGAACGAGGCCAGGCCGTCCGGGGCCTGCTCTGAACCCTGGACGATGAGCACCGAGACGAAGACGTTGGGGACATCCTCCGGCCCGATCGGCACCCGCACCACCTCGCTGTTGCCCCGGAACTGCCGCACCTCGCTCTCCATGATGTGGCCGCGTTCGACCGTTACCAGGGCATAGACGGTGCCGCTGTAGGGGGAAGGGACAAGGATTTCGGCGGTATCGCCGACCTGGTACTCTTGCTTATCGGCCACCAGGGCAATGCGGTTGTTGCTCTCCTGCCGCCAGGGGACGTACTCTTCGCCTCCCCAGACCCAGAAATAGGTGCTGGCCCGGATTTCGTTCTCGCGGGAGTCGCGTCCGATGGCCCGAACGCGGTAGGAGCCGGCCTTGGAAGGGGTAAAGGTTGCCACCGCCCTGCCGTCGTCCCCGGTGGTTACGGTGGTGGTGAAGACGGGGAGGTCCTCGACCGCCCAGTTCCAGTAGAAATTCCCGTCGGCGGCCCGTTCGCGGACGCTGTACCAGCGGCGCTCCATAAAGATCACCGTCAGCGGGACACCGGCCACCGGTTCGCTTTCCCAATCCACGGTGATGAGGTCGATCTGCTTCTCCCGGCCCACCTCGGTCAGATAGCCCCGCGGCGCCAGGCCCACGTAGAACTCGCCCTTGTGGACGACCACGGCGGTACGGTTGCTCACCTGCTGGCCGCTCAGGTCGGTCACGCTGGCCTCGAGGGTAAAGTTTTGGCTCTGGACCTTCTCGGCGATGTCGGCCGGGACACGGAAGGTGGCCCGGCCGCCGGCATCGGTGCGGGTGTCGCCCTCGGCCAGGAGCTGGCCGTAGCCGCCGTAGGTCTCTTCGTAGTAGTAGCCCCCCCATTCAGCATCGCTGAAGTTATACCAGGGACAGGACTGGCCGGCCGGACAGCGGTAGGAAAAGGTGTAGTCGTTGCTCAGCACGCTCCAGTGCACAGGGGCATCGGCCACCGGGCCGCCGAAGTAGTAGGTAGCCTCGACGGTCACGTTGATGGTCTCGCCGGAGAGGTAGGCGGGACGGTCGGTGGTCACCTGAATCTGGAACTCGGGCTTGCGATATTCGGCCACCATGAAGGAGGTGCTGGCGTAAAAGTTATAGGCCGAGGCCTCCATCTCCAGCGAGTAAGTGCCCAGGGCCGCCTCGTCGTCCAGCTTCAGTTCATCGTAGAAGGTGCCCATGTCGCTCAGGGAGACCTCTTTCTTGAAAAGTTCCTTGCCCTGGGGATCGGAAATGCGCACCCCGACCCGGAGGTCTTCCGGCACGGTGTAGCGGGCGTCGTCGTCGGCCCGGACGATGCCCTTGAAGTAGACGGTCTGGCCGGGACGGTAGATGGGTCGGTCGGTATAGAGGTAACCCACATAGCCGGCGGCCCAGTACTCCGACTCGAGGTTGAAATCCCAGGGGCTGATGCCGTCGGACCAGCCGTTGAAGGTCAGGGCAAAGTTTTCATCGCCCGGCCGGCCGGACATGGCGAAGAAGGGGTCCCACAGGTTGACCATGTGCAGGCCGGTCGCCAGGTAAAGGCCGTTTTCATCGGTGGAGCCGCTGCGGGCCGGCCGGCCATCGGCCGGGTAAAGGTCGATGGCCAGGTCGGGGACGGGCCGGCCGGTGGCGAGGTCCGTGGCCCAGATGAGCACCTCATCGCGCGATTGCTTCAGGACGAGGTGGAGGCGCGAACGGACGAACATGAAGCGTTCCGGTCTCCGGTCGGGCCAGTGCCGCTGCACCTCGGGGGCGCTGAGTTCCACGTAATAGAGGCCCGGGGGCAGGTCGTTCCCCTCGGCGTCGGTCAGTGCCAGGCGGGTCTGGGCGGCTTTGTTGGGCGGGGAACTGACCTCCACGGACCAGCGCTTGATCAGGTTGGAGGAGGGAGGAGTGTAGTTATACCAGTAGTCCCAGCCGCCGAAGCCGTTGATGCGCATGAACTCTTCCGGGCCCAGGGTGTAAAGCGCCAGGTCCAGGCGGGAGACGTTGAGGTGGCCGGCATAGAGTACCGTGTGGGTATAGGCACTCACAGAGGCCAGGATGCCGCTGACGTTGAAGACGGCATAGGGGTCCAGGTTTCCGGTGGTGAAGCGGATGCGGTAGGTACGGCCCAGCATCCCCCCGTATAGATCGGGCATGGCAGGATCCAGGACGATCTCGTAGGCCGTGGCCGGCTCCTTGGGGAAGTAAAGGTCGACCTGGGTGTTGTAATCGTACCAGTAGGCATGGACGCTCGTCAGGGGCACCGTCGGGCTGATGCTCAGGTAGCGGGTAAAGACCTGGGTATCCATCGGGCTGGCAAAGAGCAGGCTCACGTTGTTGTAGACGGGCCAGTCCTGCTGCCCGTCGCTGGGGGTGGACCTGCGGAGGCCCGGCTCCGGGACGGTGGAGAACTGCCAGGCCACGGCCCGGCTCAGGCCGGCCCCTCCTCCCCGGGCCTGGGAGCCGGCGCCCACCGTGGCGATGAAGCGCGTGCCCCGGGGCAGGGGACGGTCCGGCACAAAGACCATCTTCTCCGGGGAAGAGGGCTTTTCTCCACCATACCAGCGGAAGGTCCCGGCCACCCGTTCCTTCGCCGCCGTCATCAGGGAAAAATGCTCCTGGACGGAGGCGTGGTCCATCGGCTGGTTGAAGGTTACCGTAATCACGCCATAGGGGGGAAGGTAAGAAAAGTCGCTGGCCGGCTCGTAGGACCGGACCGCCGGCCGGATGGTCGTGAACTTCCAGGTGTAGTCCTTCTCCAAGACGCCGCCGGTGGTATCGGTCAGGCCGGCGGATATGCGGGCGGTGTACTCGGTGGAGGGAAGGAAAGCCTCTTCCGGGCGGAAGATGTAGATGGAGGTGTTCAGCCACTCCCCCTTGCCCGCCACCGGGGGCATAAAGGTGACCGGGTCGGGCAGTTGGGCCTGCTCGCCGATGGCCGTAAGCGGCACCACCGGCCGGTTAAAGACCACGGTGACGGCCGTATCGGGGGGGACTTCGGTGACGCCCGGCGTCGGCTGAACGGCGCTGACGGTGAGAAAGCCCACCGTGCTGAAGTCAAAGGCGGCGGCCTCTTCCATCGGCGTGCCCTCGGCGTTGCGGGCCGTGGCGGCGACCGTCACGCGGTAACGCCGACCGCGCTCCCACCGGCCGTCGGGAGTAAAGATCAGGGTGCGCTCGTCGCGCCAGGTGAATTTTCCGATCGCCGTGGGGGTGATGGAGATGGCCGCTTCCACGCTGGTCCGGTCCATGGGCTGGTCAAAGGTGAGTTCGATGGGGGCATCGAGCGGCAGTTCCTCGCCCAGGGCCGGCGTGTGCATGAGGAGGCGCGGCGGGGGCAGGGGTTCAGGCGTGGGCGCCGGGGTAGGGGAGGGTGTCGGTCCACAGGCGGTCAACAGGATGCCCAGGAGGGCCAGGATGGCCAGGATACGGTTGGTTCGACGGCTCAGATTACGCATGGGTCACGCTCCTCGATAATTCTCAACGCTTCCATCGTACCACTTTCCTAGATTCTACTCGGTTACAATAATGTGTACCTCTTTACTTCCAACCCGATCCCCATTCTGGTCCACCCCCTCGGCCCAGAAGGTATGGGGGCCGGGTTCCAGCGGCCAGTAGACCTGGTAAGGGGGCTTCTGGAAGCGGGCCAGCGGCCGGCCGTCCACCATGAGCGTTACCTCCACCAGGACGGCTCCGTTCCCCGGCCGGGCGGCGACCCGGATGCGCTGGGAATCACGGGGCAGGCTTCGGTCCAGGCGGTAGGTGGCTCCCTGGTCCGGGCCGGTCATCACCAGGGGCGGCTCCTCCCTCGACCAGGCCAGGAGTTGGCCTTCCCCAGGAGCCGGCGGCGGCTGCGGGATGCCCTGTTCGGCGGCCCAGGCCTGGGCTTCCGGCGGGAAGATGGTGTAGACGCGCTCTACGATGCGCTCCGGAGGCGTATCGGCGGTGGCCCGGAGCCCCGTGGCCCGGTCTATGGCGATGCGCTGGTGCATCGGGCAGGTTTCGTGGGGCTCGCTTCCGGCCAGGAAGAGTTCCTTGACCCGGTGGGGGCAATCGGGGTTGGGGAGGAGACCGGAGAGGGTGCAGACCTCGACCTCGACCAGGCCGGCCGGCCGCCGGAACTCCTGGACAGGCCGGCCGCGAAGGACGGTTTCCATAAAGTCGTGCCAGATGGGGGCGGCCCCGGTCACCCCGGTCACCTGGTGCATCGGCTCGTTATCGGCATTCCCGGCCCACACGCCCACCACCAGGTCCGGGGTATAGCCCACGGTCCAGTTATCGTGAAAGTCGTAGGTCGTGCCGGTCTTGACGGCGGCCGGCCGCGAAAGTTGGAGCACACTCCCCTCGCCGAAGGTGGGGATACGGGCCCGGTCGTCGCTCAGGATGTCGGTGATGAGGTAGGCCACGCGTTCGTCCAGCACCGGTTCGCCCACCGCCGGCGGGGCCGCCCAGAGGGTCCGGCCGGCGGCATCCTCGATGCGCCGGACGGCCAGGGGATAGACGCGGCGGCCTCCGTTGGCAAAGGCGGCGTAGGCGGCGGTAAGGTCCAGCAGGCGCACCTCCCCGTCGCCCAGCGTTACGGCCAGGCCCAGGTCGGGGTCGTCCAGGGTGTTCAGGCCCAGCCGGCGGGCCAGGTGGCGCATGGTCTCCATGCCGATCGTGTCCAGGACCTTGATCGCCACGAGGTTATAGGACGAGGCCAGGGCCTCGCGCAGCCGCACCGGGCCGTGGAAACGCAGGTCGTAGTTGAAGGGCACGTAGGGGATGCCCCGCTCGGTGACGTAGGCGGTGCGCAGGTCATAGACCACCGTGGCCGGGGTCATCTTCCCTCCCTCGAAGGCGGCGGCATAGGTGATCGGCTTGATGGCCGAGCCGGGCTGCCGAAGGGCGGTCGCGCCGTTCACGGCCCCGTCAATGCGGGCCGAGAAGTAGTCGGGGCTGCCGAGCATGGCCAGGATTTCGCCGGTATGGGGGTCGAGGGCCACCAGGGCGGCGTTGCGCACGTTGTGGCCGCCCGGGGGGCAGAGTTCGCGCTGCCCGTTGCATTCGGCCAGGCGGGCCAGGCGGTAGCGCACCAGGTCGCGGGCCGTCTCGTTCATATCCAGGTCCAGCGTGGTGTAGATGTTCAGCCCGCCCTGTTCCAATCGCTCCAACCCCAGCGTCTCTTCCAGGAAATTACGCACGTACATCACAAAGTGGGGGGCGCGGATGGGGAAGGGGGCGGCGGCAAAGTGGAGGCGTTCCTCCTTGGCCAGGCGGGCTTCCTCGGCGCTGATGTAGCCGTGCCTGACCATCAGGTCCAGAACGACGGCCTGACGGGCCTTGGCCGCTTCCAGGTGCTCCAGGGGGTTGTAGCGGGCCGGAGCCTGGGGCAGGCCGGCCAGAAGAGCGCATTCGGCCAAGTCCAGGTCGGCCACGCCTTTGCCGAAATAGGCCCGGGCGGCAGCCTCCACGCCGTAGGCCATGTTGCCGTAGTAGATTTCGTTGAGGTAGAGTTCGAGGATTTCGTCCTTGGAGTAGCGCCGGGTCATCTGCCAGGCCAGGATGGCTTCGCGCAACTTGCGGCGCAGCGTCTGCTCGGTGCGTTCGGAGGGGCTGAGCACCAGGTTGCGCACTACCTGCTGGGTGATGGTGCTGCCGCCGGAGCGGATTTCCCCCTGGGCCAGGTTGATCCAGAGGGCGCGGAGGATACCCCAGAAGTCCACGCCGGGGTTCTGGTAGAAGGAGGCGTCCTCCACGGCGATGGTGGCCTGGCGTAGCGCCAGGGGGACGCTCTCCAGCGGGACCGGGGTATGGCTTCCGCCGCCGGCGGCCGGCATTTCATAAAGCAGCCGGCCGTAGCGGTCATAGACCTTGTTGCTGGGCGCGGCCAGGTTTCGGCCCAGGTGGTCGAGAGAAGGGAGGTCCACCAGGAGCCAGAAATACAGCCCCACCCCGGCTCCCAGAACGAGGAGCAGAAAAAGGCCCAGGGCAATTCCCAGACGGCGAACGCAGGCGGACATCTTTTTCCTCGTATGGGTATTTATCTTCATATGATAACCTGGGGCAAGCCGAAAGGGGGCAACGATCCTCCTACGCTTTCCCTACGGCCGGCCGGCGCTTCCCCAGGTCCCGGGAGCGGGGGGTCGGAGGCCTGGGGCGGCTCCCATCCGCTTCCCCGTCCGCGGCGACGCTTGCTGATCCTATGCTCCGGAGCCGGCCTGTTCGGCCCACTCGCGTTCCACGGGGAAGCGCGGCAGGATCACGGCCCACTCGTTCAGGAGGACCTGGTCGCCGGGCTGAAGGGCCTCCTTGGGCTTTTCTTCTTTTCCCCCACGGCGGGGGAGCGGGAAGATGCCGATGCGGTTCCCGACGCGGTGGTGTCGCCGCTCGATGAGGGCCATGCCCAACTGGTAGCCGCCGGTATCCAGGGCGCAACTGGTGACCACGCCGATGCAGCGGCCCCGGCGGTCCACCACCGGATCGCCGTTTTTGACGGCCGGTACGCCCTTTTCTTCCAGGCGGAAGCGGCAGATTTCGCTTTCCCGCTCGGTATCGCGGCGGGCGATGACGGCCTGTTTGCCGATGAAGAAGGGCTTGTGGAGTTTGACGTAGGAGCCGAAGCCGGCCTGGGCCGGGGTGATGTGGTAGGGGCCGGCCAGTTCGTGGCCGTAGAGGGGCAGGCCGGCTTCCGTCCGGGTGGAATCGCGGGCGCCCAATCCGGCCGGCTTCACGCCGAAAGGCTCCCCGGCCTCCAGGATGCGCCACCAGAGGGTCGGAGCCTGTTCGGGGTGGACGAAGAGTTCAAAGCCCAACCGTTCGCCGGTGTAGCCGGTGCGGGCCGCCACCAGCGGGATGCCGTCCAGGACGACCTCGGCCAGTTCGGTCCGCCGCAGGCGGGAGAGGACCTGCCGGGTGGCCTCATCGCGGGCCAGGGAGAGGAGCGTCTTCAGGGAGGACGGTCCCTGCAGGGCGATGTCCACTTTGCAGGATTCGCCGTTGGCCGGGTCTTTCAAGTTCCGCAACTCTACCGGGTGCTCGATCTCCCGTACCGGGTGCTTCCGGTCGATGAGCACCCGGCGTTCGTTGACGGCGTTCAGCCAGGCCCAGTCCTTGTCCTCGTTGGCGGCGTTGACCACCAGGAGGTAGCGGTCGGGACGCAGGCAGTAGACGAAGAGGTCGTCCAGGACCTCGCCGTCCGGATCGAGCATATAGGCATAGGCCGACTGTCCGGGGCGCAACCCGGCCACGTAGTTGGTGAGGACGACGTCCAGGAAAGCGGTGGCGTGTTCGCCGCGGATTTCAAAGACGCCCATATGGGAGACATCGAAGAGGCCGGCACTTCGGCGCACGGCCAGGTGTTCCTCGTAGATGCTCGTGTAGCGCACCGGCATCTCGTAGCCGGCAAAGGGGACGATGGCGGCCCCCATGCGCACATGCTCCTGATAGAGGGCGGAACGCTTGAGCGGGGCGTTCTCCGCTCCCTGCCAGCGGAATTCCCCGCGATCGGCCGGCGGCGCCAGTTCGGCCAGGATCGGCTCCAGGCCGATAAAGTAGGTTTTCGACAGGCGCACCCAGTCGGCGAAGCGGCCGCGGATGAGGTCCAGACCGCTGACCTGGGGGTCCCCTTCCTCCCAAGAGGGCAGGCCGGCTTCGGCGTGGAGGGCCTTGCGGGCGGCCAGGCCGGCCGGCCGGATTCCCAGGTCCTCGCCTGTCTCCAGGAGGAGCCTCCAGAGCCGGGCGGCCTGGTCCGGGTGGACGTAGAGTTCGTAGCGTTCGTCCTGCTCGGTGTAGCCGGCGCGGTGGAGGAGGACCGGGATGCCGTCCACCTGGGCCGGGAGGAAATGGCGAAAGCGCAGCCGGTCGGCGGCGGGGATGAGGCGGTGGAGGAGGGGCACAGCCTGGGGGCCCTGCACGGCCAGCATGCACCGGCGCTGGGGTGGGTCGGTCTCCTTGAGGTCCTCGACCACGGCCGGCCCCTGAATCTTGGCAAAGACATCGTCTTGGTCGGAGAGGATATAGCCGTCGGAGAGGCCGCGCAGCCAGGCCTTGACCTTTTCCACGCGGGCGGCGTTACAGGTGATGAGGAAATGGTCGCGCCATTTCTTATCGCGGTCCAGGTAGAGGACGGTGATGTCATCGATCAGGCGGGCATCCTGGTCCAGGAGGAAGGTGCGGATGCTCTGGCCGATGGGGACGCGGCGCAGGTCCCCGGTGATGGCTTCCTGGAGGAGCGACAGGGCGCGTTCGCCCCAGACGTAGAGGAGGCCGGTGTCGCTGCGGTCGAAGAGGGCGACGCCCTCTTTGGCGGCCTGGAGTTCGGCCTGGGGATCGCCGTAGTGCTCCGGCAGGAGCCAGCCGTGGTGTTCGCACCAGGTAGCCCCCAGACGCTCGTGCTCGGCGCGCAGGGGCGTTCCCCGGCGGGGGGGATGGGCCGGCATCACCGCATAGAAGGGGTAGCCGTGTTCTTCCACCTCGATCTCCCGGGCGGTGCAGGAGCGCTCCAGGTCGGCCACCTCCCGTTTGACCTCCTCCAGGAGTTCGAGGGAGATTTTCCCCCGGCCCTGGAGCCCGGTGAGGCCGATGTAACTGAAGGCGTGGATGTTGGGCAGGACCTTGCCGACGATCTCGGCGATGCGCTCCATCTCCGGGATGCCCATGCCGCGCTGGGTGACCCAGGTGGTGCCGAAGCGCAGGCCCGAAGGGTGGGCGGGGTTTTCGTCGCCGTAGATGGTGTTCTTGTTCACGGTGATGCCGCAGAGATCGAGGATGCGGGAGGCGATTTCGCCGGTCAGGGGGTAGCCGGTGGGGGTTTTGACGCTGCGCAGGTCGATGAGGCACATATGGGAGTCGGTGCCGCCGTAGGCCAGTTGGAAGCCCTGCCGGCGGAAGGCCTCGGCCAGGGCGACGGCGTTCTCGACGATGCAGCGCTGCAACTCCCGGAAGGCCTCGGTCTGGGCCAGTTTGAAGCAGACGGCCTTGGCGGCGATGACGTGGATATGGGGCCCTCCTTGTTCGCCGGGGAAGACGCCCACCTCGATCTGCTCGGCCAGGTCGGGGTCGGTGGTCAGGATGCAGGCCCCGCGGGGTCCGCAGAGGGTCTTGTGGGTGGTGAAGGTGACCACGTGGGCGTGGCCGATGGGGGAGGGGAAGACGCCGGCCGCCACCAGGCCGGCGGTGTGGGCGATGTCGGCCATGAAGATGGCCCCGACCTCATCGGCGATGCGGCGGAAGGCGGCCCAGTCCACGCTCCAAGGGTAGGCGCTATAGCCGGCGATGATGAGTTTGGGGCGGTGCTCCAGGGCGAGTTTGCGGATCTGGTCGTAGTCGAGTTTTCCGGTGGCCGGGTTGGCCTCGTACGGCACCACCCGGTAGAAGCGGCCGGAGCGGTTGACGGGGCTGCCGTGGGTGAGGTGGCCGCCGTGGGTGAGCGACATGCCCATCACCACGTCGCCCGGCCGGCAGAAGGCGTTGTAGACGGCGTTGTTGGCGGCGGCGCCGGAGAGGGGTTGGACGTTGGCGTAGATGTGCTCGGCCGGCACCTCGGGCGTGGCAAAGGCCTCGGCGCAACGCTTCATGGCCAACGCCTCGACAAAGTCCACCAGTTCCGTGCCCTTGTAATAGCGCCGGTCGGAGTAGCGGCGGTGGTAAGCCAGTTCCTGCTTGAAGTTGAGGATCTCGTCGCGCTCGAAGCGCGTCATGCGCAGGGAGGGGTAACCTTCGGCGTAGATGTTGTTGTATACGCAGGAGAGGGCCTCCCGCACGGCGCGGGGGGCAATGCTCTCGGAGGCGATCATGATGAGTTTCCGCTGCTGGCGCTCTTCCTCCAGACGGATGAGGAAATCGAGGTCGGGGTCCAGGGAGGCCAGGTCTTCCTGAAAGAGGAAAAGGTCGCGTCTGATTTCGGACATGGTGCCACTCCTCGGCTTGCTCAACACATTCCACCTTGAATGTGCTTCCAGAGACGTCTGTCGCTGCTTACTATATCGCCCCTGGCCCGGTTTGTCAATTTCAACGGGTCATTTGCGTTTGCCCCGGCGGGGAAAGTGTGCTACAATAGCGCCCGGCGGCCGGCAACGGTATCCGATCCCAGAAAAAAGGAGCGGCGGCATGGGCTTTCGCGGCGAGGCGAAACGGCGAACGGCCCGGTATCTCTCGGTTTCCGGCGGAATTCAGGTGCCTTCCCCTGAGGGCACCTGTTTTTGTTGGGGCGACGAAGACGTGCCAAGGATGAGCGATTTGGACAGGAGGTAGTCCCATGCAGGTCCTGGAATCGGGCATCGGCGAACTCTTACAACCCTACAGCATGGAGGAATTCCGCGAGTGGAACCGTACCCAGAAGGCCAGGGGATTCGTGGACAAACTGATGAGCGAGCAGGAGGCCATTGCCCGCTTCGTCCACGACGGCGACTACATCGGCAAAGAACTCTACGGTACCTGCCGGGCCCCGATGTCGCTGGCGCGGGAACTGGTGCGCCAGGGGAAGAAGCATCTGCGGGCCGTCGGGCAGGGGGTGCTGGAACTGGACCTGTGGGTGGCGGCCGGCCTGATCGACGCCATGGACATTACCTACCACGGCCTGGAGGTCTACGGCGTTTCCTACGCCCTGCGCCGGGCGGCCGAGAGCGGGAGATTGAAGTTGGTCGAGTGGAGCAACGGGGCCATCACCTGGCGGATGAAGGCGGCGGCCATGGGGGTGCCCTTTATCCCGGTCAAGTCCATGCTGGGCTCCGATACCTTCCGCTACAGTGCGGCCAAGGTGGTGGAGTGCCCCTTCACCGGGGAGAAGGTCTGCCTCCTGCCGGCCCTGGTGCTGGATGTGGCCCTCATCCACGTCCATCGGGCCGATCGCTACGGAAACGCCCAGATCGAGGGCATCTCGGGCTTTGCCTTCGAGATGGCCCGGGCGGCCAAGCGGGTGATCGTGAGCGCCGAGGAGATCGTGGACACCGAGGAGATTCGCCGGTATCCTGACCGCACCATCATCCCCTACTACCTGGTGGATGCCGTGGTGCATGCTCCCTTCGGCTCCCATCCGGGGGAGATGGTCTATATGTACGAGCGCGACGAGGAGCACATCCGCGACTATGTGCAGGCCTCCCAGACGGAAGAAGGAATGAAGGCGTACCTGGACCGCTACGTCTACGGCGTACGAAATCACCAGGAGTACCTGGAACTCATCGGCACGGAACGGCTGGAATATCTCAAGCGCACCTGTGTCGGGAGGTAAGCGATGGAGTACAACCGCACCGAACTCTTGATCTGCAGCGCGGCCCGGCTGATGGAAGACAACTGCACGGCCTTTATCGGCACGGGCATCCCGATGCTGGCGGCCTCGCTGGCCCAGAAACTCTATGCCCCCAACCTGATACCGGTCTTTGAGTTCGGGGGAACGGGGGCACTCCTGGTGCGCCTGCCGCGGGCGGTGGGCGAATCGCGCACCTTTTACCGGGCGGTGGCCGCCTCCGGCATCTGCGACATCATCGAGACGGCCCAGCGCGGCTTTGTGGATTACGGCTTCCTGGGCGGGGCCCAGATCGACCCCTACGGCAATTTGAACTCGACCTGTATCGGCGGGGACCACGACCACCCCAAGGTGCGGCTGCCGGGAAGCGGCGGGGGCAACGATGTGGGCAGCCACTGCTGGCGGACGATCATTCTCATGCAACATGAGAGGCGGCGGTTCCTCCCCAAGGTGGATTTCATCACCACGCCGGGGTATCTGACCGGGCCAGGGGCGCGGGAAGCGGCCGGCCTGCCCCGGGGGACGGGCCCCTACCGGGTGGTCACCAGCCTGGCCATCCTGGGCTTTCACCCGGAGAGCAAACGCATGATGCTCCTGAAGGTGCAGCCCGGCGTGACGGTGGAGCAGGTGGTGGAGAACACCGGCTTTGAACTGATCATCCCCGACGATGTGGAAGAGAACGAACCGCCGACGGAGGAGGAACTGCGCGTGTTGCGGGAAGAGGTGGACCCGGAGCATATCTACATATGACCTCCATCTCGTTCGACCGGGCGGCCTCGTTCTACGACCGCACGCGGGGTTTTCCGCCCGGGGTGGAAAAAGAGGTGGCCGGAGTGCTCTGCCGGCAGGCCGGCCTGAGGGAGGGCGATCGCCTGCTGGAACTGGGCGTGGGAACCGGCCGGCTGGCCCTGCCGCTGGCGGAGGCGGGCCTGACCGTCTTCGGGGTGGACCTCTCCTGGAAGATGCTGGAGGTATTGCGGAGGAAGGATGCGTCGCGCCGAGTGCACGTCGTCCAGGGGGACATCACCGCCCTGCCCTTTTCTCCGGCCTCCTTCGATGCCGTCTTGGCCGTGCATGTCCTGCATCTGGTGGGCGACTGGCGGACGGCGCTGGCGGAGGCGGTGCCAGCCCTGCGCCCGGGTGGATGCTTCCTCCTGGGATGGGGAGAACGCCGCGAGGACAGCCCGACCTGGCAGGTGCGGACGGCCTGGAGGGAGATCGTCCGCTGCCTGGGAGGGACGACCGAAGGGCCGGGCGAACGGGAAAGCGAGCGGATCATCGCCGCCCTGGAGGCCATGGGGCTGCAGCGGGAAGAGGTCCGGGAGGCAGCCCGCTGGACGGTGTGCGTTTCCCCGGCCGGTGCCGTGCAGACCATCGCGGAGCGCATTTTCTCCGAGACCTGGTTCTTGCCGGATCGGTTGCATGAAGAGGCGCTGGAACGGTTGCGGGACTGGGTCGGCCGGCACTATGCCGAGCCCGAGGTGCCGGTGACGACGGAAGAGGTGTTTCAGGTCGCAGTACTGCGCCGGGAATAAATGGGCCGGTGTCCAACCGGGTGCCGGCCTGAGGAGGATGTTGTGGACCTGGAATCTTGGCTGCCCACGGACATTCTGTTATTCCTGGTGTTCTCCCTGGCCTTTGGCCTGGAAATCGTCCGTTGGTTCCGGCTACGCAGGTTTCACCTAAACCTGACCTGGACCGGAGGTTGGCGGTATGCCTATTACCTGTCCCGGCTGGCCCTGACGGCCGGCCTGGGGCCGGGGTTGGCGACCGCCCTGACCGGGGGAGTCACGCTGCTATGGAGGCATCTCCTGTCCCTACCTTCGCCCTATAACCTGTATACCGGCGGCCTCCTCTGGCTCGTGCTGGCCGGCGGCGTGGCCGGCCTGCTCTTTATCGCCTTGTCCAAGGTCTATGCGACGATGAGAGAGGTGATTCGGCCGTGGCTGTTCTGGACGGCCCTGGCCGCGATCTGCTTTGTCTTCGAGCCGCTCCGCTGGATTTTCGGGGGCACGCTTGTCCTCCTGGTGACCAGCGCCGTCGGCCGGAAGGTGCGCTTTACCGGCTGGCAGGACCTGGTCGACTGGCTTCGGGGGGCACCCGAGGAGGCCAAGTCCGCGGCAGAGCGCCTGGCGCAGCGACTCTACCGGCCTCGGCGTATCCGCATCGTGGTTCTGACCGAGGCGGAGGGATATCTGTCCTACCAAACAGGTGGGACCGAGGTCGGAGGCGACCAAGCCAAGCCGGACGCCCAACCGGTTACGCTCGAGGTCGCAGGCGACCAGGTTGAGCCGGACGGGAAAGTATCCCGGTTCATCCTGAATGCCGGCCGGCTGGAGACTCTGGTGGAGGCTGTCCAGCGGTTGGAGGAACGGGCCGATCTGCTGCAGGAAATTCCCCGGGTGATCGCCAGGAATGCGGAGAAGATCGCCGAATATAAAAAGGGGATCGAACGGGAAGAGGGGGATCCCGAGGAGAAGAAGCGACGGGTAGAGGAATTCATTCGTCGTGAGGTATTCGAGGCAACAGGGTTCGGCGAGCGGATGCGCTCCTTGCTTTACTGGCACTACGGCCTGCCGGAGGAGAAGGTGCAGGTCTCGGTAAGCCGGGCGCCCCGGGTGCGATTGGTGCCGCTCATTTCCTGGGCGGAGTATTTTGGGCTTTTTCTGGGGAAGGAGACCGGCGGATGGTAGCCTCCGCCAGGGCCGGTGTACCCCTGGGGAGGTGGACGGTCGTTCAGGGAACGGCTAGAATTGGGTCAGGCTGCCTTCGGCTCGGGCCTGCCGCAGGGCCAGGCGAAAGGCCAGCACCCCGGCCGGCAGGGTGAGGGCGGCAAAGAGGCCCAGCAGGGCCAGTTCCGTTCCCACCTGGAGGGAGCCGGCGCCCTGGAGGAGTGCCAGGCGTATGGCCCGCAGGGTATAAGTCATCGGGAACAGGTAGGAGAGGGGCTGCAGCCAGGTCGGAAGGACGCCCACCGGGTAATAGATGCCGCTCAGGAGAGAGGAAAGGCCGCTCAGGACGAACTGGACCGGGTCGCCTCGCTTGGTTACCAGAATGAAGGCGGCGGAGAGGATGCCCAGGCCGCTGAAGGCCAGCAGGCTCAGGAGCAACACGAGCAAGGCCGTGCCCACGTTGGCCGGCCCCAGCGGGGCTCCGAACAGGGCCACCCCCATCCCCAGGTACAGCACCACCTGGCCCGAGGCCAGGAGAAAACTCCAGAGCGCCGAAGTCCCCAGAAAGGTTTCCAGACGGGTTGGCGTAACCAGGATGGCCTCCAGGGTTCCCTGCATCTGGCCGGAACGGATGGCCCCGGAGAAGGCATAGAGCCCCACCGCCTGGTAGCCGCCGAAAGCGATGCCGATGAGGACAAAGGCGAAATAGTTGCCTCCGTATTCGGAAAGGTACGGGGAAGCGGCCGGTCCGAGGAGGCGGGCCATAAAGTAGAAGGCGGCCACCGACAGCAGCATTCCCAGGAGTTGCAGGAGGGTAGCCAGGCGGTAGGTGACCTGGGTGAGCAGGTCGCGCCGCAAGAAGGCCAGCACCCGGCCGGCGGCGGCCTGGAGAGGGGGAAGGCGTGGAGGGGTGGGGGCACGGGGCCGGGGTTCGGCCGGCCGCGGACCTTCCACCAGCAACGGGGCCGTCGTATTGTCCTCCATCGTCAACCGCTGGAAGACCTCCTCCAGGGGTGCGGGCTCCAGGCCGGCGTCCACGACCTCAATGCCCGATTCCAAGAGCGGCCGCAGGAGGGCTTCGATCGGGACGGTATCCGGGAGTTCCACGGCCAGGCGGCGGCAGCCGGGGGGCGCGTCCGGACGTTCCTCCACCGGCCAGGGCCAGCCGGTCCAGGGCGGAGAGGAAAGGTGCGGCGGCAGGATCAGGGTGAGGAGGTAGCGCCGCCGAAAGCCCACGGCCGAGCGCAGGCCGGCCACCGGTGCGACGGCCCGCAGCCGGCCCCGGTGCATCACCGCCACCCGGTCGCAGAGGGCCTCGGCCTCGTCCAGGTGATGGGTGACCAGGAACACGGTGCAGCCGGAGCGGGCGATGCGACGGATGAGTTCGTGCAGGCGGGCCGTCGCCTCGGGGTCCAGGCTACGGGTCGGCTCATCCAGAAAGAGGACGGGTGGGGCGTGGAGCAGGGCGCGGGCCAGGTCCAGCCGGCGGCGCATGCCGGTGGAGAGCCGGTCGAAGCGTTCCTCCAGGGCCGGGCCCAGTTCCAGCGTTTCCTCCAGTTCGGCCAGGCGGGCGTCCACATAACTTCTGGCAAGTCCCTGGAGGGCTCCGAAGAAGCGCAGGTTCTCCCGTCCGCTCAGGCGCCAGTAGAAACTGCGTTCTTCCCCGCAGGCCAGGCCCACGTGGGCCTTGACGGCCTCCTCCTCGCCCAGGTCGTGGCCGCAGATCCAGGCCCGGCCGGAGGTGGGCAGGATGAGGGTGCAGAGGAGGCGTACCAGGGTGGACTTGCCGGCCCCATTCGGGCCGAGCAGGCCGAAGATTTCCCCTTCCTCCACCTCGAGGGAGACGTCGTCCACGGCCAACACGCCGTCCCGGCGGGGGCGGACAAGGTCCCGCCAAGATGGAGGGGGCGGGAAACGTTTGGTGAGCCGGTCAGTCGCAATGGCCGGGGTCAGAGGAACCTCCGCTGGACCGTGCTAGGCCATCAACTGGGCCAGTTCGTGGGCTTCCAGGATGGGCATGAAGCGGGATAGTTCGACCATCTTGAAGATTTTGCGATGGTGTGGGCTGACATTGATGGCGTAGACGAGGTGTCCCCGCTTGCGGGCGGCGACGATGAACTTGAGCAGGCCGGAGATGCCGGCCGAGTTGATGAACGCCACTTCGGAGAAATCCAGCACCGTGGTCTTGCGGCTGCGCCCGCAATATTCCTCGATCTCGCGGGCGGAGAGCGCGTCAATGCTGGGGGTTCGGATGTGGATGATGGCCACATTCCCGCGATCTTCCATCTGAATCATGGCGTTTGCCTCCCGGAGTGTTCGTGAGGCTGGATGTGCAGCCACATCGTAAAGGTGTTTCCCTCCTCGCCGGAGGAAAATTCGACCCGGTCCACCAGTTGGTGGATGAGGAAGAGGCCCAGCCCGCGAAAGTCGCCCTGCTGGAGGGCTTCCTCGGTGAGTCCCTGGCGGCGAATCTCCAGGGGGCGGTCCAGCCGTCCCTGGTCGATCACCCGCACCACCAGTTGGTCGGCTTCCAGGGAGAAGACGATGCCGACGTGGACCTCACGTTGGAGGCGGTTGCCGTGCTCGATGGCGTTGGTTACCGCTTCGCTCACGGCCAGGGTCAGGTCGGCCACCTTCTCCTCGGAAAAGCCCATCTGCCGGCCGATTTCCTGGGCGGCGGCCCGGACCACCCGTTCAAAGACCAGGTCGGAGGGGATGCGCATTTCCACCCGGTTCATCGGTTCCCTCCGGTTTCAGTATCCCAACACGCTGGTGGTGGCCCGCAACAGGCGGTCGTACTGTTGCAGGTAGGCCATGCCGACGGTGCTGTTGCCCAGTTGGAGATGGCAGGCCCCCAGGTAGTAGAGGGCCTGGGCGTGTTGGGGGTTGGCCTGCACCACCTTTTCAAAGCGGGGGATGGCCTGGGCCGGCTCGCCGGCCTCCTTGTAGGCCAGCCCGAGGAGGTAGTGCGTCTCCACATCGTCGGGCCAGTGTTTCAGGACGGCCTGGAATTCCTGGATAGCCTGACGGAAGCGGTTGCGCTTCAGGTGGATGACCCCCATATCGTAGCGCAGGCTGACCAGTTGAGGGGCCAGTTCCAGGGCTTTTTTCCAGGCGTTCAGGGCCATCATTTCGTTGTTCATCGCCATGTACAGGCGCCCCAGGAGGTAGTAGGACTGGGCATTGCGGGGGTCCAGCCGGACGGCCCGCAGCAGGCACTTCAGGGCCGGAGCCGGCCGGCCCAGGATGACGAGGACCTTGCCCAGTTCCTGGAAGACGTCGGCGCTCTGCGGATATTGCTGGGCGCAACGGTAGAGCAACTGGTAGGCGCTCTGGGGCTGTTTCAGCAGACGGAAGACCCGGCTCATCTTGACGCAGGCGGCAACGTATTCGGGCGCCTTGGGAGAAATCTGGCGATACTCGGTCAGGGCCTCTTTCCAGCGTTTCTGGCGGGCCAGCAGGTTGCCCAGGAGGTAGCGGGCGCGATATTCCCGAGGCTTCCATTGCAGGAGGGCGCGGTAGATGCGCTCGGCCTCTTCCGGGTAGCCCTGCACTTTGAGGTCTTCGGCCAGGCGGTAGTACCACTCCACGGCCTCCTGCTCGGAGCGGGTCTCCAGCCCTTCGCCGACCCTCTCCATCTTGAAGGTGGGCTCCACCCGCAAGGCCTCGGCAAAGCACTTCTGGGCCAGTTCGTGGGCCCCGTGGGCCTGGTGCATCAGGCCGATGTAATAGAGCGGCTCGGCAGCATCGGGCCGGCAATCGTGGGCCGCCGTGTAGAAGATATAGGCGGCGCCGGGGTTGTCCAGGGCCTGGTAACAGCGTCCCAGGGCGAACTTGGCCTCGTAGAGGTCGGCGTTGTGCTTGAGCGCCTCCCGGAAGGCGTTGATGGCCTTTTCGATCTGGCCTTTGGCGGCGAAGGAGACGCCGATGTTGTAATGGGCCTCGGCCAGCGAGGGGTCGGTCTGTACCGCGTTGAGGTATTCGCGTAACGCCCCATCCCAGTCGTTGCGCAGCGCCATCGCGTTGCCGATGTAGAGGTAGATGATGGCCCGATCCCGATCGGTGACCGGGACCTCGCTGGATTCTCCTTCCACATACGCAGCGAGCAGGGCCAGGCGGAACTCCTCGGCGGCCCGGGGGTAGTCGGCGTTCAGGTAGGCCTGCAACCCCTTGCTGAAAGCCGAGCCGGCCCGGGTGGCCTCCATAAAGCGCTCGCTTCCGGCGAAGGTGTCCAGGTCCAGGACGACCAGTTGGATTTTTTCTTCATCGGCCATGGGTAACCATCCTGTTGCGTGTTGCGTGTTTCGTGTTGCGTATTACGTATAGCCTTCCAAGGTCAGGAGGAGTTGTTGGACAAGTTCACGGGACGGCCCTGGGCCCCAGCGATCCCGCACCAGGCCGGCCAGGGTCAGGATGGCGGCCCGCCAGACCTCGGTGGGGGCCTCGGCGGGGATGGAGAGGCCCTCCAGGCATTCGCGGAGCGTCTGTCCGCCCTCCGGTCCCAGGATATCGGCCGCCACCTCGGCCATCTCCTGCACCCGGTCGGTATAGCGGCGGCGCAACACAACCAAGGTGATGTCGTCATCCTGGGGTTGCGGGCCGGTGAAGGCGCGCACGGCCCGGACGATCTGGCGGGTCAGGGAACGCGGCCGGCGGGAAGTGCTTTCGTTGAGCAGGCGGTAGAGGCGCTCAAAGCCGAAGAGTTCGCCCCGCTCGTTGGTCGCTTCGACGATGCCGTCGGTGTACAGGATGAGCACATCGCCGGGTTCCAGCCGGGCCGTGGCCTCGTTGAAGGTGCAATCGCGGTCGATTCCCAGCGGCAACCCGTCCAGTTCCACTTCGCGGGCCACCGCGTTGAGGATCAGGGGGTAGTTGTGGCCGGCGTTGGCCAGGTGGAACGTCCCATCGGTGATGTCCAGGAGGGCGTAGAGGAGGGTGACGCACCCCTGGGGAATCTGCTCGATCAGGGCCTGGTTGATTCGGGCGAGCGTCTGGCCGGGGGAAGCGTGGTTGCGGGCCTCGATGCGGAAGAGGGTGCGGGCGACGGCCATGTGCAGAGCCGCGGGGATGCCTTTGCCGGAGACGTCCCCGATCATGATTCCCCAGTGGGTGGAATCGAGTTCGACAAAGTCGTAGAGGTCGCCGCCCAGTTCCCGCGCCGGCAGGAAGGCCGTGCTGGCTTCCCAACCGGGCAGTCGGGGACTGCTGGCGAGGAGGAGGCTCACCTGGATGTCGCGGGCCACACGCAGGTCCTGGTGGAGGAGGTCGTCGTTGGTGGCGGTGGCCGGGGCCATTTCTGGCCGGGGAGCCGGCTGGTCCTCCTGGGCGGCAGGAATGGCCCGGCCGGCCTCTTTTCGGACGGCGGCGAGCACCCGGACCAGCACAAAGACGCCGACAAAGGCCATCAGGTACAGGAAGAGGGCCAGCAGGTCACGGCCGGAAACCCGCCTCGGAAGGAGGCGGGCCAGCCAGAGCCCCACATACAGAAGGCCCGTACCCCCCAGCAGGCCCGGCCCGGCCGCCCCGGGCACCTGGAGCGCGGTCCAGACCAGCGGCCACAGGAGAAGCAGAACAAGCGGATCCCGGGGTTGGGTCAGCAGGACGCTGCCGAGCGTGATTCCCAGGGCCTCCCCGGCCGTCAGGACCAGCCAGCGCCAGGGTTCTTTCTTCCAGGTCACAAAGGCGATCAGGCCGATCGCCGCCGGTCCCAAGCCCAGTGTCCATTCCAGCCAGGGCAGGCCGGCCGGTCCGGGCAAGTTGCCACGGCCGAAGAGGCCAACCGCAATCAGCAGGAAGGCCCACCATTCCAGGAAGAGGACCTGTCCTACCCACGGTCGTCTGGCCAGTTCGCTCAGCCGGCCGATCATGGTCGCTTCACCCCCAGGGCCTCTCCGGCAGCGCCGGAGCCGGGCCTTCCAGTACCTCCAGATGCTTTCGGCAGGCCTGCCGGAGCAGGTGCACCGGCACGCCGTCAATGAGGTCCTCTTCCGGCCGGCCCAGGAGGGTACGCCAGGTCCGGCGAAAGGCCTGGGCCGCCCGACGACGGTCGGACAGGGCCAGGAAGAGGTCGCCCAGGTAATAGTGGGCGGTCGGCGAGGAAGGGTTCAGGTAAGCCGCCCGTTCCAGATCGGCGACGGCCTGCTCCAGCCGGCCTTGTTGGCGGTGGATCAGGCCGCGCAACAGGTAGGCTTCCTCGGCCAGGTCATCCAGTTCCAGAGCCCGCTCGCAGGCCCGTAGGGCCTCGGTGTAACGTCCCTGGTTGGCATAGACCTGGGCCAGGCCGCAGAAGGCTTCCACCAGGTTCGGTTCCTCGCGCAGGGCGGCGCGGAAGGCCTCTACGGCCTCTTCGTACATCCCATCGCGCAGGCAGGAGAGGCCGTGCTGGTAGTGCGCCCGGGCCGGCTCCTCGTCGGCCGCCGCCTGCCGCCGTTCGTCCCCGGTTCGGCGAATCGGCTGGGGATGGGTGGGGGCCGTTCCCAGGAAGAGCGGCCGCTCCACCGAACTTCCGCCGGGGACGGAACGCGGTCGGGGCAGGGGGACTTCCGGGCGCGTCGGCCGGGCCGCTTTTCCCTTGCGGTAGAAAAAGACCCCGCCCCGCTGCACCCGCTCAAAGGCATCGAAGACCTGCCAGAGGGTCTCGGAAAAGCCGATGAAGAGGTAGCCTCCCTCCTTCAGGCAGCGGTAGAGGTTGGCCATCAGGCGGCGCGAGGTCTCGATGCGGAAGTAGATGGTCACGTTGCGGCAAAAGATCACGTCCACCCCGTGCACGAAGGGTGGAAGCGGCTCGGCGACCAAGTTGACCTCGTGGAAGCGGACCAGTTCCCGCAGTTCCGGTTTCACGGAGTACCATTCGCCCTGGCGCTCAAAGTAGCGCGACAGGTAGGCCGGCTCGACCCGCTGGACCTGCCGTTCGGTGAAACGGCCCTGGCGGGCATACTCCAGGGCCTGCCGGCTCAGGTCCGTGGCCAGGATTTCCACCGGTCGGCGGGGTGGGCACCCCAGCGTTTCGGCCACGGTGATGGCGAGGGAGTAGGCTTCCTGGCCGGTGGAACAGCCGGCGCTCCAGAGCCGTAAGGGAAGGCCGGCCGGCCGGAGGCGCTCCAGTTCGGGCAGGACGACCTCGGCCAGCAGACGGAAGTGGCGCGGGTTGCGGAAGAACGAGGTTTCCCGGTTGACCACTTCCTCCAGGAGGGCGCTCATTTCCTCCTTGCCGGCCGGCGAATCGAGCAGGGCCCGGTAGTCCTCCCAGGTACGCAGGCCGTGGTGGCTCAGCCGGCCGGCGACGGTGCGGGAGAAGGAGCGGCGGCGCGAGTCGTCCAGGTAAATCCCGCTGCAGGCCTGGATACGCTCGCGCAATTCGGTGAAGGCGGCTTCATCCAATTCCCACACCGGCGACATCCTCACGTGTCCTGGGCCGGTCGGTCCGTCACGGCCCGCAAGAGGGCCGGCGCGATGTCTTCCAGCGGGAGCACCTGCTGGGGCGCTCCCAGTTCGATGGCTGCCCGGGGCATGCCAAAGATCGTGGAGGTGGCCTGGTCCTGGGCGATGGTTACCCCGCCGGCCCGGCGGATGGCCAGCAGGCCCTCGGCCCCATCGCTGCCCATGCCGGTCAGGAGGACGCCGACGGCCCGCCGGCCGAAATGCTGGGCGGCGGCCTGCATCGTTACATCCACGGAGGGGATGAGGGGCGTCCGGGGCGTCTCCGCCAGATAGAGCCGGCGGCGGTCGGGCAGGAGGTGGAGGCCCTCCGGGGCGATGTAGACCCGGCCGGGAGTCAGCCCGTCGTCCTGGTGGGCCAGCGCGACCCGAAGGCGCGTCTCTCCGGCCAGCCATTCGGCCAGCCCCCGGGTGAAACCGGAGGCGATGTGCTGGACCACCAGGATGGGGGCAGGGAAATCGGCCGGCAACCGGGAGAGGATGCGCTGGAGGGCCCGGGGGCCGCCGGTAGAGGCCCCGATCACCACGAGGCGCGAGGGGGCCTCGGCCGGAGCCGGGCTGGTCTCCGTCGGGAGGGGAGGTAGGGGCAGCGCCCGGACGGCCCGTCGGCGTCCGCGCAGATGGGTGATCACCCGCACGCGAGAAAGGAGGCGGACGCGCTCGATGAGGGCCTGGGCCCGGGTGCGCAGGGCGGCGGGGTCATCGCCGGCCGGCTTCTCCAGGATGTCGAGCGCCCCCGCTTCCAGCATGCGGAAGGAAAAGTCCACATCCTGTTTGGATAGGGAGGCGGTAACGATGAGGATCGGTGTGGGATGGTAGGCCATGATCTGGCAGGTGGCCTCGTAGCCGTCCATCTCCGGCATCCGCACGTCCATGGTGATGACATCCGGGCGCAGCCGGGCGGTCATCTGCACCGCCTCCCAACCGTTGCGGGCCAGGCCGACCACCTCGATTCCCGGGTCGCCCTCCAGGATGGAGCGAATGACCGCCCGGGCGACCGGCGAATCGTCCACGACCAGGACCCGCAGTTTCCGCTCGTTTTCGGCCTCCCGTGCGCGTTCGTCTTCCCGATCCATGCTATCCTTCGATCCCCCGCAGGCGCAGGAGGAAACCGATTCGTTCGCCCAGTTCCAGCAGGTCAAAGTCCTTGTTCAGGTAATCGTCCATCCCCACCTCGAAGCCGACGCTCGTATCGTCCATCGAGGTCAGCGCGATGATGGGGAGGTCGCGGATGGCCGGATTTTCGTCTCGACGCAACCGCCGGCAGACCTCGTAGCCGTCAATGCCGGGCAGCCGGATGTCGAGGACCAGGAGGTGGGGAGGATCGGCCCGGATTCGTTCCAGGGCTTCCTCTCCGCTGGAAGCCACACTGACCTGATAGCCCAACGCCTCCAGACGCAATTTGACGATGTCGGTGACCAGACGGCTATCGTCCACGACCAGGATACGGACGGCCAACGTGCACCTCCTTACCCCACCAGGTGAGCCACCGTCTCCAGGAGATTGCCCTGGTCGAAGCGGCTCTTGGTGATATAGGCCTGGGCTCCGAGTTGCATCCCCTGACGGCGCCGCTCCTCATCGGCGTAGGCCGTGATGATGACGATCGGCAGGTTGGCCCAGCGCGGGTTCTGGCGGATGCGGGCGGTGAGTTGCAGGCCGTCCAGGCGTGGCATCTCGATATCGGTGATGACCAGGTGATAGGTACCGCGTTCCAGTTTTTGGAGCGCGTCCAGCCCGTCCTGGGCCGTCTCCACCCGGTAGCCGGCCGCTTCCAGGATGCTGCGCTCCAGTTCTCGGGTGATCAGGGTGTCTTCGACCAGCAGGATGCGAGGGGGGTCCCGGGGAGGTGGAGGGGCCTCCCGGGGGTGCTCCGGGGGAATGGGGGCCGTCGGGCGGGCGCTGAGGAGGCCGCTCAGGTCTAGGATGGGAATCACCTGACCGGCCTCGGAAATCGTTGCCGCGGAGAAGTAGGGGCTGCGGCTCAGGATTTCGCCCAGGGGCTGAACGATGGCTTCCATCTCATCGAGGAGACGGTCCACGGTCAGCGCCACCTGGTGACCATCGCTGCCGGCGATCACGGCCACCGTCCCTTTCTGTCCCGAAGCACCGGCGGCCAGGCCCAGGACCTGGGCCAGGGTCAGGAGCGAAAGCGGACGTTCCTGCCAGTACAGCACCGGGTGTCCCTCCACATGGACGATTTCCTGAGGTCGCAGGCGGACCAGGCCGCGGACGACGCCGGACGGGATCGCCAGCGTTTCCCCGGCCGCCTCGACCAGCAGCACCGGTATGGTGGCCAGCGTCAGGGGTACGTCCAGGATAAAGGCGGTGCCCCGGCCCGGGGAGGTCTCCACCTGCACCAGTCCGTTCAGCCGCCGCATGGTGGCCTGCACCACGTCCAGGCCCACGCCCCGGCCGGCCATCTCGTCGGCCTGACGGCGGGTGGAAAAGGCCGGCCGGAAGAGCAACTCCAGGAGCGTCCTTTCGTCGGCCTGCTCGGCCTCCCTTTCTTCCAGCAGGCCCCGTTCCACGGCGATGCGGCGCACCTTCTCCAGGTCAATGCCCCGTCCGTCGTCCTGGACACGGATGTGTACCCGCCGTCCCAGGGTCTGGGCCTCCAGAAGGAGGCGACCCCGGGGCGGCTTGCCCAGCCGGAGGCGTTCCTCCGGCGGTTCGATGCCGTGGGACAGGGCGTTGCGCACCAGGTGCACCAGCGGTTCCCGCAAGAGGTCCAGGACCCGGCGGTCCAGTTCCACTTCGGCCCCCTGCACTTCCAGGGCAACCTCCACCCCGCATTCGCCGGCCAATCGGCGTACGACACCCGGAAAGACTTCAAAGAGGGAGCCGATGGGCACCATCCGGATGGCTAGGACCTGTTGCTGCAGTTCGGCCAGATTCAGGGCAGAGCGTTCCAGCCAGGCCGTGTACTGCCGGCCGAAAGCGCTTCCTCGGGAGTTCTGTTCTTCCAGGCAGGATTCCAGCCGCTCCAGACGACGGGTCAATTCCTCGATCTGGCGGGGCCGCAGGCGCTCGTGGAAGGTTTTCAGCGTTTCCTTCAGGCTGCGCAGGGCTTGTTTCGTTTCCTCCTGGGCCCACAGGAGTTCCTCCAGGAGGGCCTGTTGCCGGCGGGCCTGCTCCTGAAGGAGCCGGGTTTCCCCCACCAGGCGGGAGAGGTGGTCCACCTGCTCCATATCCACCCGCATCGTCTCCCGGGGCGGGCCGGCCGAGGGGGCGGAGAGGGTGACGACCGGGGCGGCTTCCGGATGGGTTTCCCGCGGGCCCAGCAATCGCTCCAGTTCGGCCAGCAGGCCGGCCAGGTCCACCGCCTCGCCCCGTCCCTCGAGGCGGGCCGTGGTCAGGGCGCGGATGCCGTGGCTGGCCCGGAGCAGGGCGTTGCCGACCTCGGGGGTTAGAGCCAGGCTTCCCTTGCGTATGGCGCCCAGCACTTCTTCCATCTGATGGGCCAGGCGGTTGATTTCGGCAAAGCCCATGATCTTGGCCGAACCTTTGGTGGTGTGGACGGCCCGCAACATCCGATCGATCAGGGCCGTATCGCCGGGGTTGGCCTCCAGGGCGGTCAATCCCTGCTCCAGGAGGTTCAGGTTTTCCCAGGTTTCGTCGCGGAATTGCCCGTAGAAGGCAGTCAGGTCAATATCGGTCATCCGAGTTCCATCCGGCCGGCGGATTGCAACTGCTCGGCGATTTCGGAAAGGGTGGCAGCGGCCTCGGCCAGTTGCCGGCTGCCCTCGGCCGTCTGGTTGGCCACTTCGGCAATTTCGCGCATCGTCTCCACGATCTGTTCGCTGGCGGTGCGCTGCTGGGTGGTGGCCAGGGAGATTTCCTGGGCCGCCTCGGCGGTGCGCTGGGCCAGGAGGACGATTTCCTCCATGGCCCGGCCGGCCTGGTAGACCTGGTTCACCCCGCGCTCCGTCTGCTTCAGGCCCTCTTCGGCGGCCATGACCGAGGCGTTGGTGGCCCGTTGAATCTCGGCGATGATGCCGCGCACTTCCTTGGCCGATTCCATGGCCCGGTTCGCCAGGCTTTTGATCTCGGCGGCGACCACGGCAAAGCGCCGGCCGTGTTCGCCGGCCCCGGCCGACTCGATGGCCGCGTTCAGGGCCAGGAGGTGGGTCTCGTCGGCGATGTCGTTGATGATCTCGATGATCTCGCCGATGCGCTGGGAATGCTCCCCCAGCGCCAGCACCTTGTCGGCCATTTCCTGCACCCGACTCTTGATCCCTTCCATCGCCGCCACCGTCTCGTCCACGGCGCTCTGCCCTCGTCCCACCGCCGCCAGGGTTTGTTCGGCCACTTGGGAGACGTTCTCCGCGCTCTGGGCGATCTGGCGGGCGGTGTAGCCCATTTCCTCGATGGTGGAGGTCACCTCGCTGATGGCCGAGGCCTGTTGGGCGGCGCCGCTGGCCTGCTGGCGAGAAGTGGCCGAAAGTTCGGTCGCCGAGATGCCGATCTGGGTGGCCAGGTTGACCTGCTGGATGCCCTTTTCCATCAGGCGCTCGTTGGTGCGCAGAATCTCCTGGGCCCGTTGCTCCGATTCATGCACGGCCTCCAGGAGGGAGAGGGCATTCCGGCGGGTGACGTAGGCGACGTAGAAGAAGGAGACGACCAGGCCCGTTCCGTACTGGAGCAGAAAGGTGTTCAGAGGGATGGCGTGTCCCGCGGAGGAAGGGTCGGTGCCTCCCGGCGATTGCGGAAGGGCCAGGGCGATGAAGAGCAGGGTGGCCAGGCCGGCGGTGAAGTAGACGGTGTTGCCGGGGAGGGTGGTCCCGCTGACCACAATCGGCCAGAGGAAAAGGACGGCCGAGAAAAAGGGCCACAGAGTCCCGCTGGCGAAGCCTTCATGGCCGGTCAGCAGGGTCACGACGATCAGCGTGGCCAGGACCAGGAGCCAGGCCCCTTCGACCGGCCGACGGGCGTTGGCCAGCGGAATGACGGCCAGACAGACGGCGAGAAGCGCTCCCAGCCCGATCCAGGTCGGTGTGGTCATCGGGGACGCGGCCAGTTGGAACTGGTGGGCCAGGACATGGGCCAGGAGAATCACCAGCAGGCCCAGGAACTCGGCGACGGCCAGGCGGCGGACGGTGGTGCTGCGCCGCTCCAGTTCCTCCGACGAGAGCGCGGCCGGCGTGGTCAGGTAGGAGAAGATGCCCTGTTGCCGGTTTCCCTTGGTCATGGCGGCCTCCTCTTAGCGGTCCTGGATCGGAGCCAGGGACAGCAGCATCGAGATTTCCTCCGGGGGAATAACCTGTCCCAGGTCGAGAAGGGGTAGCAGGATGTCTTCCTGCCAGACCAATCCCCAGACAAGGGGACGGGGTTGCACCTCGCGCAATAGATCGGGCAGCAGCGTGATCTGCTTCCAGGGCAAGGTTACCGGGCCTTCGACGTCGTCAACGCGGAAGGAAAGCGGGGCGATGTCGGGGGGAAGTATGAGTAAAATGCCGCGTTTCCTCTCGCCGGGTGTTGCCAAGCCCAGGCGTATCTCCAGGTCCAGTACAGGGATGGCGGCCTCGCCCAGGGCCAGGAAGCCCAGTAGGTCGGGAGGGCCGTTCCGGGCCGGATAGAGCGTTTCTTTACGGCGCAGCGCTTCCACCTGTCCGGCCTCTACGGCGAACCGGTCGGAGCGAGTCTTGAGGAACAGGGCCGTGATCCCTTCTTCAGCCATGGCGGACAGCCTCCAGCAGGCCGGCCGGATGAAGCAGGCGGGTAGTCTTTTCCTCCTGGCGGGCAATGGCCTGGAGGAAGGGGGCGGTTTCCTCGGCCTCGGCCGGTGGTGTTTGCCATGTGGATTCCGGCAGAGCGGCGATGTCCTCGACCCGGTCCACCAGCATGGCCGCGGCGAGGCCTTCGTGCTGGACGATCAGCAGGCGGCTCTCGGCGGTCAAGGGACTTTTCGGCAGGCCGAGCAGTTGACGCAGGTCCAGGACCGGCAGGACCTCTCCCCGCAGGCCGGTAGCACCCAGGACGGCGGCCGGCAGGCCCGGTAGCGGGGTGATGTGGCCGACCCGGCTGACCTCTCGCACGGTGTCCAGGGGAAAGGCGTAGCGTTCATCGGCCAGGTAGAAAACGAGCACGTTCCGCACCCTTTCCCGGCCTTCTTCCGGCCGTTCGGCTCGGCGGGCTATCTCTTCCTGGATTTCCCGAATTGTCCTGGAACTCGCCATGCTCCACCTTGCCCGTGACGGGCCGGCAGGCATCCTGCCGGTTCACCTGCACATTGGCGTTATTTTTCAAAGTCTATTGTACTATATCCGGCAAGGCCGTGCAAACGCGCGCGGGCGGCCTTGACGGAATAGGCCAAAATGGGGATAATAGGGTAACCGCCGGGCCGAACCACCAACGGGTTCCACTCAGGTGAGGCCCTACACGGACCTTGGTGGCGACCAGGGCGGCTACCAACGGTCTGAACCGAATGGTGTGGAGGCGTCGGATGCAACGGAAAACCCTTTTGGCCCTCCTGGGACTGGGCCTAGCCGCCTACGGCCTCCTTCCCTCCCGGAAACTGCTGGCCCGATGGCTGCGCCTGCCCGCACCGCAATACGAAGTGGAGGTCGAGGCCGACCTGGCCATCCCCATGCCCGACGGCGTCATCCTGCGGGCCGACCACTACTTTCCCCGGCCGGCCGGCTCCTACCCCACCCTCCTGATTCGCACCCCCTACGGCCGGAGGGCGACCGGAGACCTCCTCGCCCGGGGCATGACCGTTCTGCTCCGTTGCTTCGCCGAACGCGGCTACCACGTCCTCATCCAGGACGTCCGGGGACGCTTCGACTCCGGGGGGACGTTCGAGCCGATGGTTTACGAGGCGGGCGACGGGTTGGCCACGGTGGAGTGGCTGGCCGGCCGGCCTTGGTTCAACGGAACGCTGGGGATGTGGGGGCCCAGTTACCTGGGCTATGCCCAGTGGGCGGTAGCCTCCCAGGCTCCATCTTGCCTGAAAGCGCTCGTTCCGATCATCACCTTCTCCCGAGGCTATGGGGCTGCCTACATAGACGGGGCACCGGCGCTGGACCTGGCTCTAAACGCCCTCTTCCTCTTTGACACCCTCGGTAATCCGGAATGCCCCCCGGAGGAAACCCGAAGGCGCTGGCGACGGCGGGAAAGGATTCTCGCCCCGGCCTTCCGCCATCTGCCGCTCCTGGAGGCCGACCGCATCGTCCTCGGCCGGGCCGAGCCTTTCTACCGGAGCGGTTCCCTCCACCCCGAAGCCGACGATCCGTTCTGGCAGGCCCTGGACCATCGCCCCGGCCCCGGATGGGCAGGGCCGGCCGTCCACCTGATTTCCGGCTGGTACGACCTCTTCCTCCGAGAACTCCTGAACGACTATGCCGCCCTGCGGGCGGCCGGCCACTCCCCCTACCTGACCGTCGGCCCCTGGTATCATATGGACCTGGCCTGGGTGCCGGAAGCCCTTCGGGAGGGCCTGGCCTGGTTCGATGCCCACCTCCATGGACAACCCGGGCACCTGCGGAAACATCCGGTGCGCCTCTATGTCCTGGGGGCAAACGAATGGCGGGAACTGGAGGACTGGCCGCCAGCCGTCTCCCCGAGGCCCCTCTTCCTGCAGGCCCACGGGCTCCTCTCCCCGCAGCCTCCCACCGAAGCCTCTCCACCCGACCGTTACCGTTATGACCCGGCCGACCCCACCCCGAACCTGGGCGGCGGCCTGCTTTTCCCGCCGGCCGGCCCGATGGACAACCGCCCCCTGGAGGCCCGGCCGGACGTCCTCTCCTACACCACCCCGCCCCTGAAGCGCGACCTGGAGGTGATCGGCCCGGTGCGGCTGCAACTGTACGTCCGCTCCAGCCTGGCCCACACCGATTTCTTCGGCCGGCTATGCGATGTGCACCCGAACGGCCGCTCGATCAACCTCTGCGACGGGCTGTTTCGCATCGAACCGGGAAGAGGGGAACGCCTGCCCGATGGGACGCTCCGCATCGAGGTGGACATGTGGGCGACGGCCTGCCGCTTCCGCCGGGGGCATCGCATCCGCCTGCTGGTATCCAGCGGCGCCCATCCGCGCTGGGCCCGCAACCTGGGATTGGGCGAGCCGCCGGCCACCGCGACTCGGATGGCCGTAGCCGAGCAGGAAATTTACCACGACCCCGACCACCCCTCGGCCCTGCTTCTGCCGGCCGCCTCCCCGCTCTCGCTTTAGCCCCACGGCCTCATCAGCACCCGCTCTCCCTCCTCCAGGCCGGAGAGCACCTCATAGTACTGCGGGTCGGCCACGCCCAGCGTGATTCGCACCCGTTCGCTTCTCCCTTCCCTCAGCACCGTCACATAATAGCCCTCGCCGATGCGCTCCACCGCCTGTCGGGGAATGAGGAGGGCATCCTCCTTCTCCACAGTGACGATGGTCAGGTTGGCGGCCATGCCCAGGCGCAACGTGACCGGGAGCGGCGGCCGGAGGGCGATGGTCGTCAGGTAGTAGGGCGTGCCCCGATCGATGGTCACCGCCGGGGCGATCTCCTGTACCGTCCCCCGTAGCGGCCGGCCGGGGAAGGCATCCAGCGTGACGGTTACCGCCTGGCCCGGAGACACCCAGCCCACATCGATTTCATCAATGCGGGCCCGAATCTGCAGTTGACGCAGATCGGCCAGTCGGACCAGGGAGGAGTACGCCCCCACCACTTCCCCCTCATCGGCCGCCAGTTCGACCACCGTCCCGGCAAAGGGGGCCAGGAGGCGGGTCTTGTCCAGTTCGGCACGGGCCTGCTCCAGGGACAGTTGGGCCAGGAAAAGTTCCCGTTCCAGAATCTGCACCTGGATCGAGTCCGACCCGGCCTGAAGCCGGGACAGGTTGGCCCGGGCCTGCGCTACCCGGGCCTCGGCCTCGGCCCGTGCGGCCTCCTCCGGCCCGGAAAGCAGTCCCTGCAGGTGGGCCCGCGCTGCGGTCAGGCGGGCCTGGGCCTCGGTCACCGCCGCCTCCTGTTCCTGCCGGGCCCGCTCATAGGCCAGCCGGGCCTGTTCCATCGCATCTTCGGCATCCTCCACCTGCCGCCAGGCCAGCGTCTCGGCATCTTGCTGCGCCTGGGGGAGGGGAATACCCCGCTGCCGCAAGCGCTCGTTCTCCCAGTAGATGCGGCTGTAGGCATCCTGGGCATTGCGGAGGGCGTTGGCCGCGACCTCCCAGTTCAGCCGGGCGCTCTCCACGGCCAGGGCCGAGGACTCCCGGGCCTGCTTCAGGGCCGCCTCGGCCTGGACCACCTCCTGCCGGGCCACGGCCACCTCCTCGGGCCGGGCACCGGCCAGGAGGGCGGCCAGCCGGGCCTCGGCCGCCGCCAACTCGGCCTGGGCGGCGGCGATCTCCTCGGGCGAGGCGCCTTCCCGGGCCTCCTGCAGATGGAGTTGGGCAATTTCCAGCCGCAGGCGGGCCTCCTCGACGCGGTATTCCAGGCCCTCGGAGGAAAGGCGTACCAGGAGGGTTCCCGTGACCACCTCCTGCCCTACCTTCACCGGCACCTCCACAACCTGACCGCTTACCGGGCTGGCCAGAACCGCCTGGCGGGTCGAGATCACTTCCCCGAAGGCGCTGACCGTGCCCCGGATGGCCCCTCGCCGGACGACGACGTAGGGGGGCGGCGTGGGTCGCAGGAGGAAAAGGTAGAGGAGGCCGGCCGCCAGGGCCAGAACCAACCCCAACCCGACCGCCAGCCGGCGCCGATTTGCACGTTTCGGAGTTCCTTGGTATAATTCGTTTTGCTTTTTCATCGGAACACGCTCAAGGAGGATGTAGACTCAATGGCTCATACCCGTTCTGCTTTGAAAAAGATTCGCCAGGCCGAGCGCCGGCGCCGGCGCAACCAGATGATCCGCTCCCGGGTCAAGACGCTCATCAGAAAGGCCCGGGCCCTGATCGAGGCCGGCCAGTTGGAGCAGGCCGGCCTGGCCGTCGGCAACGCTATCAGCGCCCTGGATAAGGCGGCCGAAAAGGGCGTCCTGCACCGCAACAACGCCGCCCGACGCAAGTCCCGCCTGGTCCGGCGCTACAACAGCGCTTTCCGCCCCGCACCGCCGGCCGCCTGAAGGCGTCCTCCAGATTTCTCGAACCCCAGGCCTCCCGCAAGGGAGGCCTTTTTCCGGCCACATTCCTGCAGATGGGCAGGGCGTCCCGCCCTATAGCCCCGCCACCTCCACAACGGCCAGTTCGAGGGCCACCTCGCCATCGCGCCGGCCGGTCTTGATCTCTCGGTCCACCTCGACCAGACGGCGGTAAATGCTCTCCAACTCTTCCCGTGACAACCTCTGGGCCTGCACCACCACCTTTTCGGCCACAAAGGGATGGAGTCCCAAAACACGGGCTACCTGCTCGGGCCGGCGTTCCCCGGCCGGCAACCCCTTGACCTCCAGGAGGAGGCGGAACTGGCGCACGATCATGCTCAGGATGTAGAGGGGGTGCTGGCCGGCCTGGAGCAGACGGCGCAGTTCCAGCATGGCCCGGGCCCGTCGCCGCTGGCCGATGGCGTCTACCAGGGCGAAGATGTCGCTCAGACGGGCCTCGCTGGCCAGTTCGGCCACCAGACGCTCGTCGATCCTCCCCTGCGGGCCGACGTAGAGGACCAGTTTCTCCACCTCATGGCGTAACACCGCCGTGTCCGTCCCGACGGTCGAGGCCAGCAGGTCGCAGGCGGCCGGGGTAATTTCGGCCCCCTGCCGTCGCACCTCCTGAGCGATCCAGAGCGAAAGGTCGCGGCCCCGGGGCGGCGTGAACTCCCGCACCTCGCCCAGCGGCCGGACCAGGGCCACCAACGGGTGCGTGGCGGCCAGACGAACCCGCTCCCGGAAGATGAGCAGCGTGTTGGGGGATAGGCGGGGCAGAAAGTCGCGCAGATGGGCCAGGAAGGCTTCCCCTGCTCCCTTCTGCTCCAGTCGTTTTCCCAGTCCTTCCACGATCACGGCACGGCAGGGGGAAAGGAAGGGCAGGGCCTGGCAATGCTCGATCAGGACGGCCGGGCTCAACGTCTCCCCATCCAGGCGGCTGATGGCCGGCTCCCAAAACTCCGGCGGAACCTTTTCCTGCAGCAGGCGCTTCAGGGATTCCTCAGCGGCGACGAGGTCCTCGCCATGGAAGAGGTAAACCATACCGGCCGTCCTCTCGTGCTGTGGGCATACGAAAACCCCACCATGCCGTATGCCGGTTGAGTTCTAAACCTGAGTTCTCACCCAGGTGGGAGCCGGTATGACGGTTTTGCGTTCCTGGGTCAGGCCCTGCCTGCCCAGTCTACGCAGCCCCGCCAGGGACTGTCTCCCAATGTCGCAAGTGTTGGCTCAGAACTTTTGCCGGCAATTACGGGCACGGCAGGGTTCTATTTGTATTTTACCACAAAACCCGCTAGAATGCAAATCGCTACCATCTGCGGGCCTAGTTGAACTTATCCCGGGCCTCTGTTATACTGGGCCCGGCTCACCGCCGGCCGGGCATAAGCGCTTTTCTGCCACACGTATAAGGCCCGATCGGGGGTTGCGCCTTCCTACCGGCTACGAGAGATGCAAAGCAGTCCTGTAGATGAGGAGGTCCGATGAAAAGAGACCATACCCGCCTGATGCAGGCCCTGGCCGAGGCCTATGCCCGATACTCGCCCCGTTCCGCAGCCCTTCAGGAGCGGGCCCAACGGGTGATGGTGGACGGCGGAAGCCACAACGTGCGCCTGATCTGGCCCTTTTCCCCGCGCATCACAAGCGCCCGGGGGGCCTGGCTGCGGGATGAGGATGGGCACAACATCCTCGACCTCTGGCAGGGGCACTTTGCCAACGTCCTGGGCCACAACCCGGAGGTCGTTACCACGGCCCTGGCCGAGGCCCTGCGCTCCGGCTGGGGGCTCCTGGGCGGCATGACCGATGTCCTCCAGATCGAGGTGGCCGAAATCCTCTGCCGTCAGACCGGGAGCGAGCGCGTCCGCTTCACCACCAGCGGCTCGCTGGCCACGATGTACGCCATCCTGCTGGCCCGCGCCTTTACCGGGCGAAGCCTGGTGCTCAAGGTGGGCGGCGGGTGGCACGGGGCCCAGCCCTGGGGACTCAAGGGCGTGGAGTTCCGCCAGGGTTACGAGCAGCCGGATAGCGAAGGGCTTTCCCCCGCGCAGATGGCCGATGTCTGTGTAACCCGTTTCAACGATGTGGAGGCGCTGCGACGGGCCTTTCGGGAGTTGGGGGATCGCCTGGCCTGCTTCATCGTCGAACCGTTCATCGGGGCCGGCGGGTTTCTCCCGGCCCGACGCGAGTACCTGCAGGAAGCCCGCCGTCTCACGGAGCACTATGGAGCCGTGCTCATCTTCGACGAGATCATCTCCGGCTTCCGCTTTCGGGCCGGCGATGCCGGCGCGCTCTACGGCATCCGGCCGGACCTGGCCACCTTCGGCAAGGCCATGGGGGGCGGGATGCCGGTCGCGGCCGTGGCCGGCCGGGCCGACATCCTGGAACTGGCCGGCCGGGAGAGCGGCCGGGTGCGCTTCTCCGGCGGCACCTACAGCGCCCACCCCGCTTCCATGCTGGCGGCCAAGGTGATGATGGCCCACCTGGTGGAACACGAGGCCGAAATTTACCCCCGCCTGGCCGAACTGGGCGAAAAGGCCCGCCGGACGATGGAGGCGGCCTTTGCCGAGGAGGGCATCTATGCCCGCTGCAGCGGGCACCGGGCCGACGTGCTCCCCGGAAGTTCCCTGGTCAAACTCCACTTTCCCTACCGGGAGGACACGCCCCTGGAAAGCCCCGACGAGGCGCACAACCCGGACATCTGCGACGACGTGCTGGCCGAAAAGGCGCTGCGCCTGGCCCTGCTCCTGGAAGACGTGCATACCGTCCACGGGGGCGGGGCCCTCAGCACCGCCCACAACGAGGAGGACATCGCCTTCCTGGGCGAAGCCTGCCGGCGGGCCGCCCGCCGGATCAAGCCCTACCTGTAGGAATGGGCCGGCCGTCGTACCCTTTCCCTTCCTCCGCTCCCTGACAACGGGGGCAGAAATGGCTGCTGCGGCCGGCCACACGCTCGCATCGAATCGCCGTTCCGCAGCGCGGGCAGGGCCGGCCGGCCCGCCCGTAGACCTGCAGCCGCTCGGCAAAACGGCCTCCTTCGCCCCGGCCGAAGAGAAAGGCCCGGTCGGCCAGCGTGGTGCCCTCGGCGGCGACGGCCTCCTCCAGGACCTCCCGGACGGCGCGATGCAGGCGGATCACCTCTTCCGGCGAGAGGCTTCCGGCCGGCCGGCAGGGGTGCAAACCGGCCCCGAAGAGGGCCTCGTCGGCGTAGATGTTGCCCAGGCCGGCCAGAAAACGCTGGTCCAGCAGGAGGGCCTTCAGGCGGGCTCGAGGGCGACACCGCAGCCGCTCGGCCAGCAGGCCCGCCGTCCAGTCCGGCGAAAGCGGCTCCGGCCCCAGGGAACGGTCCAGGGCAGCATAGTCCTCAGGGGAAAGGAGCCGCATCCGCCCGAACTTGCGGGGATCACAGAAGTGGAGCGCCCGACCGTCGTCCAGGTCCAGGACGGCGTGGGTGTGCCGGTCCGGGGGAATTTCCCCAGGGAAAAGGAGGAGACGGCCGCTCATGCCCAGATGAACGGCTAGGAAGCGGCCGTCTTCCAGACCCAGGAGCAGATGTTTTCCCCGCCGGCCGACCTCCTGCACCCGGCAGCCGACCAGGGCGGCGATGAAATCCTCCCGGCCGTACGGCGCGATCAGCGGAGTATAGTCCAGCGCCCGGATGCCGACGATGGTGCGGCCGGCCAGATGGGGGCGCAAAGCCCGGGCGGTCGTCTCCACTTCAGGAAGTTCGGGCATCTTCCGCTCCCAACTCGCTTTTCCCCGCGCCCGAGGGAACGGTGAGCAGCCCCGTCAGGCAGAGAGGAAGTCCGATGAGTAGGAAACCGGTCTCGGCATATCCCTCGTAGGCCCCCTGGCGGGTTAGAATACCCCAGCAGGCCAGCAGGACGGCCAGCAGGCCGTAGCCGAGAAAGAGAAACGCCCGGCTTTCCCGGGGTAGAGCCCGGCTATCCCGGTTGAGCCCATAACGCAGCCCCTGGCTCAGGAGGCTCAGGAGCATGCTCACGGCCAGAAAAAGGTTTCCCACCTCCGGCAACGCGTTCAGTGGAGAAAGGGGATCGGAAAGGAGCGGGTAACTTTCCAGCAACCAGAGGGTCAGGGCGGCCGTGCTCAGTCCGAGGAGGGTGGAGGGGTTCAAGCGGCGGCGGAGGAGGGCCAGGAGGAAAAGCCCGGCCAGGGCCAGCGTGCCTGTGGCCGTGAGGTCCTCCAGGCCGAAGGTGGCCGCTCCCAGGAAGCCCAGCGGCCGGGTGGCTTTCCAGTACAGCATCCAGAACCCCAGGCCGAGGAGGAAAAGGGCCCCGCGCGGGAAACGCCTCCCCAAGAGCAGGCCGCCCAGGGCCAGTCCCCCGCCGATTACCCAGGTATAGTACTGGCCGAAGCGAAGGAAGGCGGCCCCGGCCTGCTCCAAGAACAGGGCAAAGCGGCTGACCAGAGCCCCGGAAGCCGGCAAGAGGGTGACCACCAGGGTGGCAACGGCCAGGAAGAGTTGAAAGAGGGGCAGCGGGCCGGCCAGGAGGAGGACCGGAAGGAGGGTCCCCCAGGACGGCTCCTCCTCTCGGTGTCGCCGGCGACGCAGCGACCAGAAAGCCAGGAAAAGCAGCCCGACCAGGACCGCCGCCCCCCAGCGCCAGGGACGAGGCCGGCCGCCCCCCAGGGGCCAAAGCCAGAGCCAGAAGAGACGCAAGAGGAGGAACAGGCCCAGGGTCCATCGCCACAGCGCCGGCCGGCCGAGCGTTTCCAGCCAGCGGGATCCGACCCGGCCCAGTTCGAGGGCGATGCCGGCGACGGCGCTGCCCGAAAGGAGGAAAAAGGGCACCACCAGCGAGACGAGCAGGCTGAGGTTGCTCCCCAGCCGGATGGCGGCACTCCGCCCCACAACGTCCGCCCCTCCACCGGCCAGTTCCGCGCTCAGGTATCCGCCCAGGAGGGCCCCGATGCACAGCAGGGTGATGAGGACAACGTGGGCGGCCAGAGGGGATGCCTTTCCCCCTCGACGGTACGGCCCCGCCCCCATCCCCACCAGGAGAAGCAGAAGGAGGCTGCTGCCCCAGGAGAGCAGGGTCCAGGGACGGGCCGCCGGATGGGCCAGGTCGCTCCGGTCAGCCAGGGTGAGGGCAAAGGCGGCGAAGGGAACCAACACCAGGGCCCGGAAGACCCCGGAGGCCCGGGCCGCGCCGGCGAGGAGATACGCCCAGGCCAGGGCCAGGAGGCCCCCGATCAACGGCACGGCCGGCAGGGGAACCGTGGGCATATACCGCTCCCCGGTCGCCATCGGCAAGGAAAGCAGCGGGCCGACGCTGCGGAGTTCTCCCACCCAGGGCACCAGACAGGCCAGCCCGGCCGCCAGCCAGAGGCCCAGGCGGGCGGCCGTCCGAAAGGCCGGGCTTCCCCCACGCAGGTCGAGCCGTCCGGCCCAGGCCTCGCCCCAGATGAGCACCCGGCCCACTTCCCCCAGGAGGCCGCCCAGGGCATGGAAACAAGCCCACCGGCCGGGCCTGGCCGGCCCACGCTCACTCATGGACGACCTCCAGGGCGTAGAGGAAGATGCGGTCCGCGAAAAGGATGCGGCCGTCCATCACCAGCGGGGCGGCGAGGGCCGGAGCCGTGTAGGGCGGAGTATAGCGGGCCAGGAGCCGGCCGCTTTCGGCATCCAGGGCCACGAGCGCCCCTTCCCCGGTGATGCCGTAGACCGCGCCCTCTCCCACCACCAGGTCGGAAAGCAGGAGGTCGCCGCCGTCGTGGCTCCAGAGCACCTCCCCCGTATCGCCGGCATAGGCCTGGAAGAGCCCGTCGGACCAGCCGACAAAGACACGGCCGGTGGAGTCGCAGGCCGGCCGGAGGAACAGGGCCGGCCGCACCGGCCCCCTCCAGAGCCTCCGGCCGGACCGGGCATCGAAGGCGGCCAAGAAAAAGCCCTCTTCTTCCAGAAAGCCCGTATAAAGCGTTCCTCCGCAACGCAGGGGTGTCCCCTGCGCAAAGGTTATAGGCGATTGCCAGAGCATCGTACCGTCGGCCGGGTCCCGGGCCTCCAGGTGCCCGGCGGAAAGGAAAACGCCTTCCTCCTCGGCCCAGGGAGCGCCCGTACAGGCCGGGAGGGGGACCTGCCAGAGCGTCGTGCCGTCGGCCGTGTCCAGGGCCCGAAGGCGGCTTCCGGACAGGGTGTCCAGGCAGAGGATCAGGTGGGAAGATGTAGCGGACGGCGGGAGGCGGAGCCAACCCTCCACCCCCCGACGCCAGCGCACCTGCTGGCCGGCCAGGTCATAGGCCACCACGGTGGTGGAAATCTCCCCGGTCTCCGGGTGGGAAAGGGCGATATAGGCCGTATCCCCATGGACCAGCGGCGGGAGGTCGGCCAGGCCGCCCAGTTCGGCCAGGAGGGTGAACTCGCCCGAAAGGGGGTCGTAGAGCCGGAGGTCGCCGTCATCCAGGAGGAGGAGGGCCCGGCCGGCCCATGCCTGGGGACTTCCGACGGGTCCGGCTCCGCTCGATTCCTCCACCGCCGGCCGGTCCCAACGCGGGACCAGGCGGAAGGCCCGGCCGGCCGGGTCTCCCAGGGCGTAGACGTGGCGGTGGCGGTCGGCCAGGAGGATGAGGCCCTGGCAAAAGGCCGGAGGTGCGCCCACCGGGGCCAGGTCGTTCCGGACGGCCCATGCTTGGCCGCTTTCTCCGTCCAGGAGGTGGACGCTTCCGGAACTATCGGCCAGGATGAGGGTGCGGTCCACCAGGAGTGGGGCCTGGGGAAACGCCCCGGGAAAATCGGCCTGCCAGCGCGTCCGGCCGTCCTCTCGACCCAAAGCCACCACATGGCCCAGGCCGGTAACGGCGTAAACGGCGTCATCGCCGAGGGTCAGGGCCGAGGAAACGTCCCCGGGCAGAGAGGCGCTCCAGCGGAAGGTCCCATCGGCCAGGGCAAGGGCGACCACCCGTCCTCCCTCCATTCCTCCGCTCAGGCCGATGTAGACCGTTTCCCCGGCGATGGTGGGTGGAGGCAGGATACTCTGCTCCAGTTCGACCTCCCAGCGCAGGTCGCCCCGGACGGCATCGAGGGCGTAGAGGAGGCCGGAGGCGTCCCCGAAAAGGACGAGTCCCCGGCTGCCGGCGGCCGGGGCCAGGAGGGCGTCGCCGGCCTCGAAGCGCCAGCGTTCCACCCCATCGCGGGCCTCCAGCGCGTAGAACGTGCCGCTTTCCGTGCCGAAAAAGAGGAGGTCGCCGTAGATGAGGGGGGAGGCGACGATCCGATCGTTGGCGGAGGCGCTCCACAGGAAGAGGCCGCGGGAGGCCTCCAGGGCGTAGAGGCGGTCGCCGGCGGCGATGTAGACGATTCCCCCGGAGACGGCCGGCGCGGCGACGATCGGCCGGCCGGCATCCCAGGTCCAGCGTACTTCGCCGCTGAGCACATCTACGGCCCGGACGACGCCCTTCTCGTCGCCCAAGAGGAGCAGTCCTCCGGCGCAGAGGGGAGGGGCGGTGATGTCGCTGGGAAAGGCGGCCTGCCAGCGGAGGGAGAGGGCGGGCCGGGCCGAGAGGGGCGGCCAGGCACCGCTCCGCTCCGGCCCACCACGTTCCAGGTATGTCGCCCCGGAGCATCCGACCTCATCGGCCGGCACGGCCGAGCCCGATCTCGGGGAGAGGCCGGTGGCCGAAAGGAGTTCGTAGCGCGTCAGGCCGGCTGGCCCGCTTTCTTCCTGCAACAGGGGAAAGAGGTCGCCTGCCCGGGCGTACCAGACACGGTGGTGGATATCCTGCCCGCCGAGCCGGACGTCCATTTCCACCGCCAGGGTGGAGGAGAAGGTGCCGGCCGGGATGGAAAGAGGGCCGGCGGGCCGGCGGCGCAGGGTATACGCGAGGGGCAGGAAACGCCGCCAGGGGCCGTAGGACCAGGTGACCGTGCCGCTCAGGGCGGCCTCCGGCATCTGGAGGGGCAGGGTGGGGGAGTACGTGTAGAGGCCGCTACTCTGGAGGAAACCGGCCTCCTGCCGTCCGGCCGGCGTTTCCACGTAAAAGATGACCTCGCGGGAAATTTTCCGGGAAACGTCGCTTCCCTTCAGAGCCAGGAGGGGCTTTCCCAGAGAGGGCCGGAGGGCCAGGACCTGAGGGTCGGTCAGGTTGAGGGAGAGGAAGCCGACGTCTCCGGAAGGCTCGGTCTTTCGGTAGAGGGCGGCTTCCCCTCGGGAAGGTTCCGGAGACGGCACGGCGGCCAGAGTCCAGGAAAGCATCAGGACCGTGGCCAGGAGGGCGAGGCCAAAGGTGGCGGCGACGGCTACGGCCCCGATCCGGGCGCCACAGTTTGGGCCAGGTTGTGGCCCTGGCTGGATGGTTTCCATCGCCGGAGCCTCACACTCCCGGTGGCAACTGGCCGTGGGCCCTCCACCAGTCCATACACCAGGCTACCGTGCGGGGGATGCCTTCCTCCAGCGGAACCTTCGGCCGGTAGTCGAGAAGGGCGCGGGCCTTGCGGATGTCGGCCACATAGTGGGTGACCTCGCCCACCCGGGGCGGCTCCACGTGCACCTCCGGGATACGGCCCAGGGCTGCGCTGATGAGTTCGACCACGCGGAAGAGGGTATTGCCCTGGCCGTAGGCCAGATTGATCGTCTCGTTGCGCACCTGTCCGGAGAGCAGCCGCTCCAGCCCGGCATAGACGCCCTCGATGCAATCGTCTATGTAGGTAAAGTCGAGCACCTTTTCCCGACCGTAGATGGTGATCGGCTCGCCCAGGGCGATCTTGCGGATAAAGAGGGGGATGACCCGCTCCATACGCTCCAGGTCGTTATCGTAGCGGCCGTAGACGTTGCTGAAGCGAAAGATCAGGTAAGGCAGGCCGTAGCAGCGGGCGTAGGAATAGATCAACGCCTCGCCGGAGATTTTGCTGGCCGAGTACGTGCTTTCCGTGAAGGAGAAATCGGCCTGGGTCTCCTCGGTGATATAGCGGTGGATGTCGCCATAGACCTCGCGGGAACTGCTGAAGACGATCGGCACCTGGTTCTGGCGGCAGTACTCCAAGACGTTATAGGTGATCTGGATGTTTTCCATCGCCCGGTGGGGCTCGGAGACCAGTTGGTGGACCTTGGCGTTGGCGGCCAGGTGGACGACCACATCCACCGGCGGATATTCCACGCCGCCGATGCCGCCGCGAAAGTTGGCAAAGTTGCCGGCCAGGTCCTGGAGGATGTAACGGAAGCGGTCGGTCCAGGGGTTGAGCCGCTTATCCACGCCGAAGACAAAGTGGCCCCGTTCCAGGAGATAAAGGGCCAGGTTGGTGCCGATCTGCCCGCTGGAGCCGGTGATCAGGATGCGCATCGCTTTCTCCGACGTTTTGGTTTCATTGTACACCACTCCGGTCGGGCGTGCAACCGCGAGGGCCCCGAAAGATTTGGGGTGAAAGGGGGAGGCAACCACGCTCAGCGCGGGGCGGACGGTCCCCCCACCATCTCCCGATAGACCTCCAGATAGGCCCGGACCACCCGTTCCTGGGTAAAACGGGCCAGGACACGCTCCCGACCTCGTCGGCCCAGTTCGGCCCGGAGCGCCGGATCGTGCAGGCGTTCGAGGGCGGCCCGGAGGGCGAGCACATCTCCCTCCGGGTAGATCAGGCCGGCCTCGCCGATGACGTAGGGAATTTCCCCGCAACTGGAGCCGACCACCGGGATGCCGCAGGCCATGGCCTCGACGAGCACGCGCCCGAACTGCTCCTTCCAGGTGGGAGTGGTACGCGAGGGCAGCACGAGCACGTCCATCCGGCGGTAGAGGTCCGGCAGGGCGGATGAGGGGACGCGGCCGGCGAATTCGACCCGTCCCTCCAGGTCGGGCCGGCCGGCCCGCCGGCGCAGTTCCGGCTCCAGAACACCGCCCCCGACGAGCAACAGACGCACCCGCGGCAATCCGGCCGCGGCCTCCAGAAGGTCCAGGAGGCCCTTCTGGGGGACCAAGCGGCCGGCGTAGCCGACCCTGACCTCTTGGGCTTCCTTCTCCTCCCCCCTTGGGAGGGGATGAGGGCAAAATACCTCCTCATCCACCCCAAACTGCGGAATCACCCGCAACGGCCCCCGATACCCCTTGCGGCGCAGGACACCGGCGGCGTCATGGTTGCCGGCCACAGCATAGGCCGCGTGGTCCAGATTGTAACGTTCGAACCAGCAAAAGGGCGGGGGCAGGCGACGGTAGATGTTGGCCCAGTTGAAAAAAAGGCACCGTGCTCCCCGGCGCCTCCCCAGCCAGACGGCCTGGAAGGTGGCCGGGTTGAACGATTCCTCGTCAATGTGCAGGACGTCCGGCCTTTCCTCTCGGAGCACCTGCCCCAGGGAAGGCCAGAAATAGAGATGGAAGTGCCCGTTGAAGGCGATGGGGCAGACGCGCAGACGGTAGTTCGAGGCCGGCACATCCTCCAGTGGAATCTCCCCGACGCCCGGTTCCCGCCACGAAGGAGGGACCACGGCCACCAGTTCCACCTCGGGGTCGCGGGCCACCCACTCCAGTTGCCGCCGATACATCCCCACGACCAACGCCTTGCTCAGGAGCATCACCTTCATCGTCTCACCTGGCGGGAATCCGATACGGCCCGGCGGGGGTAGGCGAAGGCGGGTAGGCGAGGGCAATGCCTTCGCCTACCCGCTTCACATCCTCGTGGGCGCCTCGATCCCCAGCAGGCGCAGGCCGTTACGGATGCCCTGGCCCACCGCGGCCACCAGCCCCAGCCGGGCCTCGCGGACGCCGGCCGGCGCGAGCAGGATGGGCAGGTCCCGCCAGAAGCGGCTGAAATCGCGGGCCGTCTCGTACAGCCACTCGGCAACGATGTGGGGGGCGTATTCGGCGGCCGCCCGGCGCACCACCTGCGGGAAACGGGCCAGATGACGAATCAGGACCTGCTCCTGGGGTTCCACCAGCAGGGCCGGATCGTAGGCCTCCGGAACCCCTCCACCTTTCTCCAGGACGCTGTGGCAACGGGTGTGGGTGTACTGGATGTAGGGGGCCGTGTTGCCCTCGAAACTCAGCATGGTCTCCCAATCGAAGACAATGTCCCGGCGGCGGTCCTGGTGCAGGTCGTTGTAGATGACCGCGCCGATGCCCACCTGACGGGCGATCTCGCGCTTTTCCTCCTCGCTCAGGCCGGGGTTCTTTTCCTCCACGATGGCCCGGGCCCGGGCTTCGGCCTCGTCCAGGAGTTCGTCCAGGAAGATCACCTCGCCGTGGCGCATGGAAAAACGGCTGCCGTCCGGCTTGAGCACCGTGCCGAAGGAGACATGGATGGAGCGGGCGGCCAGTTCCGGATACCCCATCCGCTCCAGGGCCTTGAAGGTCTGGCGGAGGTGCAGCGTCTGCTCTTCGCCGATGACCAAGAGGATCAGGGCCGGCCGGTAGGTACGCCAGCGGTAGAGGGCGGTGGCGAGTTCCCGGGTGATGTAGAGGGTGGCCCCATCGCTTTTACGCAGCAGGGTCGAGGAGAGGCCGTCCTCGGTCAGGTCCAGGATGACGGCCGGGCTCTCCAGGTCCCGACGGGCCACCCCCTTGGCGATGGCCTCCTCGATCACGTCCTCCAGCATATCCTCATAGAAACTTTCCCCGTGGTAGAGGTCGAAATGTACCCCCAGGCGGCGGTAGGTCTTTTCCAACTCCTGGATGGTGAGGTCCACGAAATGTTGCCAGAGGCGGCGGGCCTCCGGGTCGCCCTGTTCCAGGCGGGCGAACCAGCGCCGACCCTCTTCCTCCAGAGAGGGGTCGGCTTCAGCCTCCTTATGAAAACGGGCATAGAGGTCCACCAGGTGGCCGATGGGGTCCCGGGCCATCGCTTCCTCGTCCCCCCAGGCCCGGTAGGCATAGATCAGTTTGCCGAACTGGGTGCCCCAGTCGCCCAGGTGGTTATCGCCGATGGTGTGATAGCCCAGGAAATCGTAGATGTTGCGGAGGGACTGGCCGATGATGGTGGAGCGGAGGTGCCCTACGTGCATCCGCCGGGCGACGTTGGGGGAAGAGTAGTCGAGGATGACGTTCTGGCCCTGCCCGACATCGTCGCCACCGTAGGAATCGCCCCATTCCCGCACCTCGGCAAGCACCTGGCGGGCCAGTTCGCGTTCCTCCAGGGTAAAGTTCAGGTAAGGTCCCAGCGGAGCCATCATGCCCACCAGGCTGGGAGGGGGGAAAGAGAGGCGGCCGGCCAGTTCTGAGGCGATGGCCGCGGGAGGTCGGCGCAGTCGGCGGGCCAGGGCAAAGCAGGGCAGGCCCAGATCGGCCGGTACCTCCGGCGGAGGGGGCAGGAGGGCGATCTCCTCCTCCAGACATTCCGCCTGGGTGACGAGGGCCGTGCGAATTTCCCGAACGAAGCGATCCAGGGTGTATTCCCGAGGCAACGGCACCTCCTATCACACCCGCTCGAACGGGTCAAAGAGTTTTTTGTACTCCTCCAGGGCGTAGCGGTCGGTCATGCCGGCGATATAGTCGCAGACGACGCGGTAGAGGTCCTCTTCGCCGATGCGGGCCCGGGTCGTCGGGGGGAGGAGTTCGGGGTTGGAAACATAGGCCCGGAAGAGTTGCTCGATGAACCAGCGGGCTTTGGCCGCCATACGCAGGACCCGCCAGTGGCGGTAGAGGTGCCGGTAGAGAAAGTCCTTGAGTTGGCGGTTCTTGGCGGCCATCTCCTCCGAATGCCCTACCAGGAGGCCCGGGTAGCGGCGGACGTCCTCCAGGGAGGCGATGCCGGCCGCCTGGAGGTTCCTCTCGGTGGCCTGGATAATATCGGTGACCATCGTGCCGATCAGACGACGGATCACCTGCCGACGGACGAGTTCGGTGAAGGGCCGGCCGGCCGTGCCGGTGGAACGGAGCATCTCTTCCCAAAGGACGATGCCGGAGAGGTCCTCCGGCCGGATCATGCCGGAACGCAACCCGTCGTCCAGGTCGTGAGCGGTGTAGGCCGCCTCGTCGGCGGCGTTGACCACCTGGGCCTCCAGCGGCGGCCGCAGGTCGGGGTCGTAGCCGCTGGCGTCGGAGCGGTCGTAGATGGTCTCGTGTTTGATGATGCCTTCGCGCACCTCCCAGGTCAGGTTCAGACCCGGAAAATCGGGGTAGCGCCGTTCCAGTTTTTCCACCACGCGCAAACTCTGGGTGTTGTGGTTGAAGCCACCGTGGTCGGCCATCAGCGCGGCCAGCGTCTCCTCCCCCGAATGGCCAAAGGCCGGGTGGCCGATGTCGTGGGCCAGGGCGATGGCTTCCACCAGGTCCGCGTTCAGCCCCAGGGCGCGGGCAATGGTCTGGCCGATCTGGCAGACCTCCAGGGTGTGGGTCAGGCGGGTGCGGTAGTAATCGCCCTCGTAGTTGACAAAGACCTGGGTCTTGTACTCCAGGCGGCGGAAGGCGGTGGTGTGCAGGATACGGTCGCGGTCGCGCTGGAAGGCGGTGCGGTAGGGCGGCTCGTCCTCGGGATAGGCCCGGCCGCGGGAATCGCGGCTTTTCATCGCGTAGGGGGCCAGGGTTGCGGCCTCCAGTTCTTCCAGATCTTTTCGGGAACGGTACATCTCCACCTCCATTTCCAGGCTTTCCTCGCTCAGGCGCGTAGCCGCATTACGGTTTTGCCGGTTCGTGCCGGGGGATAGTCCCGCCTCTACCCTGCGGAAAGCGCCTCCACGATACGGAACGGGTCGCTGGAGACCACGCTGGAGGCATAGAGTTCCATGGCCCCGATGTCCGAGGTGCGGCTCTCCGGGTCGCCGCGATCCACCACCCGCGCGAGGACGCCGGGAAGGACGCTCCAATCCTCTTCCACCGGAGCCAGCGGCGGCAGGTAGAGGGCCACGTTGAAGGAACGCACCCCCAGTCGCTCCACATAGGCCTGCAACACCGTGTAGAGGGCCTCCACCAAGTCCTGGTTGACGGCCGGCCCCAGGAGCAGGAACTCCTTCTCTTTGATCGGCGTGAGGTAGGCCAGGGCGTGGGCCGCGCCGAAAGGACGCGCCAGTCCCAGGGCCTCGTGCACCTGCAGCAGATCGGCCAGGTAGTCGCTCCCGTAGGCCGCCCGGTAGCGCAATGCGGCCTGGCGGAGGGCTTCCACCCGGCCGTAGGGCATCTCCCGACTTACGGTGGCCTGGGCATGGCCGTGCAGGATGGAGGCCCCGCTTTTCCAGAGGCAGTTCCACATAAAGAAGTAAAAGACGGCCTGCGGGTCGCTCCGGTGGGCGGCCTCGGCCCAGCGCCGGCCGGTTTCCAGGGCGTCGGCGATGCTCTCCCGGCTGAAGCGTAAGGGGTGGTGTTCGTCAAAGATGATGACACCGTGGAAGCCGTCGTATTTGGCGATGTTGCTGGCGGTGAGGCTGTGCGTTCCCCGGATGCGTCCGAAGACATCCTCGGGCGTGAGTTCCAGCGGCCGGCAGAAGGGGTCCCCCTGGTTGGCGGCGATCGTCTCTTCCAGGCTCCCCAGCGGGGGAGCTTCGATGGGCCGGCGGGCGCGGAGTTCGTTATAGAGCGTGCCCTCCAGGGTGATTCGGTTGGTCACCTTGACGATGCGCTGCCGGCGCACCGCCTCCACCGAGCCGAAGTGGCGCTCGATCCAGGCGTACATCGCCTCGGGAGGGACCACTTCCCCCACCGTCGTGCTCAGGTGAAAGAGGCGGTGGAAGAGGGCGCGCTCCTCATCCGGCAGGCCGGCCACCAACTCGGGAAGGCTGACGATGCTCCGGTTAGGCGACATCTTCGCCTCGCCCCGGGCCGACCCGATAGACTTCCCGCGGCGGGCGGGGCAGGCGCGAGGCCAGGGCCCGGCGGTAGAGGTCCACGTATTTGCGCGCCGAGGCCTCCCAGGAATAGTCCGCCGACATCACCCGCACCATCAGTTGCCGCCAGGTGTCGCGGTACTTGAAGTTCTCCAGGGCGCGGATGATGGTGCCGTAGAGAGCCCACGGGTCGTAGGCTTGGAAGGCAAAACCGTTTCCGGTGCCGCTCACGGGGTCAAAGTCCTGCACCGTATCGGCCAGGCCGCCGGTGGAGCGAACGATGGGGATGGAGCCGTAGCGCATGGCGATGAGTTGCCCCAGTCCGCACGGCTCAAAACGCGAGGGCATCAGGAACATATCGCTGCCGGCGTAGATTTTCTGGGCCAGGGGAGCGTTGAAGGTCAGGAAGACGGCCACCCGGTCCGGGTAACGCTCGTGAATCTGGCTGAAAAGGTCGTGGTAGCGCTGCTCGCCGGTGCCCAGGAGGACGAACTGGAGGCGCGTGTGCTGCATGAGCGGGTCGATGATCTGGGCGATCAGGTCAAAGCCCTTCTGGTCGGTCAGGCGGGAGATGGCGCCGATCAGGGGGATGTGGGGGTCCTCGGCCAGGCCGGCCTCTCGTTGCAGGGCCCGCTTGCACTCGGCCTTGCCGGAGAGGTCGTGCAGGTCGTAGCGGGCGGCGATGTAGGGGTCGGTGGCCGGGTTGTGTACCTCCGGGTCGATGCCGTTGAGCACGCCGAAGAGCCGGTCGCGCCGGTCGCGGAGAAGGGGGTCCAGCCGCTCGCCGTACTCGGGGGTCAGGATTTCCTGGGCATACGTTTCGCTGACGGTATTGATGATGTCGGCAAAGTAGATGCCCCGGCCCATCATGTCCACCACATTATCCAGGTCGGGAATTTCGGGATGGACGATGAAGCCGTATTCGTCGATGCCGGCGATCTCCAGGACGCGGTAGCCAAAAATGCCCTGATAGGCCAGGTTGTGGATGGTGTAGAGGGTGGCCGTGTCTTTGTAGAAGGGGTCGTTTTTGTAGATCGTCTTCAGCCAGTTGGGGACGATGGCGGTGTGCCAGTCGTGGCAGTGAATCACCTGGGGCTGCCAGCCCAAAAGTTTCATCGCCTCCAGGATGGCCCGGCAGAAGAAGATGAAGCGCTCGGCATCGTCGGGGTACATGTAGATGCCCTCGCGGTCGTAGAAGTGGGCGTTCTCGACCATATAGACCGGGACCTCCTCGCCGATGGTGCCCTGGAGGAGGCCGGCCTCCATCGTCTGATCGTCCATGGGCACGGGGAAGGATTCCAGCACCGTCTTCAGGCCGAACTTTTCCCGGTCGATGCGCCCATAGCGGGGCATGCCCACGCGGACGTCCACGCCCAGTTTCTTCAGGGCCTTGGGCAGTGAACCGGCCACATCGGCCAGGCCGCCGGTTTTGGCAAAGGGCACCACCTCGGCCGCCAGAAAAAGCACCCGCAAAGGCTCTTGGGCTTCCACGTGTTCCTCCTCGGCCACAGCGAAGAACCGACCTTTCCGGCCGGCCATTGTACTATATCTCCTCTCGACGCGCAAATCAACGGTGAACGGCCGGAGAACGGACACCCGCCACCGTCGCAGACGAGTGAATAACGGTAGAGAAATTTGACGAAATGGGAAAAGACGTGTATAATGATCGTAGTTCCCCCGCCTGCATCGGTAACCCGGGCATGCCGGTGTGGAGCCAGGAATCGGGTTGATCCACCCGGAGCCGAACCAACGGGGCCATCTGCCCGGCAGACAGCCAGCCCAATGCGAGAGCGGCGGCAGGGTGGACCGACCGGGTTGGCCGGAGGTGATTGTGCGTACCATTGTTGGGTGGCTTTCCCTCTTTCTGCTCCTGGGGACGTTCCTCCTTTCGGCCTGCGGAAGTGGGGAAGCGTCCACGTTGGTGGGGAAGTGGTCCGACGCCAGCGGCCAGGCGGTGTTCGAATTTCGGGCCGACGGCAAACTGAGCATGACGGCCGGAGACATCACCGTGGAGGCCGGCACGTACCAGGTGCTGAGCCCGGGCGTCCTGGAACTGGACGTTCAGGGCCAGAGACAGCGCCTGGCTTATACCATCGCCGGGGACCGGCTGACCCTGACCGACGAAGCCGGCATTACCCTGGAATTGGTCAGGGTGAAGTAGGGGCAAGAGGTCGACCTGCAACCGCACCGCCCTGCTTAGCGTAATACCGATGGGTTGCGCAGCCGATGGTCTCTCCCCCACCGAGCCCTGGAAGGCTGTGTATCCCGCCGCCGGATCTTATAGAACAGCAAGGCCCAGCCTTGCCTGAGCCAACCTCGAGGAGGATGTGTGATGAAAAAGCGTGTCCTGGTACTGGTATCGGTCCTGTTCGTCGTCCTGTTGCTCCTCTCGGCCTGCGGCGGCGGGGCGACTTCGCTCGTGGGCAAGTGGTCGGCCACCGAGCCTTCCTCGGGAACAAAGATCATCACCATCGAGTTCAAAGCCGATGGAAAACTGGCCATGGGCTCGGGGGATCTCGTCCTCGATGTGGGCACCTACAAGGTCCTCAGCGCCAGCCAGGTGGAACTGGCAATGGACTTTATGGGGACCCAGCAGACCCAGACGCTCAACTACCGCTTCGAGGGAGCCAAACTCATCCTGAGCGATCCGACCGACCCATCCGGCACCCTCGAACTGACGCGGGAGTAGCCCCAGTTCGCACCGCCCCTTTGTCCTCTTCGACCGGCGGCGCAGAGGACAAAGGAGGCGGATCCGCCGGCCTGAGGGACGTTGCCACCGGTGCGAGGGGGCTTCCCCAATAGACACCGGAGGTTCCGAAGAGCCATCGCCCAGCGGTGGCTCTTTCCTTTAGAGGTAGAATCCCCCATCGGACAGGCACCAACCGAAAGGTAGGGGACGCCTTTCCCCGGAGGAGCCGCCTCCCGAGGAAAATCCTTCCTAGGAGACCTCGGGCGTCTCCCCGGCGAGGTCCAGCGGTGGGAGTTCTTCCAGGCTCTGCAGGCCAAAGTGGCGCAGGAAGTCGAAGGTGGTGCCGTAGAGGATGGGCCGGCCGGGGGAAGGCGCCCGGCCGCGTTCCTCGATCAACCCCAGGTTGAGGAGGGTATGCAGCGTCCCGGAGCAATCCACGCCGCGGAGGGCCTCGATGGCCGCCCGGGTGATGGGCTGGCGGTAGGCGATGATGGCCAGCGTCTCCAGCGCGGCCGCCGAGAGGCGGGCCGGACGGTTCAGCCCCAGGAAACGCTCGATATACGGGGCGGCTTCCGGCGCCGAAACCAGTTGGACCTGCCCTCCCTGGCACACGAGGCGGAGGCCACGGCCGGCCTGCTCCGCCGCCCATTCCTCCAGGGCCGCGGCCACCTCGTCCTCGCTCCGCTCCAGCACCTGGGCCAGTTCGGATACCGATACCGGCTCCGCGGCCACGAAAAGGAGCGCCTCAAGCAAGGTCTTCAAGTTCGCTCCACCATTCGGGATGTCCTTCCCAGGCGGAAGCCGTGTCGCTCCGTCTTCGGATCCGGATGGGGCCAAAGAGTTCCTCCTGTTCGATGAGAATCCAGCCGCGTTTGAACAGTTCCAGGACGGCCCAGAAGGTCACCACCACCTCCTCCCGGCTGGATGCTTCCGCCAGCAACTCCTGGAAGGAAACTTCCGGGCAGGCGTACAGTCGCTCGTGAATCAGGCGGGCCTTTTCCACCAGGGTCACCCGGGCGGACGGCGGGCGCGGCCGCTCCTCCTCCTCCGCAGCGAGTTCCGCAAGCCGGCGCTGCAGGGCCACCAGGAGGGCCTCCAGACTGACCCCCTCCAGTTCGGCCGGCCGGGGTGATGGAAGCGCCGTGGGAGCGACCCGCCCCCAGGTCCGCCATCCGGCCTTCAGCCGCTCCTCCAGAAACGCGGCTGCTCGCCGATACCTCCGGTACTCCTGCAGCCGGCGCACCAGGTCCTCCCCGACGTCCTCTTCCACCTCCTCAACGGCCAGCGGCGGTCGAGGCAACAGGACCCGCGACTTGATCCAGAGGAGACGGGCCGCCACCCACAAAAAGGCCGAAAGTTCCGCCGGATCGCGCCGGGGCAGACGGGAAAGATACGCCAGAAACTGGTTGGTCACCTGCGCCAGAGCGATCTGGGTGATGTCCAGTTCCTCCTTTTCGATCAGGTACAGCAGGAGGTCCAGCGGCCCACGAAAGACCTGGGTCTCGACCACATATCCAGTCACCATGGCCGGTTTCTCCACTCCGCCAACCTCACCACGGACGGCTTGATTGTACCATACTTTCCCCGGCTGTAAAATGCGCCGAATTTGACAACTCCTCCCTTTGTGGTATAATACACATTGCAGCGTGGGGCGGCCCTTACGGCGACGGGAAAATGCCGTAGTGGGACCTACCTGTTTGCCCGCAACAGGTAGCGGGCAAATTGCTTTTATGGGGACTTTTCCCCACCGGAGCAACGATATGGCGACGGCAGCCGCCTTCGATCTGAAGAAAACGCTCTCCCAGAACCATCTCCTGGGCCTCTGGCGGATGATGGCCGGCTTCCGCTGGACCTACCTGGGGGCCACCCTCAGCCTGGGCGTGGCCGCGGTGGCCAAGACGTCCACCTTCTGGCTTCTGCGCTACCTGGTGGACGACGTGCTGGGCCGGGGACGCGGGGGGATGATCCTTCTCTACATCGCGCTCGGCTTCCTGGGCCTGGCTCTGGTCGAGGGCACCTTCACCTTCCTCAGCGGGAAACTTGCGGCCCAGACGGCCGAGGGCATCGCCCGCCGCCTGCGCAACTACCTCTTTGACCATATCCAGCGGCTCTCCTTCACCTACCACGACCACATGCCCACCGGCGAACTGATTCAGCGGTGTACCTCGGACGTGGACACCATCCGCCGCTTCTTTGCCGACCAGGCCATCAATGCCGGCCGCATCCTCATCCTGTTCGCCGTCAACCTGGCCGCCCTGCTCAGCCTGAACGTGCCGCTGACGCTCCTTTCCCTCGCCATCATCCCGGTCATCATCGGCGTCTCGGTGGTCTTTTTCCGCCAAGTTTCTCGGGTCTATGAGTCCTACCAGGAGCAGGAGGCCGTCCTCTCCACCACCCTCCAGGAGAACCTGACCGGCGTCCGGGTGGTCAAAGCCTTTGCCCGGCAGGATTACGAACGGAAGCGCTTCGATGCCCAGAATTGGGCCAAGTTTCTGCGTGGCCGGCGGCTCATCTCCATGCACGCCCTCTACTGGCCGGTCTCCGACGCTCTCTGCGGAATCCAGATGCTGGCCGGCTTTGCCGTGGGCGCTCTGATGACCATCCAGGGGACGATCACGTTGGGCACCTACCTGGCCTATTCCGGCATGGTGCTCTGGATCATCTGGCCCATGCGCAATCTGGCCCGGCTGATCGTGCAGATGTCCACCGGGCTGGTCTCCTACGGCCGCGTGGCCGAGATCATCCGGCAGGACCGCGAGCCGCTGGAAGAGGGACGCTTCCCACCCGAAGGCGACCTGCGGGGGGAAATCGTCTTCCGCAACGTCTGCTTCGAATACGAGGCCGACGCGCCGGTGCTGAAGGACGTCTCCTTCCGCTGTGCACCCGGTCAGGTGGTGGCCCTCCTGGGTTCCACCGGCTCCGGCAAGACCACGGTGGTCAACCTCCTGCCGCGTTTCTACGATTACACCGGCGGCAGCATCACCCTGGACGGGGTGGAACTCCGGGACTATCCCCGCCACTACCTCCGCCGGCAGATCGGCATCGTCGAGCAGGAGCCGTTCCTCTTCTCCCGCACCATCCGGGAGAACATCACCTACGGGGTCGAGCGAGAGGTTTCCCAGGAGGAGGTCGAGGCCGCGGCGCGGGCCGCCGCCATCCATGACGAGATCATGTCGTTTCCCCAGGGGTATGACACGTTGCTCGGCGAGCGTGGGATCACCCTTTCCGGGGGCCAGAAGCAGCGGGTGGCCATCGCCCGCACCCTGCTCAAGGACCCTCGCATCCTGATTCTGGACGATTCGACCTCGGCGGTGGATACCGAGACGGAGATGCTCATCCGCCAGGCCCTGGAGCGCCTGATGCAGGGCCGTACCACCCTGATCATCGCCCACCGCATTCAGACGGTGATGAACGCCGATCTCATCCTGGTCTTTGACCGGGGGCGCATCGTGCAGCAGGGAAAGCACGAAGAGTTGCTTCGGGAGGCCGGACCGTACCGGCAGATTTACGAACTCCAGACGCGCATCGAGGCCGAACTGGAAGAAGAGGTGTCCGGTGTCGGAGTGGTTTGACGAAGAGGAACTCGAAAGCAAAGTCAGCGGGCGAACGGTCCTGCGCATCGTCGCCCAGGCCAGGCCGTACTGGCGGTGGGTGGTGGGCTTTGTGGTGCTGGTGGCCTTGAGTTCGTTCCTTGATTCCTACTTCACCTACCTGCGCAAGCAGATGGTGGATCAGGGCATCGGGCCGCCGCCCGACTTGGGGGCACTCACCCAGGCGCTGATCCTCTACGGTCTGGCCACCGTCTTCCAGGCAGCGGTCATCTGGGGCATGATCTACCTGGCCGGCGTCCTGGGGGAACGCCTCCAGTACGACCTGCGGAAGAAGATGTTCGACCACCTCCAGGAACTCTCCTTCTCCTACTTCGACCGCAAGCCGGTGGGATGGATCATGGCCCGGGTGACCTCGGATTCGAGCCGCATTGCCGATCTGGTCACCTGGGGGCTGCTCGACACCACCTGGGGGGTGCTGAGCGTTGCCACCGCGGCCTACTTTATGGTGATCATCCACTGGAAACTGGCCCTGCTCGTGCTGGCGGTGGTGCCGATTCTGGTGGTGGTAGCCGCCCAATTCCGGAAGAGAATCCTGGTCGAGTTCCGGCGGGCGCGGCGAATCAATGCCAAGATCACGGCGGCCTACAACGAGAACATCGCCGGCGTTCGGGTGGTCAAGGCACTCTGCCGGGAGGACGGGAACCTGCGCGAGTTCGACCGGCTGACCGGGGCCATGTACCGTTCCAGTTACCGGGCCGCCTGGCTTTCGGCCCTCTTCCTGCCGGCCGTGCAGATGATCAGTGCCGTGGCCATTGCCGTCGTGGTCTGGTATGGAGGCAACCAGTACCATCTGGCCGGCCTGACCATCGGCGGCATCCAGGCCTTTATCTCCTATGTCACCTTCATGCTCTGGCCGATTCAGGACCTGGCCCGTGTCTTTGCCGAAATGCAACACGCCGTGGCCTCGGCCGAGCGGGTCTTTTCCCTGCTGGACGCCGAGCCGGAGGTGCGCGACCGGCCCGGGGCGGTGGACCCCGGAACCGTCCGGGGCAACATCGAGTTTGACCACGTGTACTTTTACTACGAAGAAGGCCAGCCGGTGCTGGAGGATTTCACCCTCCACGTCAAGGCCGGCGAGACCATCGCCCTGGTCGGGCCGACCGGCGGCGGCAAGACCACCATCGTGAACCTCCTCTGCCGCTTCTACGAGCCCAAGCGCGGCACCATCCGCATCGGCGGGCGGGACTATCGCGAGTTTTCGCTCCAGGCCCTTCAGTCGCGCCTGGGGGTGGTCCTGCAGACGCCGCACCTCTTCTCCGGCACGATTCGGGAGAACATCCGCTACGGCCGGCTGGACGCCACCGATGAGGAGGTGGAAGAGGCAGCCCGGCTGGCCGGAGCCCACGATTTCATCATGACGCTGGAAAAGGGCTACGACCAGGAGGTCGGCGAGGGGGGAAACCTGCTCTCGGTCGGGCAGAAGCAACTGGTGAGCCTGGCGCGGGCGATCCTGGCCCGGCCGGAGATCTTGATCATGGACGAGGCCACCAGTTCGGTGGACACCCTGACGGAGGCGCTCATCCAGCGGGGTATGGAGCGCCTGATGGAAGGCCGCACCTCCTTTGTGATCGCCCATCGCCTTTCGACCATCCGCCGGGCGGACCGCATCGTGGTCATCGAGAACGGGCGCATCGTGGAGATGGGCACCCACGCCGAACTCCTGCGCGCCCGGGGCCGCTACTACGAACTTTATACCCGCCAGTTCCGCGACGAGCGGCGACGGGCTTATGAGCCGCTTCTGGTTGGGGAGGCGGTAGCAACGTAGCCGTTGGCACGTTGGCACGCACGTTCGCACGTTGCACGTTGGCACGTTGGCGCGTGTGGGGGACAGCACGATGGAACGAACGACCGAAGGTCGGGTGGTGTGCCTCTCGCCGCATCCCGATGATGCCGTTTTCTCCTGTGGGGGGATGCTTTCGGGCTGGCGGGAGATGGGCCGGCCGGTGCAGGTCATCACCGTCTTTGCCGCCTCCTCCCCGCCGCCGGAGGAACTTTCCCCCCTGGCCCGACTGTTGCATCTGGCCTGGGGCAACCTGCCCGACCCGATGGCCCACCGCCGCCGGGAGGATGCCCGTGCCCTGAAGGTCCTCGGTTGCACCGGCCGCTGGTGGAAGTACCCCGATGCCATCTACCGCCACCCGTCCTACACCTCCCTGGAAGCGCTTTACCGGCAACCCCCCGAGGAAGCGGACCTGGAAAAGGCCCTGCTGCGACGCTGCCGGGCGCTGAAGGCGGACCTCTGGCTCTTTCCCCTGGCGGTGGGGCATCATGTGGACCACCAGGTCCTCTTCCGGGTGGGAAGGGCGATGGTGCAGGCCGGCCGGGCGGTGGCCTTTTACGAGGACCTGCCCTACACGGCCTGGGAAGGGGGGCCGGAGGCGCGTCTGGCGGAAGTGGGCCGGCCGCTTTCCCCGGAGATCATCGAGGTGACGCCCTGGTGGCCGCGCAAGACGGCCGCCGTCTCCTGTTACGCCTCCCAACTCCCTTCCCTGAGCCGCGCCGGCCTCTCGCTTCAGGAAGCGCTGGAGGGATACGGGGCCTCCTTGCTTCCCGGCGGGTATGCCGAACGGCTGTGGTGGCCTGAGGACGTTTTCATGGCGGACTTTTTCCGGCGCCCGGAGGCGGAGGTGCGGGGAGAGAGGTGAAATCCCAAAACTTGACCTCCATGCGGCCGTGCACCTCGGCGCCGAGTATGGTATAATGGTTTCCGCGATCCATGAACGGCCCTGCTTGGGGTCAAGTACACAGTTTCGCCGGTTCGTATCGAGTACCCTGGCCGAACGAGCGGAAAATCATCCGGTATTTGGGCCTTCAACCCGGAACGTTCAACGACTAGGGCCTCGTCGGCCATCGTTTCCGATCGCCCAACCAGCCGGAGAAAGGAGGCTCGATGGCCTTTTGCTAAAGTGTACCGGCCGACGGGCCGGCAAAGCCCGCTTGAGAACGTCCAGAAAGGAGCACCGACATGGCAGGACACATGCTGCCCTTTCCCAAAGGGAAAGAGGTCTGGGCCTCCCAGGTGAACAATGACCCCAACCCCTCCCACGGACCGGGCACCAAGATGGCCTGGGCTTTTGATTTCAACCTAGGCGTAGGCAACGAGGACGAAGGGGAGGTCATCGTCGCCGCGGCCGGCGGGACCGTGGTCAAGGTGCGGGAAAGCACTTCCGATGACACCTGCGGCGGAAGCGAATATTCCGGCCGGGCCAACTACATCCTGATTCGCCACGACGAAGGCGGCTGCGACCTCTACCTCCATCTGATGCAGGGCAGCGTCAGCCGTTTCGGCCTCCAGGTGGGCAGCCGAGTGGTGCGAGGGCAGGAAATCGGCCTCCTGGGTAAGACCGGCTGGACCGGCTGTGGTGCCCACCTGCACTTTCAACACCAGCGCTGCGGCCTGACCTGCCAGTACCCTTGCCCGGCCATCAACTATTTCCAGCAGTCGGTCGAGGTCACCTTTGACGATGTCCCCGAACCCGACCACAAGCCCAGAAAGCGGGTCATCTACGTCTCCCAGAACGAACAGGAGGTGCCGCCCCCGCCTCCGGCCTCCCTCGTGGAGGCGCTCTGGACGACAACCTGCCGTCCCTCCGGCGCCGCCTACGATCCCGGACATCCCCTTTTCGCCTATGCCGTTGCCCATCGTCTAGGCGCGCCGCTGGGCCTGCCGCTCCAGAAGACCCTGAACCAGACGGTTTACGTCATCCAGGTCTTTGCCCGGGATACCCTGTATGCTCCGCAGGAAGACATCGCCAGCGTGGGCCGGATGAGCGATCTGCTGAGGGCGCAGGAACCCCTGGGGATGGAACTGCTCCAGGCCACCTTCTCCGCTGCGGGCAGCGTCTTTCACCCTTCCTGGGCCACCCATCTCTACTACCTGGAGCAACTCGAAACGCGGCCGCTAGGTGCTCCCCTGGGGCCGGTGCGCACGCTGGAATTCGGCGGAAAGCGTTACGACCTGGAGTTCTTTGCCCTGGACACGCTCTATACCCTCGTGCCCTACTGGCGCGACATCCGCCGGCTGAGCGACCTCCTGCGGCCGATTGCGCCGCCCCCCGGCCAGGAGTACGACTGGGCACTGGGTGGAGCCCTTCATCAGATGATGCGGGCCCTTCTCTCGCCCCAATACACGTTCGAGCGCTGGCTGGTGGAGCGGACCTACGAACGGGCCGGAATCGCCTTCGATCCGGACAAGGCTCGTTTCTGGTATGCTCTGGGACAGGTGGCCTCCGGCCGTCCCCTGGGCAATCCGCTCGGCGGCGGCCCTTATAACGGCGAATACGCCGTCGAGGCCGAGGGGATTCGGTATGGTGTGGAAGTCTATGCCGGCGATACCATCTACTGGGCACCGCCGAACTGGCGCGACATCCGCCGGCTGAGCGACCTGGGGGCCTGAAAATCGTCTGAAGATGGCGAACTGGATTACCCTCAGCCGTCTGCTGCCGCTGGCCCTGACGGTAGTTTTTCTCTACCTCGATGGGGTGGCTTTTCCATGGGCCGCCGTCCCGCTCATCCTCCTTTTGCTGGTGCTGGACCTGGTGGACGGTGTGGTGGCCCGGCGCACCGGGAGCGTTTCCCGGCTGGGGAGCGCGCTGGATGTGGCGATGGACCGCCTGGTCGAATTTCTCCTCTGGGTCTGTTTCTCCGACCTGCGGCTCATTCCGGTGTGGGTGCCCCTGGTGGTGATCACGCGAGGGCTGATCGTGGATGCCGTTCGTGCCCTGGTCCTGGCCCAGGGGGAGACGGCCTTCGGCATGATGCATTCCCGGCTGGGGCGTTTCCTGGTCTCCTCTCGTTTTATGCGCGATTTCTACGGCGTGACCAAGACGTGCGCCTTTCTGGCTCTGGCCGGTGTACACGCCCTGCGCCGCCAGGTGGCCTGGACGGGGGCGACCCCGGCGCTCCTGGGGGCAGTGCTGTGGCTCTATCCCGCCGGGTACGCCCTGACGGTGCTGGCGGTGGTCCTGTGCTTGGCCCGGGGCATCCCGGTCCTCTTCGATGCCCGTGCCGTTCTCCGGCGTGGCCTGCCCGACGACCGATGACCCGGCCGGCCGCCTTCTTCGATATTGACCGCACCCTGGTCGTGGGGACGTCGCTGGAGCACTGCTTCCTGCGGCTGGCCTGGCAGGAACAGGCGCTCAGCCTGGTGATGCTGGGGAGGGCTTTGCTTGCCGGCCTGCAGGCCCTGGGCTTCCTGCCGGGCGGAAAACCTTTTCCCTTTCCTTCCGGCCTCCCGTTCTTTACCCGCCTGCGCTACGCCTTCCTCAGCGGCAACAAGTCCTACCTGCGGGGATGGCCTCTGGAGCGCTGTCAGGCGCTGGCCGAGGAAACCTTGCGCCGGGAGGTGCTCCCCCGCCTGAGCCCGGCGGGGATGGAACGAATCCGCCGCCACCAGGCCGAGGGCCGGCGAATCGTCCTTTTCAGCGGCACGCTCGACTTCCTGGGGGAGCCGCTACGGGCCTACCTTTCGGCCGATCGTCTGGTGGCCGCCCGGCCGGAGGTCCGCGCCGGAGTGCTGACCGGCCGGTTGGTCGGTCCGCACCCTTATGGGGAAACCAAACGCACCCTCCTGCTCTCCATAGCCGCCGAGGAGGGTTTGGACCTGGAGCGCTCCTACGCCTATGCCGACCACCACACCGACATCCCGTTTCTGGCGTGTGTGGGGCATCCCGTGGCGGTCAATCCGGACCGTCGGCTGGCCCGGGAGGCCGGCCGGCGAAACTGGCCGGTGGAGATTTGGCCTCGAGAAGAGTAGAGGCAACCTGTGCCCTGCCCCTACTACGCTCACGATCCACGTTGTTGCACCGCTCCGTGAACCACGCCTATCGCCAGGCGGGCCGGGTCCCGTTCCCCCGACACCCCGAACTCCTGGCCGACGATTCGGCCGTCCAGGAGGTGGATGACCCGACCGGCATACCCGGCCGCCTCGGGGTCGTGCGTGACCATCACGATGGTCTGGCCGGCCCGGTTCAGCCGGCGCAGCAAATCCAGCACCTGTCGCCCGGTGGCCCGGTCCAGATTTCCGGTAGGCTCGTCGGCCAGCAGGAGGGGTGGCTGGTTAACGATGGCCCGGGCTACCGCCACCCGCCCCTGTTCGCCTCCCGAAAGTTGATAGGGCAGGCGCTTCTCCTTCCCGGCCAATCCTACCCAGGACAGCACCTCCCGGGCCCGGGCCAGCCGTTCCCGGCGCGGAAGGGAGGAAACGGCCAGGGCCAGCAACACATTGTCCAGCGCGGTCAGATAGGGCAGAAGCTGCAATTGCTGGAAAACAAAGCCGATGTACTCATGGCGGAAATCGGCCTGCCGTTCCGGATTCAGCGCGTAGACATCGATGCCGTCGATGATGACCTGACCCCCGGTCGGCCGGTTCATCGCCCCCAGGATGGTCAGCAGGGTGCTTTTGCCCGACCCCGAAGGCCCCATCACGGCGACGAACTCGCCCTCGGCCACCTGCAAGGTGACCCCCTGAAGTGCCGGAACCGGCACGCCGTTCGTGTTGTAGACTTTGCTGACATCACGCAGGTCGATCATCAGATTTCTCCTCATAAGGAACGCAAGGCCAATGTCGGATCAATTCGGGCGGCGTATCGGGCGGGATAGAAGCCGGCCACCAGGCCCACAACCAGCGCCGCCCCGATCGCGCCCAGGGCAAGCAGCGGATTCCAGGTTACCGGAACGGATACGCCGGCGATATGGGGGGACAACACCACGGCCGCTCCCATTCCGACCAGCCAGCCGAGGATCCCTCCACCCAGGCTCACCACGCCCACCTCGCCCAGGATGATCTGCATCACATGGCGTTGGCGAAAGCCCAGGGCACGAAAGAGGCCGATTTCCTGCCGGCGCTCGGCCACTGCGCCCAGCATCGTCGTCAACACCACCAGGCCGCCAATGGTGACCACGACGGCCGCGACGGCCAGGGCAAAACGCTCCAGTTGGCCCACCGTCTGCATCCGCAAGGCGACGGCCTGCCGCAGAGCGGTGGCCTGGGCCTGTGGAAGCACCTCGTTGATCTGGGCAACGATGTCCTCTACCGGACAGCCGGAGCAAAGCGCAGCCACTTCCACCAGGCTGATCTTTTCCGGCCGGCCCATGGCTTCCTGGGCCGCCGCCAAGTCCACGAAGAGGATGTCGTCATCCTGAGAGCCGTTTTCGGCCAAGATTCCAACCACCCGAAAGTTCCACCCGCCGGCCACGAGGGACGCGCCCGGCTTCCAGCCCAGGAGCGTGGCCAGTCGCTTTCCGACCAAGGCCTCGTCGGGCGCGGCCGGTTCTCGCCCTTCCTCCACCCGCCACCATTGCTTCAGGCGCAGTTCGTCGGCAAAGCGGACGCCGGCCAGCAGCACCGGCCGGCCGCCGATCTGGACGGCGGAGAGCAGTTTGGGGGCCACGATGCTGATGTTACGGGCGTTTTTGATCGTCCGGATGCGCTCCAGATCGGCCAGCGTCAGTTCACCCACATCGTAAGAGGTCGCCGCCACCGTCAGGCCCCCATAGGAGAGGGAAAGGCTGCTGGAACGGGGCACGATGAGGATATTGGCCCCGTATTGGTCCATTTTGTTGGCTATATCCTCCTGAAGGGTGGCCGTGATCGCGATAAGCGCCACCACGGTGCCGACACCCAGGACCAAACCCAGCACCAGCAAGGCTATGCGTCCCTTGCGGCGGCGCAGGTTGCTCCAGATCACATCGCTAAGGCGCATCGTTTCCTCCGGGATTCTGTTACCCGACCAAGCCGGGAGCCCCCGGCCTGTCAGCGTCCTATCAGGGCGGAGGACGGTCCTAAAAGTAAATCAGGCCGGCAAGGAGGTCCTGGACACGGATGACCAGCATATCCCCTTCCACACTCCGCTCCAGGGGAGCCGGATTGCAGCCGCCCCGCACGATGTTGATCTGGTCGGTCGGGAAGCGGCGGCCGCAGTTGTTGCAGACCATCACATCCCCCTCCTGATGATAGCCCTTGCGGGCCGGATAGCAGACGTCGCAGGCGTTGAAAGCGGCGCGTACAATTCCGTCGCGGCTTTTGACGACGAAGAACTCGATCGGCCGGCCGTCGTGCATATAGGTATAGAAGTGGGCCCGGTAATCATCAAAGGTGGACAGCGGCAGGCGAATCAGGCCGTCCTGGGCTTCGACCAAGGGGTAGGGGGCGTGCCCGTAGGTGGCGGCCACGGCCGCCACGTTTCGGCGGGCCGGCGTTTCGCTGCCCCCGGGGTTCAAGAGGGGTGCGGTTCCGGCCGCGACGTCGGTCGCTCCCGAGAGCAGACGGGACAGCAGCAGGGCAAGCACCCCGCCGACTACCAGCAGGCCCAGAGTCCCGGTCAACAGCAAGCCGGTGGACAGGCGGTGCGAGCGTTTCGTCCGGGTAGCAAAACGAGCCCGTTTGGCGGCCCGTGAAACGGTCTTGCTCATCTGAACCTCCTTTTGGCCCAATCCAACCTGCAGGCACACACTGCTATTCAGTCTAACCGGCCCGGCGCTTCGGAAGCAGCGCCAAAAGGCGCCCGATGGACAGGCTATATGGCCTATCCCCTCCCGGGATTCCGCTGTTGACAGCCTCCCCTCCTCCATGCTAGAATGCCGACGGCCGGCATCCGAAATTTCACTCGAGGTAACCGATGGGGAAACCGCTCCGTGTCGTTCTAGCCGATGACCATGCGATGGTTCGCCAGGGCATCCGGCAATTTCTGGAAGAGGTGGACGACATCGTCGTCGTCGCCGAAGCGGCCGACGGCCAGGAGGCGCTGCGCATGGTGGCCCGGCATCGTCCCGATGTTGTTGTGCTGGACATCCAGATGCCCGGCATGAACGGTATTGAGGCCACCCGGGAGATTCGCGCCCATTTTCCTGAGGTCCGTCTCCTTATCCTGACCGCCTACGATGACGACCCGTATATCGTGGCCCTGCTGCGGGCTGGAGCGGACGGCTACATCCTCAAATCGGCCGAGGCGGAAGACCTGGTGCGGGCCGTGAGGGAGGTGGCCGCCGGCCGGAGCGTCCTCAGCCCGGAGGTGGCCCGCCGGGTGGTACAGCACGTGGCTGCCGGTGGAGCAAGAGCGGCCAGCCCGGCGGAAGCGCTGACCGAGCGAGAGGTCGAGGTCCTCCGCCTGACGGCTCTGGGGCTCAGCAACAAGGAAATCGGACGCCGTCTGGGCATCAGCGCCCGCACGGTGCAGGGGCATCTGGCAAATATCTACGGCAAACTGGGCGTCAACAGCCGCACTGCCGCGGTGATGGAGGGTCAACGCCGCGGCTGGATCTTTCCCGAATGAGCACCTTCTGGAAAACGCTGCGCGGCCTGCGGGCCCAGCTCTTCCTCTGGGCCATCCTGCCGCTAACGCTGGCCCTTATCGCCGTGGCCTTTACCGGGGTGTACGGCCACGAGGCGACCATGCGCCGGATGGTCGGGGAACGCGACCTCCTGCTGGCCCGCGCCTATGCGCGGCAGGCGGCCGGTGTACTGGAGCGCTACGGGGAAAATCCTCCCTCGGAAGCCTGGGCGGCCCTCCTCGGCGAGACCCGTGTGGGACGGCAAGGGGTTATCTATATCCTGGACCCCGCCGGCTATGTGGCCTACCACCCTGACCCGACGCTGCGCGGTGCTGACTATCGGGGCCACAGCGGCATCCCCGAGGCGCTGGGCGGGGAAGAGGGTTCCACGTTCTGCCATGCCCCGGAGGGGACGGAGATGTACCTTTCGTATGCCGCCGTTGGCGAGACCGGCTGGCGGGTGGTGGTGGAGGAACCGTGGGACGAACTGGTGGACCCCGTCCTGCGACTGCCCGGGGTGGTGCCTTTTGTGGCGGTAGCCGCCGGGGTGGTGACCGTGCTGACCCTGGTGTTGGGGGCGCGTACGATGGTCGTGCCCCTGCAGCGGCTAGCCCGGGCGGCCGGCCGGGTTTCCTGGGGAGACCTCTCGGCCATCACCGAACCGGTCCACGGGGTGGAGGAGATCGAGGAATTGCAGCAGGCCCTGAAGGAGATGGCCGAGCGTCTTCAGAGTTACCAGAAGGGCATGCGCGACTACCTGGCGGCGATCACCGAGGCCCAGGAGAGCGAGCGGGCCCGTCTGGCTCGGGAGCTGCACGACGAGACGGTCCAGGCGCTGGTCGCCCTGGGACAGCGGGTGGAACTGGCCCGCCGGTCGCTACGACGGGGCGAGGTCGAAGCGGCCCGGTCCCTGCTGGAAGAGGTGCAGCGTGTGGCCAGGGAAACGCTGGAGGGGGTGCGGCGTTTCAGCCGGGACTTGCGTCCGCTCTACCTGGAGGAACTGGGTTTTGTTCCGGCCCTGGAGGCGCTGGTGCAGGAGGCCGGCCGCCAGGACCCTCTTCCCATCGAACTGCGCCTGGAGGGGACACCCCGCCGTCTTTCCCCGGATCATGAGTTGACCCTTTACCGCATCGCGCAGGAAGCGCTTTCCAACGCCCTGCGCCACGCCCGGGCCGAGCATATCTGGCTGACCCTGCGGTTCGAGGAGAACGGGGTCACCCTGACCGTGGCCGACGATGGGGTGGGCTTTTCCCCTCCCGCGCATCCCAGCCGGCTGACCCAAAAAGGACATTTCGGGTTGCTGGGGATGCGCGAGCGGGCCCTCCTGGCCGGGGGAACCCTCCGCATCGCCTCCGCGCCCGGCCAGGGCACGGTGATCGCTGTGCATCTGCCAGGATAACGGATGTAGATTCGCAGTTGGGCAAGACGCCGTGCGAAGCCGGCCGGAGCACAGCGACGGCCGTATCGAGTCGGCAAAGGAAGTGGGGGGAAGTCCCCCTCAGCGGGGGTGCGGGGGCTCCGGGGGGCGTGCCATGCCCCCGGCCGGGGCGTCAGGGGCAGAGCCTCCGACGAAAGGGGCGGGAAGGCGCCCGAAGCGTTGATCGTTCCACGTTGGCCGGTGAGTATGTACAAACTCGGATGCCCACGGGAGTTGGCCGAAGCACGGGGACAGTTTGACCCCGGCGGCAGCGCTTTTCTGCAGGGGGAGTTTGAGGGGGACGGGTAGGGGCCGGCCATTGGCCGGCCCTCCCCCTCAAGAGGGGGTGCGGGGGGCAGGAGCCCCCCGCAGGAGAGCCGGGAAGGCGCACGACACGGATGAACACGGATACACGGATGGGGGCGCTCGGTTCGGCCGGAGCCTCGCCTCCAGGCGGGATAAGGTTTCGACAGGCTCAACCTAAAGGACGGATGCCCACCAGGGCCGGCCGGCAACCCCATCTCCCATACCCCCGGGGGGTATGGGGAAATGCCCTCCCCCAGAGGGCGAGGGGGAACACCCGGCCCAGCCCGCCGGCCGGAGGCGGGATGCCGGGGGCAACGCCCCCGACCATTGCCCCCTACTTCCTCCGCCCGGCCAGGAGGTCGCCTAGGTAGGCCCACGCCGCTCCCAGCCAGTTCAGCCGTCGCCGCAGGGGAAGGTCCAGTTCGCTCTTTTCGCACAGGGTGGAGATGCTCAGGCCGTCGATCTCCGGCTTGAGGGCACGGATGGCCTCCAGGTCGCCTCGCTTCCAGAGGTCGGTCACCCGCGCCACCATTTCCTCCGCCCGGTCGATTCGCTCGGCGATGCGGGAGGCCTCCTCAGGGACGACCAGCCCATATCGGGCCTTCAGGCGGTTCAGGCGCCGGCCAGCTTCATAGGTCACGGCGACGATCTCCTCACGGCTCATCCAGCGTGTCTCATAGTTGAGGGTTTGCAGCCAGGTCGGCCCCAAAAGCGCCCGGCGGTGCTCCTCCAACGTGCGATAAAAGAAACGATAGCCGTAGCGCTCCGGCTCCTCGAAAGCCCGACTGCCGGGATCCACAAAAGGCGCCAGAGGAGAGATGAAGGGATGCAGCCGGCCGTCCCGACCGTAGCGCGCCAGGAGTTCCCCGCAGTAGGCGATGGTGTCCAGGACGGAGGCCGCATCCTGCTCCGGCAGCCCGATCATGAAGAAGACATCCAGCCGCCGGCAACCGGCCTGTAGCGCCGCCTCCAGGGTGGCCTCCACCTCCTCGTTCCCGTAGGGCTTGCCAAAGGCCCGACGCACCCGGGGGTCGTGCGATTCCAGGGAGATCTCCAGGACAAAGCCGGGGAAGACCTCCCCCACCCGCTTCAGGTAATCGGCCGAGGCTGGCCAAAAGAGTTCGACAATGACCTCTCCGCCGATTCGCCGCCGGCGGGCCGCTTCCAGAAAGGCATCCGCGTAGTCTTCCCCTGCCTGACGGAGGTCCCCCAGGATAAAGAGGGGCCCATGGTTGAAGCGGCGGATGGCTGCCAGGTCCCGAGCCAGCACTTCCGGGGGACGGTAGGCCGGCCGGGGCCGGTTGCAGAGCAGCCGGTAGGCCGACCCTGAACCGCCGCAGGTCAGGCACTCCTGCGTGCAGCCGCGCACGCTTAGGGCAGCGGTGATAGGATAGTCCATCCAGCGATCGAAGGGGATAGCGCTGCGCAGGTCTATGTAGCGGGGCACGGCCCGCAGGAGTTGCCGATAGTCCAGCGCCACCCCGTCGAGCGCTTCCGGCACCCAGGAAAGGGGGTTGGCCCGCACCACGCCACCGTCGCGCCAGGTCAGGTTGGGAATACCGGCCAGGTCGCCGCCTTGACCCAGGGCTACCATCAGCCGGCGCAGCGGCTCCTCGGTGGAATCTCCTCGAATGACATAATCCACAACGGGGTAATCGAGCAGTTCGCGGTGATAGTAGGAGGCGGAGAGGCCGCCGAAGATGACCGGCGTATCGGGGTGCAGCGTTTTGAGAAGTTGGGCCACGGCCAGGCTGCCGTGGGCATGGGGAAGCCAGTGCAGGTCAATGCCGAAGGCGGCCGGATGGAGGCGGGAGAGGAAGGCCGGCACGTCGAAGCGGGCATCCTGGAGCATGCGGGCGGCCAGGTTGACGATGCGCACGCGGAAGCCGTGCCGCTCCAGGTATTCGGCGATGGTGGTGAAGCCGATGGGATACATCTCAAAGATCGGTCCGGAGGGGATGAGGTCGCTCACCGGGCCGTAGAGGATCGCCTCCCGGCGAAAGTCATATACGCTGGGGGCGTGGAGCAAGACCAGGTCCATCCGGGGCATCCGATTTCCTCCAAAGCAGCAGAACGCCGGAATTTGCGGTGCAGTATAACACAGGATGCCGGCCGGGGCAAAATGGCCAGTTCCGCTTGAAAATTCCTCGGTTCAGGTTATAATACGAACAGAGGATAGGCACAATGGAAACTTCTTTTTCCCTAGCCGAAATCGCCATCGTCGGACACGCAGCGGAGTTCATTCGGCGCGCCGCTACCGTACTGCAGGCCGCCGGATATGTGGCCTACACCGCTGATGAAGACCGATTGCTCCATACCATAGCCACCCGCTCTCCCGACCTGATTCTCCTTGCCCCGACCCAGGCCGGCGACATCCGGCAGACGGTCCGCCGGCTCAAGGGCGCTTCCTCCACCCTGGTCCCCATCATTGTCGTCGCGCCGGCCGAGGACCTTGCGGCCGCAACAGCCGCGCTGGATGCCGGAGCCGACGAATTCATCCCCCATACGGCCGGCAACGCCGAACTCCTCATCCGCGTGCGGGCCATGCTCCGCCTCAAACGGGCCTACGATGCGCTGGCCGAACTGAACACAACCCTGGAGCAGAAGGTGCAGGAACGCACCCAGGAACTGGAACGAGCCCATGCCTCCCTGCGCCAGGCCGAAAAACTCAGTTCTCTGGGCCGGCTGAGCGCCACTGTGGCCCACGAGATCAATAACCCGCTGACCGGCATCCTGGGCTTGCTCGACCTGATTCGAGGGGAATGCCCGGAGGACTGTACCACCAATCCCCATCTGCACCAGGATCTGAAGAAAATCGATCGACAGATCGAGGCCATCGCCCACCTGGTCCGGCAACTGCGCGATTTTTCCAAACCGCCGCGCCGGGAACGCCGGCCGGTTGTGCTGAACCAGGTCGTCCAGGACGTATTGAGCCTGGTGGGGAAAGAACTCCGGAAGCGGCGTATCGAGGTCGTTCCGGAACTGGAGCCGGAACTGCCGGCCGTCTGCGCCTCGCCGGAGCAGATGGGCGAAATCCTCCTGAACCTGGTGCTCAACGCCCAGGATGCCATGCCGGAAGGAGGACAACTCCACATCCGCACCCAGGTCCGGGACGGCCAGGTCTATCTGCAGGTCGCCGATACCGGCATCGGAATGCCGCCGGAGGTCCTGGAGCACGTCTTCGAACCCTTTTTCACCACCAAAGGGGAACAGGGCACCGGCCTGGGCCTGGCCATCTGCTACAGCATCGTCCGCGAGCATGGCGGGGAAATCCGGGTGGAAAGCCAGGTGGGGCGTGGCAGCACCTTTATCGTCCTTCTCCCGGCGCTCCAAGCATCTCCGGACTCGGAGGTTGGCGAGAAATGTTTATCAACTGGCGAACCAACGAACTCTACCTGAACATCGTCTACTACGGCCCGGCACTCAGCGGGAAGACGACCAATCTGGAACAGATCCATGCCCGATTACATCCCTCTGTGCGCAGCGAACTCTTTACCTTGAGCACCCACGAGGATCGGACGATCTTTTTCGACTTTATGCAGATGGAGATCGGCCCCATCGGTCGGTTGCAACCCAAATTCGGCCTCTATACGGTGCCGGGACAGGTCTATTACGAAGCCACCCGCGCAGCCGTGTTACGCCGGGCCGACGGCATCGTTTTTGTCGCCGATTCGCAGGCCGGCCGGCTGGAGGACAACCGGGCCTCCTGGCAAAACATGGGCCAGCACCTGGCCCAGGCCGGGAAACGCCTACCGGATATGCCGCTGGTCGTCCAGTTCAACAAGCGCGACCTGCCCGACGCCCTGCCGGTAGAGGAACTTCGGGCGGCCCTCGATGCGGGAAACTACCCCTGCTTCGAGGCCGTAGCCACCCGGGGATTGGGCGTCCCGGAAACGTTGCGGGCCATCATGGGGCGGGTCCTCCTGGATGTACAGCGCCGGCTGGCCGCTCAGGCCGGCTGAAGGAGATATACCTTCCCGACGAGGAGGTGGGATGGCCGTACAGGGAAATCTCAAAGGACTGGACGTGGCCGACCTGATTCAGTGGAACTGTCAAGCCGGCCGGCCGGCGCGTCTGACGGCACGCCAGGATGACGAAGAGATCGTGCTCTACTTTGAAGGCGGCGAGGTGGTTCACGCCCAGGCCGGCGACCTCCAGGGCGAAGAAGCCGTCTATCGCTTCCTCTCCTGGGAGCAAGGCACGTTCGAGGTGGAACCGGATGTCCTGCCGCCGCAGATCACGATACGAACCCCGTGGCCGGCCCTGGTGATGGAGGGCAAGCGACGCCTCGATGAACAAAGACTGCAAAGAAAGGAGAGCGAGATGGAAAGACCGATGAAGCGCGGCGAACGACTGGAGGCTACGGTCCGTAGCATCGTGGAGCGGGCTACCGCTCTGCAAGGGGTAGCCGTCATCACCCTGGACGGGCTGGTGATCGCGTCCGCCCTGCCTCCCAACCTGGAGCAACTGCGGGTAGGGGCCGTGGCGGCCGGCATCCTCAGCCTCTCCGGCCGTTCCATCGCTCAACTGGAGCGGGGCGAATTCCAGCAAACCCTGATTCAGGGGAGCGAGGGCAACATTGTGATCACCTACGCCGGCAAGAACGCCGCCTTTGTGGGCGTCACCGGCAAGGGCGCGAACTTGGGTATGGTCCTTCTGGAAGTCCGCGAAGGAACCAAAGCCGTGGCTGAAATCCTGGGCTAAAGGGGTGAATGGAATGCCGACACAGACGCTCTTTGAAAACGCCGAACACAAGAATGTCCTCCTGGAGGACTTTACCTCGGGCCAGATGGTCCAGGCCAATCAACACGTCATCGTCCACCGCGGCCAGGCCATGCTCCTGGACCCCGGGGGACACAAGGTCTATGCGGCGGTGCTGGGCGAACTGTCCGCCGTCGCTCCCACGGGCAACCTGAAGTATATCTTCCTTTCCCACCAGGACCCGGACATCGTCGCCGCCACCAACGCCTGGCTGATGGTCACCGAGGCCACCGCCTACATCCCCGGTCCCTGGATGCGCTTTATCATACACTTTGGGGTGGACGATATGGTGATGGATCGCATCCTGCCCATCCCCGACCGGGGGATGACGCTGGACCTGGCCGGCTGCTCACTCCAGATTCTCCCGGCCCACTTCCTGCACTCGCCGGCCAACTTCCAGGTCTATGACCCGGTCTCGAAAATTCTCTACTCCGGCGATCTGGGGGCTTCGCTGGGACAGACCTACACGGTGGTCCAGAACTTTGACGACCACCTGCAGTATATGGAGACCTTCCACCGACGCTACATGGCCTCCAATAAAGTGCTCCGGCTGTGGGTGGACATGGTCCGACCGCTGGATATCGAGATCCTCGCCCCCCAACATGGGGCGATGCTGGTGGGCAAAGAGATGGTCCAGCGTTTCCTCGCCTGGGTAGAAAACCTGGCGTGCGGAGTGGACCTGGTGGACAACCTTTTCCATCTGCCTGGAAGTTAGCCCGAGGCCAGGCTACCCGTACCGCCCTGGGACCGACGTATCACCACGGCATCGCGCCTGGCGAAACTACAGGCTCATCTGACTGCGGATGGCATAGCGGCCTATTTTCCGGCCAGGAGTCGCCATGAAAGAGGCAATTTTGGTGGTGGATGATGACCCGGTAATCCGCGAGAGCCTGCAGCGGCTGCTGGGAAGACGCGGGTATGCTGTAGAATCGGCGGAGACGGCCGAAAAGGCCCTGATGCTTCTAGGCCAAAAGCCGTTCTCCTTGGTCATCACCGACTGGCAGATGCCGGGGATGGACGGGCTGACCCTCCTGGAACGGGTCAAAGAGCGTTTGCCCCACGTTCCGGTCGTGATGATCACGGCCTACGGCTCGACGGAGACGGTCATCCAGGCGCTGCGCCGGGGGGTGAACGACTTTGTGCTCAAACCCTACCGGCCGGAGGAACTCCTCCAGATCGTGGAGCGGGAAATCGCCCGCCATCGGCAAGCCGTGCCGGCCGGCCTGTCCTCCGGAATCGGGCCCGGCCTGAGCCGGGAACAATTGGAGGAACTCGATATCCTTCTGGCCCAGTTGCGGCTGGAGGTCGGTGCTCGCTGCGTCCTGCTGGTGGAGGGCAACGGCTACGTCATCGCTACCAAGGGCTATATCGAAGACCTCAACGTATCGGCGCTGGCGGCGCTGGTGGCCGGCGACTTTGCCGCAGCCTCCGGCATCGCCACCTTGCTCGGAGAGGACGGTTCCTTCCGACTGAATTACCACGAGGGGGAACGCTACAGCGCCTATTCCGCTCAGGTTACCCCCGAGGTCTTCCTGGTCATCATCTTCGGCCCGGATACCCGTCTGGGCGTCGTGTTGCACTTTGCCCGGCAGGCCCTCCCGCAACTCCGAGAAGTCATCACCCGCACCGTTCCGGCCGTCGCCGAGGCCACGCCCGCGGGCGAAGCCGCCCCACAGGAAGAGAGGGGGCGCCTCTATACCCTGGAGGAAATCCGCCGGAGCGGCCTTTTGGAAGCCGATGTGCTGGCCGCGCTGGAGGCCCAGTTCGGCCGGCTGTGGAAAACAGAGGAGACATAAAATACGGAGGTGCACGATGCCCAGGTGGCGATCTTTCTCACCGTTTCTCCTGGCCCTGCTGGCGGCCTCCTGTGTTCCCCCATCGCCCGCTCCCACGACCGGCCCAACCCAGCCGGTTCCGGCCCGGCCGGCCGGCTTCGCCGCCTACCGGCCCGTCCCGGTGGAGGTCGTCCCCGCCGCCCCGGCCTATACCCCCGACCTGGCGGCCCTCACCAACCCCCAGTTCCTGGCGTTCCTGAACGAGGCCCAGCAGGCGGCCCTGGCGACGAACGGCTTCGTCGTCGTCCCTCGGGGATACCCGCAGATCTATGATATTTACCAGCAGGCGAAAAAGCGGAGCATCCCCGTCTTTGTAACCACCGATGCCGTGCTCCACGCCTTCCACATCCTCTATGACGATGCCCTGCGCCTGGCGGAGAAGGAGCATTTCATCGCCGACCTCCGGGCGCTCAGCGCGGCCATGCTTCGGGCGGCCGAAGCCGATGAGAAGGCGACTTCCGGCGCCCTCCAGGAGGCAGCCCGCCAGAACCTGGCCTTTTTCGCCGTGGGGCTGCGCCTCCTCGACCCCCAGGCCCAGGTGCCGGAGGCCGTGCGCGGCATCGTAGAACAGGAACTCGCCCTCATCGCCGAGCACGCCGGCATCGCCTGCTCCCCCATCTGGGGCCGGGGCTGCGCTCAGGAAAACTGCGCCCAGTATCCCCATGTCTGCGAGGACTATTCCCAGTACGTTCCCCGCGGCCACTATACCCGCAACGAGGACTTTCAGCGCTATTTCCGGGCCATGATGTGGTACGGGCGAATGTCCTTCCACCTGAACACCCCGGCCGACGCGGAAGCGGCCCGGCGCGAGACACGGGCGGCGCTCCTCATCGTGCGGGCGCTCCATAACCTCCGGGTGGACGGGGAGCCAGCCCTGGACGTCTGGGAGCGCATCTACGAGCCGACCGCCTTCTTCGTCGGCACGTCCGACGACCTGACCGTGTACGATTACGCCGGCCTGGCCCAGAAGGTCTACGGCGGCCTGCCCGACCCGGCCGCCCTGGCCGACGAAGGCCGCCTGGACCTTTTCCTCCAGGAAGCCCGGAAACTACGTCCCCCGGCCATCCTGGGCGGCTACGTCACCGACCGGCAGAAACCGGAAGAGGTGACGCTTTCTTTCCGCTTCATGGGCCAGCGCTTCGTCCCCGATTCCTACGTTTTCCAGCAACTGGTCTACAACCGGGTAAGGGCGTACCAGGGCGGCGGCCGGCCCTTTACCCTCTCCTTCTCCCTGGCCGGCCCGATTCGCGGCCTCCCCCGTGGGCTGGACATCCCGGCCGCCCTGGGCAGCCGCCGCGCCCTGGAGATCCTCACCGCCGAGGGCGACACCGATTACGCCGGCTACGCCGAGCAACTGGCCGGGGTGCAGGCCGAGTTGGCCGCCCTCCCGCCGGAGCAGTGGACGGCCAACCTCTACTGGAACTGGCTCCACACCCTTCGGCCGCTCCTGGAGGTCAAAGGGGAGGGCTACCCCTACTTTATGCGCTCCCCGGCCTGGGCCGACAAGGACCTGCATACCTGGCTGGGCTCCTGGAGCGAACTCCGCCACGACACCATCCTCTACGTCAAGCAGTCCTATACGGTGGGCGCCACGGCGCTCCTTCCGCCGGAAGAGGCCACCCGGGGGTATGTGGAGCCGCAGCCGGAAGTGTATGCCCGCCTGGCGGCGCTCTGCGCCCAGATGCAGGAAGGGCTGGGCCGGCGGGGACTTCTGAACCCGGAGATGGCCGGCAAGGTGGACAAGATGCGGCTCCTCCTCCTGGCGCTCAAGACGATGGCCGAGAAGGAACTGCGCGGCGAAGGGTTGAGCGAGGAGGAGTACGAGATCGTCCGGGGCATCGGCGATACGCTGGAGGAACTGACCACCTTCTCCGAGGAAGTGGCCGGCCAGATCACCTCCCAGGCCGACGAACGCATGGCCGTGATCGCCGACGTGCACACCGACCCCAATAGCGGCGAAGTGCTGGAGGAAGGGGTGGGCGATGCCTTCCCCATCTACGTGGTCGTCCTGGTGGAGGGCCAACAGACCCTGGCGTTGGGCGGCGTTTTCTCCTACTATGAGTTTCGCCAGCCCATGGCCGACCGGCTGACCGACGAGGCCTGGCAGGAGATGTCGCCCAAACCGGCGCGGCCGGCCTGGACGGCGAGTTTTATTGTGGAGTAGGGCTCAGGACCCAGGCCCCAAGCCCTGAAGGAGGGAAAGCCATGCTCATCGTCCACGTGCATGCTCACGTCAAGCCGGAATTCGTCGAAGCCTTCCGGGAAGCGACCGTCGAGAACGCCCGGAACAGCGTGTTGGAGCCGGGGGTGGTCCGCTTCGATGTCCTCCAGCAGGCCGACGACCCCACCCGCTTCATCCTGGTGGAAATCTACCGTACCCCGGAGGACCCGGCCCGGCACAAGGAGACGGCCCACTACAAGAAATGGCGCGATGCCGTGGAGCCGATGATGGCCGAGCCGCGCCATAGCGTGCGCTACAGCAACGTCTTCCCGGAGGAGGAGAAGTGGGAGTATCGGGCATAGGGCCCAGGAGGAGCGTTGAACGTTGATCGTTCGTCGTCGGTTAGGGGAGAGGGCCGTCTCCGGGCACCGAGCGATCAGGAGGGTAGAGGCCATGCGCTTTGAGTTTGCCACGGCCGCGCGCGTCGTCTTTGGGGCAGGGACGCTTGGGGAGGTCGGGCCGGCCGCGGCCGCGTTGGGCCGGCGGGCCCTCGTGGTCACCGGCCGCAACGCTGCCCGGGCCGCACCGCTGCTCGGTTTACTAGCGCAACATGGGGTCGAAGGGGCAACTTTCCCCGTCGCCGCCGAACCCACCCTGGAGACCGTCCGCCGGGGCCTGGCCTGGGCCCGGGAAGGCGAGTGCGACCTGGTCATCGGCTTCGGCGGCGGAAGCGCTCTGGACACGGCCAAGGCCGTCGCCGTGCTCCTCACGAACGAGGGGGATGTCCTGGACTACCTGGAAGTCATCGGCCGGGGGCGGGCGCCGGAACGTCCGGGGGTGCCGTGCCTCGCCATCCCCACCACGGCCGGCACCGGGAGCGAGGTCACCCGCAACGCCGTGCTCCTTTCCCCGGAGCACCGGGCCAAGGTCAGCCTGCGCAGCGCCTGGCTCCTGCCCCGCCTGGCCGTGGTGGACCCAGAGTTGACATATACGATGCCGCCGGCCGTCACCGCCGCCACCGGATTGGACGCGCTCACCCAACTCGTCGAGCCGTTCGTCTCCCTGCGGGCCAACCCGCTCACCGATGCCCTCTGCCGGGAAGGAATCGCCCGGGCCGGCCGTTCGCTCCGCCGGGCCTGGGAATGCGGAGAGGATGCTTCAGCCCGCGAGGATATGGCCCTGGCCGCCCTCCTGAGCGGGATGGCGCTGGCCAATGCCGGTCTGGGCGCCGTCCACGGCTTCGCCGCCGCCATCGGCGGGAGTTTTACCGCGCCGCACGGGGCCGTCTGTGCCCGGCTTCTGCCCATCGTGATGGAGGCCAACCGGCGCGCCCTGCGCCGGCGTGCCCCCGAAAGCCCGGCCCTGGCCCGTTACGACGAGGTGGCCCGCCTCCTCACCGGGCATCCCCGGGCCACGGCCGACGATGGGGTCATCTGGGTCCGCCAACTTGTGGCCGAGTTGGGCATCCCGCCCCTCTCGGCCTACGGCATCGGGGCCGGCGACCTGCCCGAACTCGTCCAAAAAGCCGCCGCGGCCAGCAGTATGCGGGGCAACCCCATTCCCCTCACGGAGGAGGAGATGGAGGGGGTTTTGAGGGAAGCGCTGTAGCGTTCTTGCCCCCGGCCTGAATTGGGTGTATACTCGATTTTGGCTCGGCCGCGCGGGGGAAAGAGTAGTTGAACCGGGAAGCCCTTGCCCTGGCCGAAGAGGTGGTTCGCTGGGCCGGAAAAAGGCGGCAAGAGGGCGCGTAAGGTGCAGGAAGGACCGGATGTCCGTCTGAGCATCGTGATTCCCACCCTGAACGAGGCCGGCTATTTGCCCCAACTGCTCGATGCGCTGGCCGCGCAGACCCGGCCGGCCGATGAAGTGATCGTCGCCGATGCCGATTCCACCGACGGGACGGCGGAACTGGCCCGGGAGCGGGGTGCCCGCGTGGTGCGTGGGGGTAGGCCGGCCGCCGGGCGAAACGCCGGCGCGCGGGCCGCCAGCGGCGACCTCCTCCTCTTCCTGGATGCCGATGTGCTCCCGCCGCCCGATTTCCTGGAACGCGCCGTCGGGGAATTCCTGCGGAAAAGGTACGATGTGGCCACGGCCTGGATGGTCACCTGGGACGGCAACCCCCTCGAACAGGCCGTCTACGGGGCGACCAGCCTCTACTTCTACCTTATGCAGCCTTTCCTCCCCTATGCCCCCGGCTTCTGCATCCTGGTGCGGCGGGAACTGCACGAACGGATCGGCGGCTTTGACGAAACGCTCCGCCTGAGCGAGGACATGGATTACGTCCGGCGGGCGGCCCGGCACGGCCGCTTCGGCGTCCTGACCGGCACCCGGATTCCCGCCTCGGTGCGCAGAATTCGCCGGGAAGGGTTGCTCCGGCTGGGGATGAAATACCTCTGGTGCGAAGGAAATCTGCTGAGGGGCCGGCCCGTCCGGGAAATCCCCTTTGAATACGAATTCGGCGCCTTTCCGCCGCCGAAGCGGGAGAGGAGGCCGGCCGTCCGTTTCCCCATCCGCCCCTCGCTTTCGCCGGGCTTGCGGCAACCAATCGAGGTGCTCAGGCATTTCTTCGGCCACTCCCTCCCCCTGTGGGCCTCGTTGCCCCTTCAAGAGGCCTCGCTCCGGCGTCTTTTCCGCTCCATACCCCGGCGGCTTGCACTCCACCTCGAACTCGAGCGCCTAGGGAGAAAACTCTCACCCAAAAACTTTCTTTCCCAGAGGGAAAGTCCTTCAGCCCTTTCCCAGGCCAAGGGGCAGGGGAAAGCGAGGACATCGGATGGAACAGGAAACTCCGCCTTACCACGGAGCGGATGACCGGGGGCAACCGGTTCGGCGAGTGCCCGAGCACATGCTGCGGCTGTGCCGCGAATTTCGCCAAGAGGCGACTTCGGCCGAGGACATGCTCTGGGAATGCCTGCGCGGCCGGCGGCTGCAGGGGCTGAAATTCCGCCGCCAACACCCGATCGGTCGCTATATTGCGGATTTCTACTGCCACCAAGGCCGCCTGGTTGTGGAGGTGGAGGGAGCAATCCATAACCGTCCGGAGCAGGCCGAATACGATGCGCACCGCTTCCAGATGCTGGAGGCCCAGGGTTTCACCGTCCTGCGGTTTCGGAATGAGGAGGTCCTGAACGATATCGAGGGGGTCTTGGACCGTATCCTGGCGGCCTTGTTTCCCTCACCCCCCTATCCCCCCCTCTCCCAATGGGAGAGGGGGGCCGGGGGGTGAGGGAAAAGAAGGCCCACCCGCTCCCCCCGCCCCTCTCGCCGGGAGAGGGGGGCAGGAGGGTGAGGGCAAAGGAGGTACGATGAATCTCCCCTATCACCACCTGACCATGTCCCGCGAACAGGTTACGCTGGACGGCGAGGTCTGCGCCCTACCCAAGCCGCCTGGGGATAGGGGGGTAGGCGAAGGGGAACCTGGGTAGGCGAAGGCATTGCCTTCGCCTACCCCCCATGACCCATGCCTTCGCCTACCCCCGTGGTTCTAGGGGGACCGACCCCGGAAGACCAGGGAAAGGTAGACCCGGAAGGGCCATTCGGAGAGCACCCGCACCGCCATCCGGCCGGCCCGGGGGCCCCCGCAGGGGTTGGTGGCGGTGACGGTGAGGGTGTAGGTGCCGGGGAGGGTCCAACTATAGACGGCGGTGGGGCCGAGCGTGCCGTTGTCCCAGGTGAAGGTGATGGGGAGGGTGGCGGTAATCGGCTGCGGAGAGGCTCGGTATGTACCTTCCTCCCCCACCAGGAGCGCCCCCGGCCCGGAGATATCCACCCCGGCAAGCGGTACGCACACCTCCTCCATCCAGGCGTACTTCAGGTCGCCGTTGGTCTCGTCGTAGTAACTCACGTGCGGATGCCC
>JBMFNL010000004.1:0-75939 GCA_049970175.1 Chloroflexia bacterium
GGTGGCACTATGGCAACTGGCTCCGCAACTCCTCTGGAGCGCAGGCAGGATGTCCCGGGCGAAACTGGGGACGGCCGCCGGCCCGGCGGTCGGGCTCGGGATGGGGACCGGTGTTGGGCGCAATACCTCCCCCGGATGGGCCTGTGCCCACCAGAGGACAAAGGCGATCAGGTCCTCCATCTGGGCATCGGTGAGGGCAAAGGCCGGCATGCCCTCTTTGCCGTTGCGGACGGCGGCGATGAACTTGGCCCGCTTCGATTCGTCCCGGAGGAGGCGGTCCGGCCGGGCGTGGCAGGAAACACAGTTCCCGATATAGAGGTCGGCTCCGCGCCGGACGGCCTCGGAGGCTACCTCAGGCGTCGGGCCGGCCGGAATGGGCGTCGGCGAGGGCGTCGGGCCGGCCGGGGCGGGCGTCGGCAGGGGGAAGGGTGGGGAAACCACCTTCAGGTTCACATAGGGCCAGGAGCGGCCGTGGCAGTTGGGGTTGGCGCAGAAGGTGGGCATATCGTGGCAGGTCGCGCAGGAGGCATCCACCACCGTGCGATGCTCGGCCATCCAGTTGCTGGCCAAGTGGCTGGGGGGCTGTTCGGGGGACTGGAAGGAAACGGCCGGAGCCGGCTGGCCGGCGGGGACCGTCTGGGGAATCGTGTGGCAGATGTTGCAGTGCAGGCGGATGGAACTGCCGTCGGCGGCCAGGTGTTTGCCGTCATGGCAACGGAAACACCCCGGAGACTCGCTGTGCCCGATGTTGTCGGGATAAGTCTCCGGGTAGACCTGGTACTCCGGAAAATGGGAAGCAGCGTAGATGTCCTGGAGCACCCGAAGGGCCTGGGCGACTTGCTTCTGGTGTTCCGTATAACGCGGGTCGTTCTGCCGGTAATATTCATCCAGGGCGGCGATGGCCTCCAGAGCCGTCCGCTGGTCGGGATACGTCGCCTGCATCACCTCCACGGCCTTTTTGCGCAGGTAGGGCAGGTCGGAAGGAAGGAGGCCGTTGGCCATCGCCTCGTCCACCGCCCGTTCGGCCGAGCGGAAGATGTGGGTGGCCCGGTTGTGACAGTCTATGCAGTCCATCGTCCGAATCTCGTACCGGGCCAGTTCGGCCTCACTGAGCGGTTCGGTGACGTCCACAAAGGTAACCGTCTCGCCGTTCAGTCGGGCGCGTACCCAGGGGATATGTTGCCGTTGGGGATCGGTGGCGATGTATTCCACCTGGTTTTCGATGTGCCAGTGGATGCCCCGTCCCTGCCCCTGGCGGTGTGTGCCGCCGCCGATCTTGACCAGCATGTAGGTTGTGCTGCGGGTGTTGGCCTGGTCATCGGCAAAATGGGGGATGGCCACGGCCCGGTCCTGGTAAAAGACCTCCGGCCAGTGGCAATGTTCGCAGGTATCGCGGGCCGGCCGGAGGTTCTCCACGGGGGAGGGGATCGGCCGCTCGTAGGTGTTGGTGATGTAGAGCCACAGTTCACGCAGGCCCTGCCACTTGGCTTCCACCTCGGCCAGCAATCCCGGCCCGACGTGGCATTCGGCGCAACGCACCCGGGCGTGAAACGAGCGCTGGTAAGCGGTGTACTCGGGGGTCATGGCATGGCACGTGGTGCCACAGAACGCGGTCGAGTTGGCCCAGTCCAGGAGGCAGATGGCCAGATAGGCCCCTACCCCGGCCAGGATGAGGAGGGGCAGGGAGATGAACCAGCGCCGCCGACCGAGCCGGGCAAAGATGCGTTGCACGGTTTCCTCCTATCGTTTCAACGCCAGCCCGGAGCGACCTTGAGCCGGCATCTTTTCCCCCTCGGCCTCCGGATAAGGGGCAAAGAGGGGGAAAAGGTGTAAGGACCAGGTATAGGCCAACAGGGCATAGGCCAGGATGGCCGCCGTGGTCACCCATTCCACCCAGGTTGGCCGATAGACCGGCAGCGGGGCGACCGGCTGTCCGGGGAGGTAGCCCACACGGATGAACATGCTGGACAGGTTCACATCCCAGCGGGCGATCACCAGGCCGGCCACGACCAGGAGTGTTGCCAGAGGAAGGCTTCCGGAGCGTTCCCGCAAGCGGGGGATGAGCAGCAGCACGGCCGGGACGATACCGCCCAGGAAAATTTCTCCTATCCAGAAGGGGACGGTCAGCGGCCCCCCGGCGAGCATCTCCAGCCCCTCCGTCCGACCGGGGAGGTGGGTATAGGACATGGCGAAGAGGTCCCACAGGCGCATATAGAGGTAAATGACCAGGGCCGCTCCGACGAAGCGGCCCAGGCGAAGCAGGATGCGCCGAGGGACCGGTTCGCGGCCCAGGGCCCGTTCGGCCCCCAGTGTGGCCAGGATGGTGAGCGCCGGTCCGGCGGCTACGGCGTGGGCCAGGAAAAGCACGGCCGTCCCCGGATTTCCCCACAGGGGACGGAAGGGGATGACCCCGTAGGTCGCTCCCAGGGAGGATTGATGGAGCAGGGAGAGGAGCAGGCCGGCCAGGGCCAGCACCGGAGCGAGGGCGTGCACCCGTTGCAGGAGGCAGGCCGGCCCGGGCCAGCGTTTCTCCAACCAGGGGGCATGTCCGATCACCGGAGCCAACTCCAGGAAGAGGACGCCGGTGTAGAGGACCACGCACATCGTGATCTCCCACAGGACCGAGTGCGGGTTCCAGAAGACCAGGGGATGCCAGAAGCGTTCCGGCCGGCCCAGGTCCAAAAGGAGGGCCAGCACGGCGGAGGTGTAGCCCAGCAACCCCACCAGGACCGCTATCCTGGCCAGCGGCCGGAAATCGTGCAGACGCAGGAGGTAGACGGCGGCGGAAAGGAGAAAGGCCCCCGCCCCCAACCCGATGGCCGAGAGGTCCAGGGTGATCCACACCCCCCAGGGGACGGCATCGCTCATTCCGGTGACGATCAATCCCCGGCTGTAGACCTGATAGGCGCCCACGCCGCCCAAGGCCAGAACGCCGAGGAGCAAGGCCGTCCAGGGCAGCAGGTAAGGGTGCCGACGCAGCGACATCACGGCCTCCTCTCCGGCGGAGTCGTCGGCGGAACGGCGGCCAGCGAGGTCAGGTAATAGACCCGGGGCGAGGTGCCCAGGTCCTCGCGCAGACGCATGCTGGGGCGTTCTGCCAGCAAACGGGAGACGGTGCTCTGGGGATCGTTCAGGTCGCCGAAGAAGCGGGCCTCCACCGGGCATTCGGTGACGCAGGCCGGCGTGGCCTCGCGGTCCACGCCGGGGGTCAGCCCCAGGGCCAGCCCTCGCTCGATACGCTGGAGGCAGAAGGTACACTTTTCCACCACGCCTCGTGCCCGGCGGGGCACCTCCGGCACGCCGAAGTTGGGCACATAGGGGTTCACGCCCTCCCAGGCCTCCCAGTTGAAGTGTCGGGCCTCGTAGGGGCAGGCCACCATACAGTAACGACAGCCGATGCACCGGTCATAGTCCATGACCACCAGGCCGTCCGGCCGGCGGTAGGTGGCCCCCACCGGGCAGACCGCCACACAGGGCGGATGTTCACAGTGCATACAGGGTCGGGGTAGGTAAATCTTGCCCCCGGTCAGTTCGGTCTGGATGTAGACTTCGTTCCAGGGGGCATCGGGGCGCACGTCGTTGACGGCCAGGCAGGCGTAGGTGCAATAGTGGCAGCCGATACAGGCCCCCTGGTCAATGACCATGGCCCAGCGGTGGGGCGAGGAGGCCTCCGGTCGGGGAAAAGCGGAGGGTGCGCTCTCCAGCCGCCGCAGCAGGCGGGCAAGGCCGGCCGCCAGGGGAGCCAAGCCGGCCGCTGCCAGCAGGCCCAGAAATTCCCTACGACTGAGCACCTTGTCCTCCCGTCCGCCGGCGCTGGAGGAGCAGGGTCACCAATACGCCGACCAACAGTCCCCCCAACGCTCCGCCGATCAAACCCAGGAGCAGGTTGCGGGTCGTTTGCCCCTGCAGGTCGTCCAGTTGTTTCTCCAGTGCGGTAATTCGTTGCATCAGGGGCACGGTCGCCTCGGTTACCGGAGCGAATTCCTCCCGTCGGCTGTGGATGGTATCGCGGGTATGACACTGGGTACAGGCCTCGGAGGTTACGCCGAAAAAGTGGCCGGTGGGCAACGTGCCGCCGCTGGGCGAACCTTCGGGCGGCCGGTACATGTGGCAATCGGCGCAGGTCACGCCGTGCTGGGCGTGGGCCGCGTGAGCAAAGTCCTCGGCCCGGTCGCCGTGGCAGGTAGCGCAGAGGGCGGTCGAGGTGGGGAAAAGGAGGCCCTGGGAGTGCACGGCATGGCAACTGGCACATTTGACCCCGCGTTGGCTGTGCCCGCTGAGTTGCCATTCCTGGTAGGTGCTCGTGTGGCAGGCACCGCAGCGTTCGGCCGCCGGATCCACCGGCATCATATCGGTCTGGGGATGGCCCTCGCGGTAGGTGCCATGGCACGATTCACAGGTCACCCCTTCGGCCACCGGCAGGCCGGTGTTGGGGTCGTACCCGGTCGCATGGCAGGCCAGACAATAGCCCGGCTTGCGGTTTTCGACCCAGGAGGCCTGGAAGACCGGATCCTGAAAGGCCCGGGCATGGGTCGAGTTTTGCCATTCCTGGATATGGGGCTGATGACACCGGGCGCAGAATTCCGGCCCTTTGTATTCGGCCGGACGGATGGGAGGCAAGGTGGGCAGAGGCTCGGTCGGAAGGCGGGTCGGTACGTCCGGTGAAGTAGGCGAAACGGCCGTCGGCGTCTTCGACTCTCCCGGGGAGGTCGGATGGCAGGTCAAACAGGTTTCCTGGGTCCGGCCGGCGTGGTCGGCCGGCATCGCCTGGGGTCCGCCGATATGGCAACTCAGGCAGGCCTCGCGGCCGGCCACCGGGTGCGGCACGGCGGGGGCTTGGGTCAGCGGCGTTCCCCCGACCGTTTGGCTCAGCACCATCCCCAGGAAGGCGCCGGCCAATACGAATAGCCAAAGCCAACGTTTCATCACCGCTTCTCCCGGTTACTTTGTGAAAATATACGCAAAACAAGGTGCAAAAAATATTTTTCTTTGCTATTATAAAAACTTTCCGGCCGTTGTCCCCCGGCAGATGTCCCGGACAGGCCGGGACATCTGTCCTGTAGGGCGCTGTGGGATTGTTCCATCCCGCAGGAATCCAAAGGAGACAGGATAGCGGCACCGGACCGGGTCGGTCCCTTCGACCGGCCGCTCTCACTCTTCCAAAGGACACACTTCCCCGATGTGGTGTTCCAGGGCGTAGGTGGCGGCCTGCACCCGGGAGGAGAGGCCCAGTTTGCCGAGGATGGCGCTGACGTAGTTGCGCACGGTTTTTTCGCGCAATCCCAGGCGGTAGGCAATTTCTTTATTGCTCAACCCCCGGGCCACACCGGCCAGGACGCGCATTTCCTGTTCCGTCAGGCCGGCGAAGGCCTGGCGATGGCGTGCCTGGGCCCCCTCCCGCACCCGGCGTAGCACCCGTTCCGTCACCGCCGGATCGAGCAGAGCCTCGCCCCGCCCAACCGTCTCGATGGCCTGTACCAGGGCCTCGCAGCCGATCTGCTTCAGGACGTAGCCGCTGGCTCCGGCGGCGATGGCCTCGAAAAGGGCCTGGTCGTCCTCGTAGGAGGTGAGCATGATCACCCGGGTATCGGGCAGGCGGGCCCGGATCTCTCGACAGGCTTCCACCCCGGAACGACCGGGCAGGCGCACGTCCATCACCACCACGTCGGGATGTTTCCGCACGGCTTCGGCGACGGCCTCCTCGGCCGAGCCGGCCTCTCCGACCACCTGGAGGTGGGGATAACGCTCCAGCAGGGCCCGCAACCCCAATCGCACCACCTCATGGTCGTCCACCAGGAGCACACGCCAGCGTGTCTGGGTCATGGATACCTCCGGCCGGCCTCGTTCCCGCTCCTGCCCGACAGGCACGAACACGGCACCTGCACCGTAACCCGTGTCCCTGAGCCGGGCCGGGAGGCCACCTGGAACGTCCCTCCCAGGATTTCGGCCCGCTCGCGCATGGTCCGCAGCCCCATCCCCCGCCCTTCCCGACGTACCTGCTCCGGGTCAAAGCCGCAACCGTCGTCGGCCACTTCCAGGCGCAGGGCCTCGGGTTCGCAGAAGACTTCCACTTTCACCCGATGGGCCCGGGCATGGCGGAGCACGTTGCTCAGGGCCTCCTGGACGATCCGGGAGAGATGGGCCACATGCCCCGGCGGAGGGTCGCAACCCAGGCCGTGCACCCGCAAATCGGCCTCCACCATCGTATTCAGGCGCACCTCCTGCACCATCTCGGCCAACCGCCGCACCAAAGAGCCCTCTTCAGAGCGGCCCCGCAGGTCGAAGATATAGGTCCGAATCTCCTGGATGACCTGGTTCAGGCTCCCCATGACGCTGCGGATCTTTTCCCTGGCCTCCTCCGGTGCTTCGGCGCAGGTATGCAGGGCATCCTCCAGGCGCAGCCCGGCGGCATAGAGCGACTGGATGATGCCGTCGTGCAGTTCGCGGCCGATGCGCTCCCGGTCGGCCAGGAGCAGGTTGCGGCGCTCGGCCTCGGCCACGATGGCTTCGGTCTCGGCCTCGAAGACGGCCAGGGCCCGCCCGGTGAAGAGGGCCATAGCGACGCCGTCCAGGGTACGGAACAAGGGGGCCAAGACGCCGATGGCATAGAGCAACCAGGGATAGGCCAGCCACTCCCCAGGAAAGAAGGGGCCGGCCACGGCCAGGAAAACCCCTACGATGATGAAAAAGCCCAGCGCAAGGGCCGCGCCCAGAAGGTAATGGGCGATGTGGGGAAAACCGGCCTCCCGCACTTCCCGACGTTGTTCCAGGAGGCCCAGACAGGAGAGGGCCGCCCCCGGCAGGCCCAGGAGGTAGCGCGCCAGCACATCCCCGGTGCTGAAGAGGACTTCGCCGGGCGCCCGCATGGCTGCCCAGAGGTACACCAGGGCCAGCACCCAGAACAGGACGAACAGGCCGGGCAGGAAGCGCACCCCCCGCCAGCGCGGCGAAGTGGGCCGCAGGAGTTCCACCCCAAACTGGAAGAGCAGGGCCAGCGCCAGGCCCCGGGCCAGGAGTTGCAGGACGGAAAGCCAGGAGATATAGGTCGGGATGGGCAGCCGTTCCTGGAGGGGGATGATCAGGTTGGCCCACTCGTTGAGCCCGTAAAGGAGACCGAAGCCGGCCAGCAAGCCCAGATGGCGGGCCAGGCGCAGCCGGCTGTAGCGCCTTCGTTCCAGGGCCGAGGCCAGACCCATCGAGAAGAAGGACAACCCACCAACGAAATAGATCAGGGCGCGGTTGGTGGTGAAGAAAAGGTTGAGCGCCTCCAAAAGCGCCTCCTCACCGCCGGTGGAGCACCCGGGGCAAGTAGACCCGCCAGAAAGAGAGGACGGCCGGCCCGTGGGCGGTCCGCCGGCCGTTCAGGTCCACGTCCTCCAGCGTGTAGAAGTAGGTCTGCCCCGGACGGGCCGCCGTGTCCAAAAATTCGTAGGAGGCCCCCTCGCCCCCGCCGGGCGAGCGGGAGGGGATGAGGGTGGCGTTGACCTTTTCTCCCTTCTCCTGGAGGGAGGCGCTGCGGTAGAGGTTGAAGCCGGCATTGTCCTGCTCGCCGGCGGTCTCCCAGGTGAGCAGGATGCCGGAAGCGGCCGGCCGGGCAGCAAAGGCCAGGAGTTTCACCGCCAAGGGAAGGTTCCCACCGGTGAAATCAGAAAAGAGGTTCACAGTCATCGTGAAGCGATTGTTCGCCGTCTCCACCAGGTTGCCGGCCGTCCAGTTGCCACTATGATATCTCAGGGCCCGAATATTGCCCTCTGTACCCATCACATCGGCATCCACATAGTAGAAAGTGGCCGTGCAGGTGAAACTGGAGATGCCGCTCGTGGTAACCGTCCAGTAGCGGGTCAGGTAGTCGCTGGTGCTGGGGTTGTTCGGGTGTCTATCGTCCGCCAGATTGACGCAAGCCCGCCCGGAAACAAAGATGCCGCTGCTGAAATCCAGCGTGGCTGGCGAATATTCGGCCGTGTCCGTGGCATCGCCGATGGGGAAGAGAAACGAGCCGGCCGCGGCATACTCCTTGCACAGCGCCCCACTGCCATCGGCCACAACCATGCGCGTTGCGCCCGGCGTGCCGGAATAACCGCTGCCCACGCCCATGAGCAGGTCATAGTCCCCCAGCGTCAGCCGGCCGCTGGATAGGGTCAGCGTTCGGTCCACCTGCGTGGTGTGGGCCAGGTTGACCCTGGCGGGGTTGTTGATGGTCAGGGCGTAGAAAGCGGTGGTCGCGCTGCCGCCGATGGTCTGCGGGCTCGTGCCGTTGAACACCACCGTGCCGCTGTTGTGGGTGAAGGTACCGTTGTTTTCCCAGTTGCCGGCCACGTTGATCGTCTTGCTGCCGTACACCGGGCCCAAAACGACCGCCCCGGTCTCAATCGTCAGGTGGTAAAAGTTATAGGTCCCCAGATTGGAGAGCGTGCCGTTCAGCGCCGTCCCCGTACCGTTGGCAAAGGTCACCGTCGCCGTTCCGCCGTTGAAGGTGTTGGTGCTGTAGACGGCAAAGCGGTCCCCGACGACGCGGAAACTGTGCGTCCCGGCGTTGAGGGTGCTGGCGGATTGCACCCAGATGCTCCCAAAAGTAGTCGTGCCGCTTCCCGACAGGCTGATGTTGCCCCCGCCGTTGAAATAGATATCCTGGCCGGCCCCTTCCGTGAAGGTGCCGTTGTTGACAAAACTGTGATAGACGCAGACGCTCCCGCCGGTGGTGTGGTTCGTCGTCGCCCCGCCGGCGATCTCCAGGTCGTAAAAGACTTTCTGCCCGCCGCCCAGAATGCTGCTGGGTGTTCCGGTGAACAGGAACTTGCCGGTCCCCGGGTCCATCGTCCCGCTTCCGCTCACCTTGTCCAGGTCATGGACCACCGTCGTTGTGGTACTGCCGAAATAAACCTTGACGCCGGACTGGGAGTTGAGCGTCAGATTGTAGAAGGTCGTGTTCCCGCTCACCGTCTGGATGCCGTCGCCTCCCCCGCTCCCGGTGAAGCGCACCGTGCCGTTGTTGTGGGCAAAGGTGCCGGCCCGGGTCCAGTCGTCCTTCACGCTCAGGATGCCGGAGGTGGAGGTCAGGGTGCTGCCGGCGGCGATGGTCAGCGAGCCGCAGGCCGTCTTGTTCGAGCCGGCCGGGTAGTTGGGTTCTCGCCCGTTGTTGGCGAAGGCGGCGTTGAGGTTGAGGGCGGTGCTGTTGGTGATGATGACGTTATAGGGCATTCCCTTGTCCGTCCCGCAGGTGGGGTTGGTGTCGTCCGGCCACCACTCGGCGGCGGAATCGAAGGGGCCGGAGTTGTTGTAGCGCAGCGTCGAGCCGGCATCGTAAAAGGGCGTGCCGTCGCAGTTGGATGGGGCGCAACCGGTGCTGCTGCCGTCCTCCTCGCTGGCGACAAAGGTGTGCTGATTCAGGGTGAGGATGCCGGCGATGTGGGCCCGCCGGCCGGTATCGTGGTCGTAAAAATCCACCCCAAAGTTGCCGCTGCCGCCGGGGTTGCGGCGGAGGGTGACGTGGTTGAAAGTGGTCACCGCCGAGCCCAGCACCCGGCCGTTCCGGTTGTTTTCTCCGCTGAAGACAACCGTGCCGGTGCCCCGGTTGAAGGTGCCGTTGTTCCAGAAGACCGGTCCGGAGGTGGCATCGCCCTGCAGGGTGATGGTGGATGAGCCGGCGCTCAGTTCGGCCGAACTATCGTTCACCTTGAGTTCGCGCCGGACGGTGATGTCCACCGTCAGGGTGACGTTGCCGGTCACGGCGTTATCGATGAGCAGGTAGTCGAAGGTGGTGGCGGCGCTTCCGTCCACGTACTGGGCGCCGCTGCCGTTGAAGGTGACCTGCCGGCCGTTGGGGTTGAAGGTGCCATTGTTGGTCCAGTTTCCTCCTACGGCGAGGTCGCCGCCGATGGCGGAAGAGAGGATCAGGCTCCCCCCGCTGCCCACCAGCACCCGGCCGCTCACCGAGGTCCCGTCCGCAATCGCGCCAAAGTTGACGGTGCCGTTGTCCACGCGCAGGTCGCCGCCGATCGTCCAGGCCCCGCCGACGCGGGTGATGGTCCGCCCCGGCGTGTTCATGGTAAAGTCATAAACGTTGAGCGCCCCAAAGTCGTCGATGTCGGTTTCGCGGTTGAAGACGTAGCAGTTGCGGGAGAAGGGTTTGGTGCTGGTGCCGTTGCCGGTATTGTTGACGATGTAGTAGCGGGTGTAGCGGGCGGCGGTGCCGATGGTGCCGCCGGGGTTTTCGACAGGCACCGGGCCGTAGACGTATCCGCCGCTCGAGGTCAGGTAGCCGAACCAGGCGAAGGAGGCCGGCCGGCCGCCGAGGGCCGACCAGGGCAGGGCGAACTCGCGCGTGTTGGTCCCGCCGTCATCGGCGTAACTTCCCCAGCCGGTCGTCGGCCCGGACCAGCCGTTCGCGCCGTTCGCCAGACGGTATTCCCGGTAGCCGTTTTTGGCGTAGAGGACGATGTCGGCGCGGAACTGGAGGGCGGCGAAGTTGGTGCCGTCGTAATTGAAGCCGACGATGGTGCCGTCGGCATTGCTACCCCCGTTGATGGGAGCGAGCGGGTTGCGGTCCAGGTAGAGGATGGCGCCCTCGTAGATGTTGGCTCCGGCGATGCCGACGTAGAGGTTGTCGTCGTCCCAGGTCATATACCAGACCTGGCCGCCGCTGGTCTGCCGGTTCTGACCGTCGGTGTGGTCGCCGTATTCGCCGGGGGAGATCGTTCCGTCCACGGTCGGCGTATTGAACTGGGCGGCGGCCGGCCGGGCGCCCGGGCCGGCGGTGAGGAGCAATCCCAGGGCCAGGGCAAGGAACAGCGGCAGGACGGCCCGAAGCGATCTCGTGTCCATCGGAACCTCCTCAGGCCCCAGGGCCTTTCCGATGCACAAGCACCGGATTCCTGGATCGGATTATACCCAAAGCCGAGCGGCGGGTCAACCGGAGTGCATGTTGGTCGTTGGGCGAGGCCGGATTTCGATCCGGCCGTCGCTGCGCTCCGGCCCACTTCACACGGCGCCTCGCCGGGCCGTTCGGGTTTCGATACCCCTTCGGCCTCGATACGCCCCTTCGGAGGTTACCGACCCGCCGGGCGCCGTGTTGAGCCCGTCAAAACCTTCAAACCCGCAGATTTCTAACCTTCAACCGTGCTCAGGGGCCCTTCTCCTGGAAGTAGGGTTGGGTGAGGGAGATAGCCCGGGTTACCGCTTCCTCCACCGGAATACGGCCGTAGAAGGCCGCCTCGATCTCCCGGTCGGCCACCTCCTCGATCGTGCCCCAGCGGGGAAGGATCGGCAAGAAGCGCAAGGTCGGGATGACCTCGAGGAAGATACGGCTGCTAGCCGGAGGCCGGCCGGGTTCCAGGAAGGCCGGGGATTCGGCGACCGACTGCAGCGAAGGTACGGTGCGACCGGTTTTGGCCAGGATTTCCTGGCCTTCGACCGAGTTGGCAAACTCGATCAGGGCCCAGGCTGCCTCCTTGTCCTGGGTAGCGGCCGCCATACAGAAGCCGTCGCTATGGAGGATCGAGGCCGCCTCCCGGCCGGCCGGCAGGGGGGCCACGTCCCACCGGAAAGCGGTGATGGTCCGGTAGGTCGGCACGCCGCGCCGGCTGTTGAAATACATCGCCAGGCGGCCGCCCAGGAAGCGGCTCTCGCTCGATTCAGCCTGTTCCGCCGCCGCATCAGGGACCACTTTCTCCTGCACCTGGAGATTCACGAACCATCGGAAGGCGGCCAGCGCCGCCGGGCTATCCAGGGTCAGGTGGGAGGGATGGACCGGGTCGTCCACCAGTTCGCCCCCATTTTGCCAGATCAGGGGAGCCAGCCGCTGCAATCGGGGGGAAATCCCGGCCCCGTACTGGTCGATCCGTCCATCGCCGTCCAGGTCTCGGGTCAGGGCGCGGGCTGCATCCAGGAAATCATCCCAGGTCCAGCCAGCCCGGGGGTAGGGCAGGCCGGCCGCGTCAAACAGGTCCTGGTTGTAATAGACCACCAGGCTGGACACATTCTGGGGAATACACCAGAGTCGGCCGGACCAACGGAAGGCCTCGATCGCCTGGGGGAAAAAGTCCGTTTCCCGGAAGAGATGGTTTCGCGCCAGGTAGGGTTCCAGGGCTTCCAGGCCGCCCTGGGCGGCGAAAAAAGCGAAGCGGCGGTAACTCAAGAGCATTACATCCGGGGGACGGCCGGCGGAAAAATCCATCAGCAGTTGTTGCTGGTATTCGCTCTGTCCGGGAACGTGGCGCAACTGGACGTCAATGTCCGGATGTCGGGACTCGAAGGCCGCTACCAGGCTTTCGTAGGCGGCCAGTTCGGCCGGGTCGCCAAAAACGGCGAAGGAGATCGTACGGGTGCCGGCCGGTGTCCCGCACCCCCCAATCCACCATCCGAAGCACAGCCCCAGGATGATCAGAAGGAAGTACTTTCGACCGTAGATACGCATCTTGGCCTCCTCAGTTCAAAAGCCATGATGGAGAAAAGTCGGCCGACAGGAAGCGCTGCCAGAAGAAAAAAAGGAGGAGGATAGGCAAAATCATCACCATTGCGCCGGCCATGAGAAGCGGCCAGGTGATTGGACCCAGTTGATGGAGCAACTGCAGGGCGACAGGCATGGTATACCACTCCGGGCGGCGGATGTACACTACCGGGCTGGAAAAATCGCCCCAGTACATCAAAAAGGCCAGGACGACCACACCGGCCGAGGCCGGCCGAACCAGCGGCAGGGCGATCTTCCACCAGATCGTCCAAGGGCTGGCCCCGTCCATACGGGCGGCATCGTAGACCTCGGAAGGAATCCGGCGAAAGGCCCCGTAGAAGAGCAACACGAAGAGGGGGCTGCCGGCCGCCAGGGCAGGGCAAATCAGCGCTCCGGGCGTATCCACCCACCCCAGCCAGGCCAGGAGGCGGAAGCGGAACACCCAGAGGGCCATGCTAGGCATCATCATCACCCCGATGCTGGCCAGGACCAGACTGCGACGCAACCGTTCGGTCAGTTGGGCCAGGCCGAAGCCGGCCAGGCAGGCGTTCAACCAGGTCAGCGGCACGGCCACGGCGACGACCAGCAGGGAGTTGCCCAGGTATCGTCCCATGGGGAGCAGCCGAAAGAGGGCAGCATAGTTGTCCCAGTGCAGCGACTTGGGCCACCACTCCAGGGTGGACGCCGGAGGCAGGTCCGGCCGGCGCAGCGAAGCGACGAGCGCCCAGTAGAGGGGCAGAAGGAAGAGCAGGGCGCTCATCAGGGCCAGCAGGTCGCTGATCCGGAGGTGTCTCCTAAGCCGCATCGGTGTTTCCTCCCAACCCGACCACCAGGTTGAGGATGCCAAAGATCAGCAGGGCCAGGAGCAGGTAGATCAGGACCAGCATGGCGGAAGCCAGGCCGAAATCACCCAGATCGAACGCCAGTTCATAGACCAGGAGCGGCGCCAAAGTGGTGGCATAGTCCGGTCCGCCATAGGTCAACATAAAAGACGGGGTAAACGTGTTTTGCAGGCTGACAACAAGGTCGCGGAAGGTGAGGAGGAGCAGCCAAGGAAGGAGGAGCGGCAGGGTGATCTTCCAAAAACACTGCCAGGGGCCGGCCCCATCCACCGTTGCCGCTTCGTACAGGGTGGATGGAATGCTTTGCCGGCCGGCCAGCAGGACCACAAACCCTTCGCCCAGTTGGAAAAGGGCCATGAGGACGATGGCCAGGTGGGCTGCAGCCGGGTCGGTTAACCAGGCTGGGGCCGGAACGCCGAGCATCTGCAGGAACAGGTTCAGCGGTCCGGAGACCGGGTTGAGGATCCAGAGCCAGAGCAGGGCGTAGGCGGACTCGGGGATGATGGTGGGCAGGTAGACGGCCGCTCGAAACAGGCCGAACAGCCTCCGGCGGTGCTGGAGGAGCAGGGCCAGGGCCAGCGCTCCCAGCACGCGTAGTGGGACGGCCATCCCCAGGAAGAGGAGGGTGTTGTAAAGTGCCCGACGCACCAGCGGCGCGGACCAGAGTTGGCGAAAGTTATCCAGCCCGGTCCAGGAAGGGGGACGGAAGGCGTCGTAATGGGTGAAGGACAGGGCGAGGGTGGCCAGAGCCGGCAGGATCACCAGGAGAAACGTGCCCGCCAGGTACGGGGAAAGGAACAGACCGGTCTGCAGCCAGTCGCTCCGAAAGCGTGGTCGCAGGGATGTTAGGGTCATCGGCCTCCATGACCTCAGCAAAGGGCGGGAGGAGGGTTGGCCGGCCTTCCTCCCGCCTGCTGCTCCTAGCGGCCCACCAGCGGCAGGTAGACCTGCCGGTAGGCGATGACGGCCGGCCCGTGGGCGGTCCGCCGGCCGTTCAGGTCCACGTCCTCCAGGGTGTAGAAGTAGGTTTGCCCCGGACGGGCCGTCGTGTCCAGGAAATTGTAGACCGCCCCCTCGCCGCCCCCCGGACAACAGGAGGGGATGAGGGTGGCGTTGACCTTTTCTCCCTTCTCCTGGAGGGAGGCGCTGCGGTAGAGGTTGAAGCCGGCATTGTCCTGCTCGCCGGCGGTCTCCCAGGTGAGCAGGATGCCGGAAGCGGCCGGCCGGGCGGCGAAGGAGAGCAACTTGACGGCGGTGGGGATATACTCCTCCAGGCGGAAGGCATCCACATCCCAGTAACCGCCGGTTTCCTGCGGCCCGCCCAGGGCGCCGCTGCCGTCGGTGTGCAGGACCAGGGCGATGACCACCACCCGGCCCTTGTATCCGTCCGGAATCAGGATAGGGCGCTCGGCCCAGGTGTCCTGGGAGCCGCTGTAGGAGGCCAATTTCTGCCAGGTGTTGGCCGCCGCATCGCGAATCCAGACGGTGGCATAGTCGCCGGCGCTGATATTGTAGCGTTCCATAAGCACCAGACGGATGGAGTAACCGGGGTTGTTGGGCAGCAGGATATAGGGAGTGTAGAACTGGTCCACCAAATAGTTGGTGTAGCCCACAAAACTCCCCTGGGTCTGGAGACGGTAGTAGAAGGGAGAGACGTTGCGCCAGGCCCATTCGCTCTCCCGGGCCACTTCGATCTCGTCCTCATACCAGCCCACCCCGTAAGGAGGACCGTAATTCGTGCCGTCGGTCTGGAAACGCAGGCGCAACTGGCCGGTCGTGCTACCGGCATAAGTGCTCAGGTCCACGTTGCCCTCGTAGTAGACCCACCAGCCGGTATTGTAATCCCCGCTGCGGGCATCCTCCATCGTCCAACAGGAGGTCGTGGCATTCGGCCGGCTCTCCAGGTAGAGGTAGTCGTATCCCGCTTCCGAACTGCCCCGGAAATGGGTATTGAAGTAGGCCCAGGCGCTCCCCCGCAGGTCCAGGGCCGGCGAGGTCATCTGGTAATCGGCGTTGTTGGCATCGTAGAGGGCGTGGGCACTGTAAGCCCCGCCCCAGGCGTAATCGGTCGAGCGGACCCACTTCCCACCCGGGTTGACCACCCAGCGGATAGGGTCACCCTCGAAGCAGTCCAGGCAGGCAAAGCCTTTCTTGGTCCAGTAGGGCGGGTCACCGGCAAAGTCCTGCAGGTAGGTTGCGGGCGAGCCGGAGAGGGTCTCGTAGGAGGTCGTGAAACTCCAAACGGCGCTGTCCGAGGCCGAGGTCTGGTAGCCGTCGTCGGCGCGGACCTTCCAGTAGTAGGTCGTGTTGGGGGCGGTATAGTAGGGCAGGGCTGTGGTGAGGGCGATGGGGCCGCCGACGGTCGCGGCCGGTGGGTTGGTCGTGTCCACGAACCACCAGTAGCGCACGGTGTCGCCGTCGGGATCGGTGGCGGCGTTCCAGCGCAGCGCGGGGGCAAAGGCGGTGACGGTGGCGCCGTTCGAGGGCCAGGAGAGCGTGCCGATCACCGGCGGGTCGTTGATCGTGCCCAGGTAGAGGTCGTAATTCGTGTTGCGGTTGTCCACCCACAGAGCGATGGGGTGCTTGCCGTCGGCCGCGCCGCCGATCGGGTGGTAGGCCAGGGCCACGTAGTGAAAGCCCTCCACCGTGGTGTTGCCATTGGTGTTCAGGGTGTAAGGGGTGCCCAACCAGGTCTGGCCGTTGTTATCCGAGATCTGCAGGCACGTCTGGTTGCCGCCGTTGACATAGGCCACGCGAACCTTGGCCCCGTTGGCCGAGACGGCCGGGTAGCGCTGGTTGCCCCCGCTGGCATCGACGGTAGTCTCGGTAGAGAAGGTAGCGCCATCACTGGTAGAATAACGGATATAGATATTGTTGTTGCGCTGGTAAGCCACATAGTGGTACGAGCCGCTGCCATCGCCGTCGGCATAGGCGGCGCCGGCCTGGGATACGCCGGTGGATGTAGCGCAGTTCGCCCCAAGAGCCCCATAGTACCAGTAGCGCGTGGCGTTGTTGTAGTAGAAGGAACAGGACATGTTCGCCGTGCCCACCTGCGTGGTCGGCCGCTCCAGGGGAAAACCGGTAGCATAGAGAAAACCGCCGGACCAGGAAGCGCCGCCGTCGAGCGACCAGACGGTCAGCAGGTCGGGCTGACCGTCGCTCTCGAAGGGGACCTGGAACTGGGCGTAAAAGTCGTTCCCGTCGCCGCCGGCATCGGCGTCGGTGCCGCCGGGGAAGAGGGCGTAGGTGGTGTTCCAGTAGGTGACGCTCCAGGAGGAGACGTCGCGCACGCAATCGGAGGTGGCCACGGCGGCGTACCAGCGCAGGCCGCCGGCGCCGTTGAAGTAGAGTTCCATGGCGATATACAGTTGGCCGTTTCCGTCCACGGCGATGGTCGGCCGGCGGGCGCTTGCGGTTGTGGAGGCTACGACGTACCACAGGTCCCACGTCTTGCCGTTGTTGCGGGACTTGCCGGCGACGGTGGCGTAGCAGGTGCTGCCGCAGCCGGTCGCATAGGGGTACTCAAAGGCGGTATAGAGGTTGCCCTGGTTGTCGGCGACGGAGGTGACCCAGCCCGAGTTGTTGGGCAGCCCCTCGACCTGGATGTTGGGAATCGGGGCGACGGCCTGGGGAGCGGGTTGAGAAGATTCCGGGCCGGCCGGAGAGGGGTTCTCCGGGGACTCGATCTGGACCGCCGTCGCCTCGACCCTGGTCATATCCGCTTCCCGCAGGGTGATGGTGGCCAGCCGGATGCCGGGGCCGCTACTGCCGGTCCGGCCGGCGAGGAGACCGGGAAGGTTCTGGAAGATCGGGCCGGGGAGGGAGAAGGTGCCGGCTGGATCATCCAGGCACTCGGGGGCCTGTTTTCTACCGCTTTCCGGAGGCGGGAGAGGTGGGGTGGGTGTGGGGGTGGGCGAAGGGCCGGGGGTGGGAGTAAAGGTAGGCGTGGGTGTGGGGGTAGGTGTGTTGGTCGGCGTGGGCGTCGGCGTTGGCGTGTTCGTGGGGGTCGGGGTTGGTGTGGGGGTTGGGCCGCCGCCGCAGGAGGGGAACTTGAAAGAGCCGATACGCGTCTGCCAGCCAGCATTGCTGGTGGTCTGGTAGTATTCCTGGGTGTACCAGAAGGTGCAATCGTCGGTGGGGTCAACCTGCATCGCGCTATAGTCTCCCCAGCGGTAGTACGTGCTTGTCTGCGAACCGCTGCCGGCCCGGAGCACCGCCTCAGCCTGAGGCAACTGCCCCAGGGGGTCTGCGGCCAGTCGGCCGGCATACCGAATTCCCGGATAGACCGAACTGCTGGAGACGCTATAGCCCAGGGCGATGTTTCCCTGTTGGTCCATGGCGATGCTGCCCATCCATCGGTGGACAGCATCGGGGGAATAGACTCCCTCCTGATAGAGGCTCCAGGTGCCGCCGCTTCTGCGCAACTCGAACCAGTGGATGCCGGCCAGATCGGCTCCATTCGCGTCCACAGTATGGTTGGTCACCAGGACCTCATAGGTGCCGAAATTACGGTACTGCAAGCGGTACATCAACCGGTCGGAGATGGCATCCAACTTGACGGTTGTTCCAGGCTGGGGAATGCAGTTGCGGGCATAGCCACACATATTCGGGTCTACGTTGCTTGTATTGATCACCTGGTTGGGATTGCCGCTGAGGCCAAAGGTCGAATTGGCAGGCGTGTTCCAATCCACATGGAATTCCCAGATACGGACGGCATCGTTGGGAGGAATCCATGCGGAATCATCCCACTCGGCAAAGTAGTTTGGGCTTCCGGTCGGTGGCACGGGGCCATCCAGGTCGCTAGGCAACATTCCCCCGTAATTCGAGTTGACCGTGTAGAGGTTGAAATAGACCATCTGGGCCGATTGCCCCTGGAGCATCTTGGAGCGCTCAAAAGCGGCCACCCCGGCACCCCGCCACTGCCCCGATCCGGAGGCAAACTGGTTGGCCGTCATATAATAGCCGTCCGGCCAGACACCGATCTTCGGGTAGTCGTTCATATAGTTGTTCGGCCAGGTGAACTGGTAGCGGTACCAGGAGCCCAGCGGATCCGGCGACTGCGAAACGGCAAAGCATTGGTAGAACGGCCCGCTGGGGTAGTTAGGCAGGGCAAACTGGCTCATCACCCAGCGGTCGGCCAGGGGATCGTAGAGGGTGATGGGGTCGCCGTCGTTCGTGTCCTGGCATGGACCGCCGAAGCCGCTCCACAGGGTGTTGCCGTTGGCCGGGCCGTAGAGCAGTGTTCCGCTTTTATTCCAGATGGCAAAGGACAGGTTGACCCATTGGATGTAATGATTGGGGCCTACATCTCCCTGGGTATCGGGCGGAAGGACGCCGTTGACGTTGTTGACCCCCTCAAAGTTCTGAATAGGAGCGGGCATATGGATCCCGCCGTGCCAGTCCTGGAGGATGGCCCGGATTTCGTTCCAGTCCCCGCTTCCGCCCTGTTTGGGGGGAGGTTCATTCTCCGGCCCTTTTAACACGACCTGGGGAGGGATAGGCGAGATCGAACGCAAAGGAGGGGACAGGTCCACCTTGTCCGATTGAACGACGATCGGTCCAAAACTTACTTCCTGGGGGTTTGCCGAAGCGGCCATCGTATCGGCCTGCGCTGCCCCAAACCCGCTTCCGGCATACAGGGCTGGGCGGCCTTGCCAAGGGGTATCTTCCGACCCGCGGCCCAGCCAGACGGTCAGCAGCACCACCAGTACCAGCGTGCCCATGCCCAACAGCCCGCGCACCAGTCTCCACGGATTGTTCATCTCGACCTCCCGGCCGATCCAAAACAATCACCGGCCGCGCAAAATGTGCGACGGCCGGTTACGCCACCCGCTCCACCCGGTCCAGGCGTCCACATGGCGGGCCGGGCTTCATTGCCTCCGTCTGATTCGATTATAAACTTGCCCTGGCTCCCCGTCAATAGGAAAAAAGTACCATTTGCGGTAGTACCCTGCGGCCCCCGGAGGCCGGTGGAAAGGCCGGCGATTTGACGCCCTGAAGCCCATCGGGTACAATGCGGCGTACCGGGCCGGCCGGCATCCCATCGGCCAAGCCGCCGGAGGAGACACCGATGAGAAGATGGTACGAATACGTCTGCCTGGATTGCGGCTACGGCGGGCTGACCCGCGACCCCCAGGGTTACCTCCAGGGCCGCTACGTCTGCCCCCGCTGTGGCAGCCTCCGCTTCGAGGTCTCGGAGCGCGAGGCGGTTCCCCTGACGGACGAGGACGAGGTGAGCCCGGAGATCGAATAGCCGTGGCCCGAGAGCATCCGAAGGACGATTCCGATGATCGAAGCCCGTGTGCTGCGCGAACTGCGAAGTATCGTCGGCCGGGAATGGGTACATACCGAGCCGGAGGACCTCCTCTGCTACGGCTTTGACGCCACCTTCCGGGAGAGCCTGCCCGACGCGGTCGTCTCCCCGGCGACGACGGAGGAGGTCTCCCAAACCATGCAGGTGGCCTATCGGGAGACCATCCCGGTGGTGCCCCGGGGGCTGGGCAGCGGATTGGCCGGAGGAACCATCCCCATCCACGGCGGCATCGTGCTGAACCTGACCCGGATGAACCGCATCCTGGAGATCGACCGGGCCAACATGGTCGCCGTGGTGCAGGCCGGCGTGGTCACCGCCGACCTCCAGGAGGCGGTGGCCCGGCACGGGCTCTATTACCCGCCCGACCCCAGCAGTCAGCGCCACTCCAGCATCGGCGGCAACATCGCCTGCAACGCCGGCGGGCCGCACTGCCTCAAATACGGGGTAACCGCCGACTATGTGCTGGGGCTGGAGGTGGTCCTGGCCGACGGCCGCATCCTGCGCACCGGCGGCAAGACGATCAAGCGGGCCGTCGGTTACCGCCTGAGCGACCTCTTCATCGGTTCGGAGGGCACCCTGGGGGTGATCACCGAGGCCATCCTCCGGCTCATCCCGCCCCCCAAGGCCACCTGCACGGCCATGGCCGTCTTCCCCCGCCTGAACGATGCCGGCGTGGCCGTGACACGCATCCTGGAGCAGGGCATCATCCCGGTGGCGCTGGAAATTATGGACGATACCACCATCGCCACGGTGGAGGCGCACAAGAAGATGGGCCTGCCGCTGGACGTGGAGGCCATCCTGGTCATCGAGACCGATGGAGAGCCGGACCAGGCCCGGCGGGAGATCGAAGGGATCGCCGAGATCTGCCGCCAGACGGGGGCCCGCGAGGTCCGGGTGGCGGCCGACGAGAAGGAAGGGGCAGCGCTCATGGCCGCCCGCAAGTCCGTGTCCCCCTCGCTGGCCCGCCGCCGGCCCAACAAACTCGGCGAGGACATCACCGTGCCTCGCAGCGCCATCCCCGAAGCGGTCGCCCGCATCAAGGAAATTTCCCGCCGCTACAACCTGCCCATCCCTATCTTCGGCCATATCGGCGACGGCAACCTCCACCCCAACATCCTCTTCGACCGGCGCGATGAAGAAGAGTTTGCCCGCGTGGAACAGGCGGCCGAGGCCATCTTTCGGGTGGCCATGGAACTGGGCGGCGTCCTTTCCGGCGAACACGGCGTCGGCCTCCTGAAGCGCGATTTCATCGAGGAGAACCTGGGACCGGTGGCCCTGGAGGTCATGCGGGCGATCAAGCGGGTGCTGGACCCCAAGGGCATCCTCAATCCGGGGAAGGTGCTTCCGGAGGGCGTGGGGGAGAGGTAGGACGCGGGGCCCGGGAGGCATAGGGGACGAGGAGCGGGGAAGGTGCCCACGGGCAACGGTGAAAGGACTGGCGTTCAGGTGGCCGGAGGAAACGCAGCGGGAATCGAAGCCGAGGCCGGGGCCGGCCGAGGGGCGGTGGCACGGGCGGCCAGCCTCATCGGGCTGGGCAATATCCTCAGCCGGCTGCTGGGCCTGGCCCGCGAGGGTGCCATCGCCCACTACTTCGGCGCCGGCGGCCCGGTCAGCGCCTTTCGCCTGGCCCTCCAGATTCCCCAGATCGCCTACGACCTCCTGATCGGCGGGCTGGTGAGCGCGGCGCTCGTGCCGGTCTTTAGCGAGTACGCCGCCCGGGAGGACCGGGAGGAACTCGGGCGTCTGGTCAGCGCCTTCTGCAGCCTGGCCGCCGTCCTCCTGGCCCTCGTGGTCCTCCTCCTGGAAGTCCTGGCCCCCTGGGCCGTCGCCATCATGGGGGGCGGTCTGGAAGCGCAGTACCAGGCGCAGGCCGTAGCCGACCTTCGCCTGGTCGCCCCGGCGCTCCTTTTCCTGGGCCTCTCCGGGGCCCTGAGCGGCCTCCTCTACGCCCTCAAACGCTTCACCTACCCGGCCTTTGCCACCGCCGTCTTCAACGCTGGCATCGTCCTCCTCATCCTCCTGACCGGACGCCTCCTGGGCATCGCCGGCGCCGCCGTCGGCGTCGTGGTGGGCGCCTTTCTGCAACTGGCGTTGCAACTGCCGGGATTGCGGGGGACCCACCTGCGTCCCACCCGGCATCTGGCCCACCCGGCGCTGAAGCGCATCCTCCTCCTGTACCTGCCGGTGCTCCTGGGCGTAGCCATCAGCATTGTCGGCACCGTGATCGACCGGCGGCTGGCCTCGGAAACCGGAGCGAGCAGCATCGCCTGGATGCAGAACGCCACCACCCTCATCCAGACCCCCCTGGGCCTCATCGCCGCGGCCGTCTCCCTGGCCGTGCTGCCTTCGCTTTCGCGTGCCAGCGCCTCCCGGGACGAACGGGCCTTCCAGAGCCAACTGGGACTGGGCCTGCGCCTGATTCTCACCCTGGTGGTGCCGGCCACCGTGGGCCTCTACGCCCTGGGCCGGCCGCTCATCGCCCTGCTCTTTGAGCACGGGGCCTTTATGCCCGACGATACCCGCATGGTCACCCTGGCCCTCTACCTTTACCTTCTGGGCCTGCCCTTTGCCGCCGTGGACCAACTCCTCATCTTCGCCTTCTACGCCCGGCGCGATACCCTCCGCCCCAACCTGGTGGGGGCCTATGCCATCGGCATCTACCTCCTCTTTGCCCTGCCGCTGGTGGGACGGTGGGGCATGTTCGCCCTGGTGCTGGCCAACTCGGCCCAGTGGACCTGGCATGCCCTCTTTATGCTCCTCCTCCTGCACCGGCAGGTGGGCTGGCCGAAAGGCGAACGCATCGGGGCCACCCTGTGGCGCTCCTTGGCCGCCGCCGCCGGCATGGGGCTGGCCGCCTGGGGCACGGCGTTGGGCCTGGAAACCTGGCTGGGAGAGGCCGGAACGCTCCCCCGCCTCCTTTCCCTGGGGGCGGCGCTGGCCGTCGCTGTGGTCGTCTACCCGGGGCTGGCCGTGGCGCTGCGCCTGGAGGAGGTCAAGATCGCCTGGGAAGCGCTGCGCCGGCATCTGGGAGGATAGGCCGCCGTGGACGTCGAGGAGGTCCTGGAGGCGCTGCAGAACGATCCGGAGGTTGCCCCCCACATCACCGCCTGGCGGACCTGGGAGGCCCGGCCGGCCCGCTATGCTCCCACGCCGGAGTGGCTCGACCGGCGCCTGCGGGAGGCCCTGGCCGAACTGGGCATCGCCCACCTCTATACCCACCAGGTCGAGGCGCTGGAGGCGGCGGCACGGGGAGAGCACGTCGTCGTCGCCACCGGCACCGCCTCCGGGAAAAGCCTCTGCTACCACCTGCCCGTCCTCCAGGCCCTCCTGGAGCATCCCGGCGCCGCCGCCCTCTACCTCTACCCCACCAAGGCGCTGGCCCACGACCAGGAGGCCTTCCTGCGCACCCTGGCCGGGAGGACGGCCCTTCCTCCCTTCGGCACCTACGACGGCGATACCCCGCCGGCCCTCCGTCCCCGCCTGCGCCGGGAGGCCCGCCTCCTCCTGACCAACCCGGACATGCTCCACGCCGGCATCTTGCCGCGCCACCCCCACTGGGCCCCCTTCCTGGCCGCGCTGCGCTACGTCATCCTGGACGAACTGCACGTCTACCGCGGCCTCTTCGGGAGCCACGTGGCCAACGTGCTGCGCCGGCTGAAGCGAATCTGCGCCTTTTACGGAAGCCGACCCCGCTTCCTCGTCGCCTCGGCCACCATCGGCAACCCGGGGGAACTGGCCGGCCGGCTTCTGGAGGAAGCCGTAACCGTGGTGGAGGACGACGGTGCCCCCCGCGGCCGGCAGCACTTTCTCCTCTACAATCCCCCGCTGGCCGATCCCGCCCTGGGAATCCGCCGTAGCCTTCTCCTGGAGGCGGAGAATCTGGCCGCCCGCTTCCTGGAGGCCGGCCTGCCCACGGTCGTCTTCGCCCGTACCCGGCTGGGGATGGAACTGCTCCTCACCGACCTGCGGGAGCGGTGCGGCGGCCGGCGCGGCCGGCTCCGGGGGTATCGCGGCGGCTACCGGGCGGAGGTGCGTCGGGAGATCGAATCCGGCCTGCGTCGGGGAACGGTGCAGGGGGTGGTGGCCACCAACGCCCTGGAACTGGGCGTGGACATCGGGACGCTCTCGGCCTGCATCCTGGCCGGCTATCCGGGGACGATCGCGGCGACCCGGCAGCAGGCCGGCCGCGCCGGCCGCCGGGAGGCCCCCTCCGCGGCCATCCTCATCGCCGGCCCCGGCCCCCTGGACCAGTACCTGGTTACCCACCCTAACTACTTCTTCGGCCGCTCCCCCGAACAGGCCCACATCCACCCGGATAACCCCTTTCTCCTGACCGAACACCTGCGCTGTGCCCTCTTCGAACTCTCCTTCGCGGCCGATGAACCCTTCGGCACCGTCCGGCCGACCCCTTACCTGGAGGCCCTGGCCGCCGAGGGCTGGGCCCTCCCGGCCGGCGGGCGTTACTACTGGATCGGCGGCGCCCCTCCGGCCGAACGCCTCTCCCTGCGCACCACCTCCGCCGATGTGGTCACCATCGTGGATGACTCCGGGGAAAAGCCGGTTGTCCTGGGGCAACTGGACCGCCCCGGCGCCGCCATCCTGGTCTACCCGGGGGCCGTCTACTTGCACGAGGGGTGTTTCTACCAGGTGGAGCGGCTGGACTGGGAGGGCGGCACGGCCTACGTCCGGCCGGCCCGGCCGGAGTACTACACGCAGGCCGGCCTGGAGGTGGATTGGGAAGTTGCCCTGGAGGCCGGGAACGCGCCCCAGGGCCTGGGGATGCGCCACCACGGCGTGGTCCATGTCCAGGCCCGGGCCGCCTCCTATCGCCGGGTCCGCCTCTATACCCACGAGACGTTGGGCCGTGGGAGGATCGACCTGCCGCCCCAGGAGTTCCTCACCCAGGCCTTCTGGCTGACCTTGCCGGCACCGGCCCACGAGATCGTCCGCCCCGACTACGGCCCCAACTGGCCGGAGATGCGTCGCCGCGCCCGGGAGCGCGACCGCTTCATCTGCCAGCACTGCGGCGTACACGAGGCCCAGGTCGGCCGCGAGCACGATGTCCACCACCGCATCCCCTTCCGCCGATTCGGCTACCGCCCGGGCGAAAACGAGGCCTACCTCCAGGCCAACGACCTCTCCAACCTGGTCACGCTGTGCCGTTCCTGCCACGCCCGGGTGGATCACGGCCCCCGGGAAAGCACTGTGGCCGCCCTGCAGGGGCTGGGCCACCTCCTGCGCCACGTGGCCCCGCTCTTCCTGATGTGCGACCCCGGCGACATCCAGGTGGGCACCCGCCTGCGTATGCCCCCGGAGGGCCTACCCGTCCTCCTCATCTACGACAACTGCCCCGGCGGGGCCGGCCTTAGCCCCCACCTCTTTGAGGCCTGCTCCGAATGGCTGCAGGCCGGCCGCTCCCGTCTCCTGGAATGCCCCTGCCCGGACGGCTGCCCTTCCTGCATCGGCCCTCCGGAAGAAGGGGAGGAAGGGACCAAGGCACAGGTCGGCCGGCTGCTGGAACTGCTGACCTGAACTCCCGGACCGTGCCTGGTCCGCCTTCGCCGGCAGCGTTTGACAGCCACCCTTTTCTCTGGCATAATACCCTCACAACTGCCGGGCCGGAGGAGGAATGCGATGTCCGAAATCTTGAACTGGTGGACCTGTTCCGAATGCCGTTACACCCTTCAGGCCAAGGAGCCGCCCGAGGTCTGTCCCGCTTGCCACAAGAAGTGTCAGTTCATCGAGGCTACCTGCTATACCCCGGAGTGCGGGGGACCGGCCAACCCGGATCCGCAGATCATCGCCGGCAAGAAGGCCGACTGACGGGCTTCCCACGATGTGGGCGGAACTTTGCCGGCCCATGACCTGGCCGATCCGGGCTTTCTCCTGGCCCAGTGGAAGGCTGTCCTGACCACCGTGCTCTTGTTCCTGGCCCTCCTGCAGGCGCTGGAGCAGACCGTGTTGCGCGACAAGGTCCGTCTTCGGAGGCATGTTTGTAGTCGAGCGAGGCGCCGAGGAGGAAATGCCTGCGGCGCTTGAGGTCGGTGGCTTCGGGGTTTCGATACGCGGCTCCCTTCGGTCGCCGCTACTCAATCGCCGAAGCCGCCCTGGAGATCGCCTTACCTAAAGGACCAGGAGACCTTCCCAGGAGGTCGCCGCCGTGATACCGGTATCGCTCCACCTGCGTAACTTTATGTGTTACCGCGAAGGCCTCCCTCCCCTGGAATTTGACTTCCGCCTGGCCTGCCTTTCCGGGCCGAACGGGGCCGGAAAATCGGCCCTCCTGGACGCCATCACCTGGGCGCTCTGGGGACAGGCCCGCGCCCGCTCCGACGATGCCCTCATCGCTCAGGGAGCCCAGGAAATGGAGGTCGAGTTCGAGTTCCTTCTGGAGGGCAACCACTACCGCGTCTACCGCCGGCGGGAAAGCGGCGGCCCCCGGGGGGCGGGCAAAACCCGTCTGGAACTCCAGGTCTACAGCCCGCTGGGCTGGAAAACGATGTCCGGAGAGAGCGTTCGCCAGACGGAGCAGCGCATCGTCGAACTCCTGCGGATGGATTACACCACCTTCATCAACTCCTCCTTCCTCCTGCAGGGCCGGGCCGACGAGTTCACCCTCAAGCCGCCGGCCGAACGCAAGCGCATCCTGGCCGATATCCTGGGCCTGGGCTACTACGATGTCCTGGAGCAGCGGGCCCGGGAGAGGCTGCGCGATGAGGAGAAGAACTTCCAGGCCCTCTCCCTGAGTATCGCCGAATTGGAGCGAGAACTGGCCCGTCGGGAAGAACTGGAAGAGGCGCTGGCCCGGGCCGAGGAGGAGGTAGCCCGGGATGAAGCGCTCCTTTCCCTCCGGCAGAAGGAACTGGCCGAGATCCAGGCCCGGCTGACTTCCCTGGAGGCCGACGCCCGGCAGGCGGAGGAAGTGCGCCGGAGACTTGCGCGCCTGGAGGAGGAAGGCGCCCGCCTGGAAGAGCGGATGGCCCAGACGGAAAGTCGTCTTCAGGAGGATCGGGCCCTCCTGGCACGGGAGGCCGAGATCGAAGCCGGCTTCCGCCGCCTCCAGGAGTTACGGGAGCGCAACGAGGCCCTTTCCCAGGCGGCCGGCCGGATTCTATCCCTCTCCGAGCGCCAGCACGCCCTGGAACAGGCCATCGAGCGGGCCAGGACAGACCTGGTCATGGAACGGGAAGTATTGCGCCGATCCCTCCAGGAGATGGACGAGCGTCTGGAGGAGCGGCCGGCCATCGAGAGCCGCCTGGAGGAAATCGCCCGGAAACTGGCCGCCCTCCGGGAAAAGGAGGCCCAGCGCAACGCCCTGCTCGAAGAGGCCCAGGAGCAGGTCGCCGCCATCCGTGCCCTCAAGGCCGATTGCCAGCGCCTGCGGGAGGAGATGGAGGCCCTGCGGCAGAAACTGGACATGCTGGGGGAGGAAGTCACCCATTGCCCCCTCTGCCAGAACCTCCTCAGCCCGGAATCGTATGCCCACATCCGCTCCTCCTACCAGGCCGAGGGAGAACAGAAGCGGGACCAGTACCGGCAAAAAGAAACCGAGATTCGCCGCCGGGAGGAAGCCCTGGCCGAACTTCGGGGACGACAGGAAACGTTGGAGCAGGAACTCAGGCAGGTGCGCCTCTTCGAGGGACAGCAGGCGGCCCTGGAGAAAAGCCGGATGGAACTGGCCCGACTGGCCGAGGAACGGCCGGCCCGGGAAAGCCGCCTGCGGGAACTCGAACGCGCTCTGGAGGAGGCCGCCTATGCCTCGGAGGAGCGGGCCGCCCTCCTTTCCCTGCAGCGGGAAATCGCCTCCCTGGATTATCGTCGCGAGGAGCACCAGGCCGTCCAGCAGGAACTGGCCCGGCTGAAGGCCGTCGAGGAAGAATACCACCGGTTGCAGGGCGTCCGCGAGCGCCTGTCCGAAGGCGAACGCCAGCAGGAGGAGTTGCGGGCCGCCCGAAAGCGCTGCCAGGAGGAACTGGCCCTGGAGGGGGAGCGCCTCTCCGCCCTGGAAGACCGATTGGCCGAACTGGAGGCCCTCCGCGCCCGCCGGGAGGAGGCCGAAACCGCCCTGCGCGAGGCCCAGGAGGCGCTGGGGCGGGCCCGGCAGGCCCAGGGGAGCGCCCGCGGGGCCTTGGAGCGCCTCCAGGAGGTCCAGGAGCGCCATCGGGAAAGGAAGCGGGCCTGCGAGGAGACGCTGGAGCGCCGGGGCATCTATGAGGAACTGACCTTGGCCCTGGGGAAGCGGGGGGTCCAGGCCATGCTCATCGAAACGGCCGTCCCCGAGATCGAGCGCGAGGCCAACGAACTGCTGGCCCGCATGACCGATGGGGAGATGGCCGTGCAACTGGCCATGCAGCGGGAGACGAAGCAGGGCACGGTGGTCGAGACGCTGGACATCAACGTTTCCGATTCGCGGGGCACCCGCCCCTACGAGAACTTTTCGGGCGGGGAAAAGTTGCGCATTAATCTCGCCCTGCGCATCGCCCTGAGCCGGCTCCTCTCCCGCCGCGCCGGCGCCAGCCTCCAGACCCTGGTCATCGACGAGGGTTTCGGCACCCAGGATGCCGAAGGCCGGCTGCGCCTGGTGGAGGCCATCCAGTCGGTGGAGAAGGAATTTGAAAGGATTCTGGTGATTACCCATCTCCAGGAACTCAAAGACCTTTTTCCGGTGCGCATCGAGATCGCAAAGACGCCCGAAGGAAGCCGATGGACGGTGGTGTAGGCGAAATCCCCCGAATCGCCGTGGAACTCTACGGGACCATCCCCGAAGGGACGGTCCGCTCCATCCGGCAGGAGGTCGAGGCTTGCTACCGCGCCCTCACCGTCCCGCTGCCGGAGGTGGTGAGCCTCTGCCTCTTCGATACCCTGGCCCGTTGGCGGGAATATGCGGCCCGCCGGCGGGAGGAGGCCGGGGTCATTACCGCCGGCGAAGAGGGCTTCCTGACGACGCACGAAGCCTGGGAAGGCGTGCCCCGGCTGAGCGTCTGCCTGGAACGGTTGGAGGCCCAGCCCCCGCTCGTCCAGCAGGGGGCGCTGCACCAGGTGGTGGCCCACAGCGTCCTGCACGGCCGGCCCGATTTCTACCGCTTCGCCATCCCCCGCTCGCTCATCGCCGAAAGCCGGGCGCGAGGGGTAGAATTGGAAATCTTCCAGCAGATCCTCTATTTTGTGGCCATCGCCATCAAAGGCTACCAGGCCGTCTCCCTCCTGGTGGAACACCGCTTCATCCAGGACCAGGTGGCCCTGGCCCTCCATCAATTGGAGGCCGGGGAAGACGACGTGGCACTCTGGAAGATGGCCCGCTGGGAGCCCCGGGCCCGCCTCCTCTACCTTTCGGCCCAGTTGAAGCCGCTCCTCTACCTCCGGCCGCTCCTGCCCTATGCCCCGGAACTGGCCGAAGCCGGCCGGGCCATGCTCTCCCACCTCCCGCCCGAGGAGATCGAGCGCCTGGAGGGCCTGGTGGAGGAACTGGTCGCCCAGCACAGCGGCGATACCCACCGCGACGTCAGCGCCGGCCTGGCCCTGGTGCTGAGCCGGCTGTAGGAAATTGGGGGTGGAAACCGGCTTCGGCCGGCCTTCCCCAAGCCGGAGGTTATGGAAGACCGGTCCCGATGAGAACCGACGACCTTTAGGTAAGTGTTGAAACCCTTGGTGGAGGTGCAGAAATGGATACAACGCCCACGAACGAACGGAAATCGTTATCGCTGCGCGAAGCCGTCGCCCAGGTCCTGGCCCAGCTGGACGGTCCTATCGCGCTGGAGGAGTTTGACCAACGGGTGCTGGCCGTTCGCCCTTCCTCGGCCAAGAACCCCCGCGCCTCGCTGCACACTCACCTGCGCTGGGAAGAAATCGGCAAGACCCTGGTCTTTCTGGACGACCGGACGATCTTGCCCCTGCGCATCGCCATGCGCGGGGTCCGCTTCCGCATCCCGCTGGCCCGTCAGGAGGTCGAGTCCGGTATCCTGCCGATCGAGCCGGCTTTCGACTATTTCTTATGCCCGAGCCTCTCCAAAGAGGCGGTGCAGTTGCTCGACAGGGAAGGCCGGCCGCTGCCGGCCGAGTTCGTGACCATCCGGAGCACGGTCCGCGCCCCAATCTTCGGGGAGCATATCTATGGAATGCCCGCCTTCAACCTGGATACATGGTTCCGCTCCTGCCAGGTTCGCCGGGGCGACAGCCTTCTGGTCACCATCGAAGACTGGGAGGCCGGCCGCTTCCGCCTGGAACACGAGCCGGCCGGCCGTCGCCGGAAGGCCGAGATCGCCCGAAAGAACCGGGAACTGGCCGATATCCTCTTTGATATGCTGGAGTCGGCCCGGGATGAGTGCCTCTTTGCCTATATGGCCATCCCCACGGCCTACGCCCGCCTGACCGACCCACGGGGCTACCCCGGCGACCACTGGTTCGATGTCCTGAAGAGCGACCCCCGCATGGCGTACAATGGGTGGATAATCACCTACAGCGACTACCAGACGCCGCTGGAAGAGGCGATCTTCGGGCAAAGAAACCTGCCCGAGGAGGTGTTCACCCCGGCCCAGGGTCGCCGGGTCTATCGCTTCAAGGCGGCCCTGTGGCATCGGCCGTCTCTGTGGCGAACCATCGAGATTCAGGGGAGACAGACCCTGGCCGACTTGGACCGCATCCTGCGCGAAGCCTTTCACCACGACTGCTTCGACCACATGGGCGGATTCTGGAAGCGGATCCAACGCGGCCAGGGGCGCAGATTCCGGGAGGTGGACCTGGGCAGCATCGAGCCATTTGGCGGCGGCGATGGGGCCGACCGGCACATCGCCACCCTGGGGCTGGAGGTGGGCGGCGAACTCAAGTACGTATACGATTTTGGCGACTGGATCGAACACCGCCTGACGCTGGAACAGATCGCCGAACCGGAGAGCGGAGCCCAATACCCGCGCATCGTCGGCCGGAACCCGCCTCGCTACCAGAACTGTCAGTCGTGCGCGGCGCGCGGCCGTAAAGTGCGGGCGAGTTGGATCTGCCTCGAGTGCTCGGACAAGCAGCAGCGCGACATACTGGTCTGTGAAAAGTGCCTGGAGGAGGAACACCAGGACCATTACGCCGAGCAAATCTTCTATTGAGCGCCGCCGGGTCTGACATCCGCTCATACATCCCACCTAGGCCCTTACGGCGGCCCCCGACCGGCCGCGACGGGCCCAAAATCGCCTCCGCGACGGCCGTCCCCCACCATCTCAACAGCGTTTCGGGCCGCCAGGTTTCGATACGCGCTACGCGCTACTCAACCTACATTCGTGCCAGAACGAGTTATGTGTGGATGTCAGGCCGGGTAGGTTGACTGCGCAGAGGTTTCGGGATATACTACGGCCCGGAAATTGTACCTGGGTCTCGATGGAGGAAACGGTGCGCGAATTCCTGCGCTTTCTCTTCTTTCTTCTGCTGATCGCCTCCCTGATCGTGGTGGGGGTCCTCTTCTACGCCATCCGCTTTCTGCGCACCTCGGCCCCGGCCCTGCCCTCTTCGGCGAACGTGGTTCGGTCGGGAGAGGTGGTCTTTGTGATCGAGCCCGGCGAGACCACGGCCGGCATCGCCCACCGCCTGGCCGAGCAAAACCTCATCCGGGCCATCTGGCCCATCCCGGCGGACTGGCTCTTCCGCACCTGGGCCTGGGTGCGGGGGATGGACGGGCGACTGGAGGCCGGCCGGCATGTCCTGCGCTACGGCATGACCCTGGACGAAATTCTGGAGGCGCTGGCCGTTTCCCCCACGGTGGAGGAAATCACCTTCACCATCCGCGAGGGGCTACGCCTGGAGGAGGTGGCCGAGGTCCTGGAGGCCCAGGACGTGATGTCGGCCGAGGAATTCCTGGAGGCCGTGAAACAACCCTACGATTACGATTTCCTGGCCGACCGCCCGGAGGGCGCTTCCCTGGAGGGCTATATCTTCCCCGATACCTACACCGTCCCCCGGACCTACACCCCCACCCAGGTCGTGGACTTTATCCTGCAGAACTTTGACCGGCAATTCGACGCCGAGATGCGCCAGGAGGTCCAGGTCCAGGGGCGGACCGTCTACGAAGTGGTCACCCTGGCCTCGATTGTGGAGCGGGAGGCCGTGGTGGATGCCGAGCGTCCCATCATCGCCGGCGTCTTCCTCAACCGGCTGAAGGCCGGCTGGCCGCTTGCCGCCGACCCGACGGTGCAGTATGCCCTGGGCTATAACGCCCGGCAGGGAACGTGGTGGCCGGTGCTCTACTTCGACGAACTGGGCATCGAAAGCCTGGACGAGATCGACAGCCCCTACAATACCTACCGTTACGCCGGACTTCCCCCCGGGCCGATCTGTAACCCCGGCCTGGCCTCCCTTCGGGCGGCACTACAGCCGGCCCAGACCGATTACTACTTCTTCGTGGCCAAAAACGACGGCTCCGGCGAGCACGCCTTCGCCCGAACGGCGGAGGAACACGCCGCCAACGTGGCCCGCTATCAACGGTAGGACCGTTCACACGTACCGAAGCCCGTCCAAACACCCCGCAGGAGCGGGGTATCCTGAGGGAGAAGCAGCCGAATGACCATCGGGTTTCGACAGGCTCAACCCATCGCACTGGCCGCCTTCCTGGGCCTTTTCCTGGGAACGCTTCTGGGCGTGCTCATCCAGCGCCTGCCCCGGGAGGACCACCTCCGTCTTTTCCGCCGGCCGCGCTGCACCCGCTGCGGGCAACCGCTGGGCTGGGAACTTGTGCCGCTCCTGGGCTACCTCCTCCAACGGGGGCGCTGTCGGCACTGCGGAAAGCCGATCCCGGTTTTCTTCCCCCTGGTCGAACTCCTGACCGGGACCGTCTTCGCCCTCCTGGTCTGGCGGCACGGCCCGAGCGGCACGGCCGGCCTCTACGCCGTCTTCAGCCTGGCCCTCATCTTGACCCTCTTCCTGGACTGGCTGCACCGGGACATCTATTACCTGATCATCATCCCCCCCGCCGCGCTGGCCTTGCTTTCCCCGCTCTGGGGAAACAACCTGCGAGCGGAACTTCAGAGCCGGCTGGCCGGCCTGGGGGTCGGCCTGATCTTCTTCGGCCTGCTCTTTCTCCTGGGGCAGGTGCTCTTCCGCAGCCAGGCCCTGGGCCTGGGGGACGTCTGGCTGGCCGGGAGCATCGGGGCGATGGCCGGCTTCTACGGAGCGCTATGGGCCCTTTCCCTGGGCATCGTCCTGGCCGCCGTCGCCGCCGGGCTGCTCCTGCTCCTCCGGCGGCATTCGGCCGGCGACTATATGCCCTACGGCGCCTATCTCTGTCTGGCCGCCCTGGGCTATTTCTGCTTCGGCCCTATTTGACACGGTTGGAGAACTCCGGTGGAAGTCTGCCTGCTGGCCTATACGCCCGAACCGCTGCGGCTCCTCTACACCGCCGCCCGCACCTGCTACAGCGCGGCGAGGCCGATGGAGTTGTGGGGAGAGCCGGCCGCGCCGGAGCGGATGAAGCGCCTGATTCGCCAGGTGGTGGAAAGCGGACACCACTCCATCCTGGAACACGTCTCCTTCACCTTTGCCGTAGCCGGTATCTCCCGAACGGCCAGCCATCAACTCGTCCGCCATCGCCTGGCCTCCTACAGCCAGCAGTCCCAGCGCTATGTCCGGGGGCCGTTCCCCTATGTGACGCCGGCCTCCTGGGAACGGGCCGGGGCAGAGTGGCTCCGGCGCTACCAGGAGGCGATGGCCGGCCTGGAGCGCCTCTACCAGGAAGCGGTGGCGGCGGGCATCCCCCCGGAGGATGCCCGCTTCGTCCTGCCCCAGGCGGTGACCACCCACCTGACCATGACCATGAACCTGCGCGAACTCATCCACGTCGTCGGGCTGCGCACCTGCCTCCGGGCCCAGTGGGAGATACGCGAACTCTTCACCCGGGTGGCCGAACTCGTGCGCGCCGTCGAGCCCTTCCTGGGCTCTTTCCTGGTGACCAAGTGCGAGCGGCTGGGCTACTGCGATGAACGGGAAACGTGCGGGCGCTACCCGTTGCGCTCCGAACGCGGCTGAAGGATAAAGGTGACCCGATGAGCGAGGCGTTTCTTCAGAAGACGGTGGAAGAGTTTCTGAACGAACTGGCCAGCAAGGCCCCGGTGCCGGGCGGGGGAAGCGTCTCCGCCCTGAGCGGGGCGCTGGCGGCCGGGCTGGTGACGATGGTCTGCGACCTGACCATCGGCAAGAAGCAGTACGCCGAGGTGGAGGAGGAAATCCGCCGCTACCGGGAGGAGGCGGAGAACCTGAGGCTGCGCCTGCAAGGTCTCATCCAGGCCGACGTGGAGGCCTACGGCCGGCTGGCGGCGGCCTATAAACTCCCCCGGGAGACGGAGGAAGAGCAGGCCGATCGCTACGCCGCCGTCCAGGAAGCCACCATGGAGGCCACCCGGGTGCCTCTGGAAATCGCCGAGGCGGCCCGGCGGGTGGTGGAACTTTCCGGCCCGGTGGCCGAGAAGGGCTCGCGCCTGGCGGTGAGCGATGCCGGCATCGCCGCCCTCCTGGGCGAGGCCGCCGTCCACAGCGCCCTGCTGAACGTCAAGATCAACCTGCCCACCATCGAGGACGAGCCGTTTGTGGCCGAGGCCCGCCGTCGGATGAAAAAGGTCCTCGCCGGCCTGGCCGAGCGCCGGGAGGCCATCCTCCGGACGGTCGAGGAAAGATTGTAGGTCGGATGGGCAATCCGACCTACGGCCGACCACAGGGCAGGTCAGATCGACCATCCGACTTACTCCCACAACTGCTGGAACAGGTGCCACTGCTCCGGGTGGGCGCGGATGCACGGCTCCATGGCCCGGGCGATGCGCTGGACGTTTTCGCGGACGCAGGCTTCGCGCTCGCCTTCCCGCAGGAGTTCGATGGGCAGCATGTTGACCCGGTATTCCCCCTTTTCCCGGCGGCAGTAGGCCAGGAAGAGGCTGGCGCCGGTATGCAGGGCCAACCGGACGTGGCCGTCGGGAAGGAGGGTCGGCCGGCCGAAGAACTCGACCACGGTGCCCTGGCCTTTGATCGGCCGATCGGCCCCGGTCACCACGATTCCCCCCTCTTCCAGCACGCGGAAGGCGGCGCGTAGGGCCTTGGGCCCCACCGGCATGATGCGCGTCTGCTGAAACTCGCGCAACCGGTTCAGGAAGAGGAAGCCGCGTTCCTGCTCCGGCAGGACGAGCACGAGCATCGGATAGCCCCGGGCGGTGATGGCCTGGCCGGCCAGGTCGAAACTGCTCAGGTGCGGCGCGATCAGGATGACCCCTTTCCCCGAACGGTGGGCCTCGACGAAGCGCGACCAGCCGGGCTCATCCCAGTGCACCATGGCGGCGATTTTGGCCGGCGGAAGGGAGGGCAGGTAGAACATTTCATAGTACTGCCGGGCGGCATGGACAAAGATGCGCAGCGCCACCCAGCGCCGGCGGCAAAGGCTTTCCCCCAGCACCGGCCGCAGGTTGCTTTCCAGGATGCCCCGGGTATGCGGGGCAAAAAGCCCCCACAGCCAGGCAATCGTCTGCACCAGTGGGTAACCTATGGCGCGGGGGAGGATGCGGGCCAGGAAAAGCCCCACCCGCATCAGCCGTTCGCTCAGGGGCCGGGCCTGCCGGAACCACCGCTGGCGGAAGGACGGGAGGCCGGTTGGCATACGCACACTCCTGATTCTATCCGCATCCTATCCGGACCGTGAGCGGTCCAGACGGCGACGGGCAGCCTCGTTCCGGCGGACCTCCTCCGGTACCGGGCGGAAGGTAGCCAGAAACTCCTCCCTGAAGGCCGGAAACGTTCCGTCCAGGATGCTCCGGCGAATGTTCCCCAGCAGTTGGAGGAGAAAGTGCAGGTTATGGATGGTGGCCAGGCGCAACCCCAGGGTCTCCTGGCTCTGGAAGAGGTGGCGCAGGTAGGCCCGGGAAAAGTGCCGGCAGGTATAACAGGTACAGTCCTCCTCGACCGGCCGGGGGTCGCGGGCGTAGGAAGCGTTGTGGATGTTCAGGCGGCCTTCGCGCACCAGAAGGGCGCCGTGGCGGGCAATGCGGGTAGCCAGCACGCAGTCGAACATATCCATCCCCCGTGCCACTCCCTCAAAGAAATCCTCCGGCGAGCCGACGCCCAGGAGGTGGCGGGGTTTCTCCCGGGGCAGGAAAGAGACGCACACCTCCAGCATGGCGTGCATCACCTCCTTCGGTTCGCCCACGGAGAGGCCGCCGATGGCATAGCCGGGGAAATCCATCGCCGCCAGCGTCTCGGCACTTTCGCGGCGCAGGTCGGGGTAGACGCTGCCCTGGAGGATGCCGAAGAGGGCCTGGTCGGGCCGGCGATGGGCCTTCCGGGAGCGCTCGGCCCAGCGCAGGGTGCGCCGGTGGGCCTCTTCGGCGTAGTCGCGGGGGCAGGGGTAAGGGGTGCATTCGTCCAGGGGCATAATGATGTCGGCACCCAGTTTCTCCTGGACCTCGATCACCTTCTCGGGCGTGAACAGGTGGAGGCTGCCGTCTATGTGGGAGCGAAAGGTCACGCCCTCCTCGGCCACCTGGCGGTTGGCGGCCAGGGAAAAGACCTGGAAGCCGCCGCTATCGGTGAGGATGGGGCCGTCCCAGCCCATGAAGCGGTGCAGTCCGCCCAGTTCGGCCACCACGTCGGCGCCGGGGCGGAGGTAGAGGTGGTAGGTATTGGCCAGGACGATGGTGGCCCCCACCTCGCGCAGTTCATCGGGGGAGACGGTCTTGACGGTGGCCTGGGTGCCCACCGGGATAAAGACGGGGGTGGGGACATCGCCGTGGGGCGTATGGAGGAGGCCGGCCCGGGCGGCGCTGTGGGGGTCTTCGGCGACGATCTCGAAGGCGGCCCTCACCCCCGCCCCCCTACCCCCCTCCCCCTCTCCCAGTGGGAGAGGGGGAGGGGGGATAAGGGGGAAAGGGGTGAGGGCCTGCACCAACCGCTCCGCCAGCAGGTCTTCCGACGGCCCTTCGGCCCACAGGCCGGAAAGGGTGGCCTCATCCACCGGGAGGCCGGCCGCCTCCAGACGGGCCCGGGCCTCGGCAGGAGGGAGAGCATGCCGTCGGGCGATGACCTGGTTCAGGGTCCGGACGGCCCGGCGTACCTCCTCCTCGGGCCGGCCGGCCCGGATTTGTTCCACGCCCCAGCGCAGGAGAACCTGCGCCGCGGCATCGTCCACATCGGCGGTGAGGGTCTCGTCCTGGTAGAGGCGCTCGATGGCACTCCGTAGACTTTCCATAGACCTGGTCTCCTTGGGGCTTCCTCCGGGTTTCTTATGCCCGACACCCCACCACTTACTCCTCCCGGCTTCTCCAGGTTTCCTACCAAGCCCGAATTCCACACCCGCCGCCCTGCTCTCCTCCCAGGCCGCTTGCAGCGCCGGGAGGTCGGGAAAGACCGCATCCGGCCGGACCTCGGCCGTTTTCAGGTCCGCCGGCCCATGCACGCCGGTCAGCACCAAAAGTGTGGTCAGGCCGAGGCGTTTTCCTCCGGCGATGTCGGTATCCAGCCGGTCGCCCAGGATGGCCGTGCGTTTCGGGGTGGCCCCCAGCCGGCGCATCCCCTCCTCCAGAAGCCAGCGTTCCGGCTTGCCGATGACGATGGGGGAAACGCCGGTCGCCGCTTCCAGGGCGGCCAGGATGGCCCCACAGCCGGGGGTGATGCCCTCGGGGGCGGGGAAAGTGCGGTCGGGGTTGGTGCCGATGAAGGTAGCCCCGGCCCGGATGAGCAGGGTCGCCCGCCGCAGTTTCTCGTAGGTCAGGTGGGTATCCAGCCCCACGACGACATAGACCGGCCGCTCTTCATCCCACCGGAAGTAGCCGTCGCCCAGGAGGGCTTCCTCCAGCCCCTGCATGCCGATGAAGTAGACGCCGGTACCGCGGGGAGCACGGGCCTCCAGGTAGGCGCGTGTGGCCAGCGCCGAGGTCAGGATCTGTTCCGGATGCGCCGGAAGTCCCAAGCGGGCCAGTTTTTCCGCATACTGCTGGGGGGTACGGGTCGAGTTATTGGTGAGGAAAAGGTAAGGGATGCCCTCCCGGCCGAGCCAGCGCACAAAATCGGCCGCGCCCGGCAAGGGCATGTCGCCCCGGTAGAATACCCCGTCCAGGTCGGCCAGGAGGTAGCGAATACGGGCCAGCAAAGTGTCCATCGGTCCTCCTGGCGGCCCATTATACCACAGTTTGACACCGCCGTTCTCCATCCTTTATAATGGCCGGTGTCCGGTCAGGGTTTTCGGTGGGCGGAGGATAGCGGTGATCGCCACCTTGTACGGCGAACTTCGGGCGCGGGGGGAGGACTGGGTCCTGGTGGAAGTCGGCGGGGTCGGCTTCCAGGTGCGGGTGCCAACTTCCATCCTGGAGGAACTGGGCGAGATCGGCGAGAAGGTACGCCTGTACACCTGCCTCCTTCTGCGCGACGATGCCCTGACGCTCTACGGCTTTGCCACGCCGGAGCAGCGGGAACTCTTCGAACTCTTTCTCACCGTTTCCGGCATCGGCCCCAAACTGGCCCTTGCCCTCCTTTCGAGCACCTCGGCCGAGGCGTTGCGGCTGGCCATCGCCCGGGAGGATGTGGACGTCCTGGCCCGGGTGCCGGGCATCGGCCGGAAGACGGCCGGCCGGCTGATTCTGGAACTCAAGGGCCGGGTGGACCTGAGCCGGCTGGGCCTGCCGGGGGCGGCCCTCCCGCCGGAACAGGCCGAACTTCTAGAGGTGCTCACCAGCCTGGGCTACACGCCGGCCGAGGCCCGGGCGGCGGCCTCTTCCCTCCCTCCCGAGGCCAGGGAGATGCCCCTGGAGGAGCGCCTCCGCTTGGCCCTACGCTATTTCGGAGGCGTATAGGGGTCTTCCGGGAAGGATGGCCGCCCGTAGCCATCCTTCCCGGGCCCTGCCATGGTGTGGATTGGCCGTCCTCAGGCCCTCATCCCGATGACCGACGCCCCGAGGGCATCCTCCGGACCTTCCACCAAAGGCGCAGGAAGTTGCGCATGGCCCGGAAGACGACCCGGAAACTTCCCCCGGATTGTTTCCCCACCAAGCGGGGGTAGTGGTGCACACCCACTTCGGTCAGCGTGGCCCCCCGACGACGTGCCTTGGCCAGAATCTCGGTGTTGATGAGGGCCCCGCCAAACTCCAGGTGAATATCCCTCAGGAGGTCCCCCCGAAAGACCTTGAAGGCACAGTCCACATCGCGCAGACGCAGGCCGAAGAAGAGGCGCACGGCCAGGTTGAAGATTCGGGCATAGAGCAGGCGGAGCGGCGGATCGCGCCGGCGAATCCGGTAGCCGGCCACGATGTCGTACCGGCCCACGTAGGGCAGGAGGCGCTCCAGGTCGGCGATGTCGAACTGGCGGTCCGAGTCCATAAACATCACATAGTCGCCCCGGGTGTGGGCAAAGCCGGTCATCAGGGCATCGCCGTAGCCCCGGTTGACCTCGTGGTGGAGGGCGATGACGCGCGCATCCTCGGCCGCCAGCCGGTCCACGATCTGGGGGGTGGCGTCGCGGCTGCCGTCGTCCACGATGACGATCTCGAAATCTCGCACCAGGCCGGGCAGGACCTCCAGGCAGCGGCGCACCACGAACTCGATGTTGGCCTCCTCGTTATGGGCCGGCAGGACGACGGAAAGCGTGCTCTCCAGCACCCGCTTACCCTCCTACGGCCAACGGCTGTACTGGGCCACGTAGGCTTTGACCGCATGATAGGCCGGCCGGGGGTTGCCGGCCGGGTCAATGAGGCCAAAGGCCGACTTCTGATCGTCGGGCGGGTTGGTGCGGGCAAAGTTCAGGTTCCAGATGAACATGGCCCCCATCCAGGGCTGGTAGGTGGTGCGGCCCATCTCCAGCGCCCGCACCAAATAGTCCGCCTGGTCCTGGGCCGTGTTATAGGCGGCGTACTCGTAGCCGGGAGCGGCCACTTCGGTGATGCCTTCGATGGAGGCCCAGCCGAACTCGGTGATCCAGATCTGTTTTTCGCCGTCGCCGTACGTTTCCATCACCTTGCGGATGTTCTCGACATGGCGGAAATAATGGGTCGGGTGGTCCACCCAACCCGGACCGGGGCCGGGGCGATCGGGCCAGAGCGTATCCGGAGGATTGAGCGTGCCGGCCACATGCACGGCCAGGACGTCGAAATAGTTCCGTACGACACCATCCTGGTACCGGTACACCGCCTCCAGGTAGGCGATGTCATCAAGGGCGATGGCGGGGTCGTTCACCCCGGTGGGCGTCAGGGGGCCGAAGAGGACGATGGCCAGCGGATCGGCCTCCTTGATGCGGGTATAGGCCACCTTCAGGAGTTCCACATAGCGGCCCGGCCCCTGGACGTAGCCGGCGTTTTCCACAGCATAGTTCTGCTCGTTCCAGATCTCATAGGCCTGGATACGCCCCCGGTAACGGGTGGCCATCGCGTAGAGGAAATCGCCCAGGTCGTTGGGATCGGTCGGCATCCCGGGGCCGCCGTCCTCTGTAGCCCAGCCCGGGGCGCGGACGATGCTCACCAAGAGTTTCCGTTGGTGTTGCCCCACGGCCTCCACCACGTTGTCCAGTTCATCCCAGATGTAGTAGCCCTTGGAGCCCTCGATATACTCCCACCAAACCTGCTGGCGCACCCATTCGATGCCCAGGTCGTCCACATAGCCCAGGACCTCGTCATAGTCCTTGTAGAACAGGTCCACGTCAATGCCGAAGGAAAAATAGGGCGTATGCATCGGGAAGGTGGGGTCCGGCGTTGGGCTGGGGGTCAGCGTGGGGCCGGGCGTTCGGGTGGGCTTGGGCGTGTTCGTCGGCACCGGCGTCTCCACGGCCACCGAAACCGGGGGGAGGGAAGGCATCGTGGTCGTCGGCCCGCAGGCGGCCAGGAGGGAGGCGAGCACGGCGAGGGCGATGAGGAAACGGAAGGGCTTAGAGCAGGTCATCGCGGTCTCCTTTCGTGTTGCGTGTTGCGTGTTGCGTGTTACGGCCATTGGGTGTGTTCCCGGATGTCGTCGCGCACGGCTTTGTAGGCCGGCCGGAGGGACCAATCGGCCCGCAGCAGGCTGAAGGGGGCCTTTTCGTCCGTCGGCGGGGTGATGGTGGCAAAGTTCAGGTTCCAGATGAACATGGCCCCCAGCCAGGGCTGGTAAATGGTGCGGCCCATCTCCAGCGCCTGAATCAGGTAGACGGACTGCTCATACTCCGTGTTGTTGAGGGCGTATTCGTAGCCGGGAGCGGGCGTATCGCCGATATTTTCCAGCGAAGCCCAGCCGAACTCGGTGATCCAGATTTGTTTTTCGCCGTCACCGTATTCCTCCATCACCCGGCGGATGTTTTCCACGTGACGGAAGTAGAAGGTGGGATGGTCCACCCAGCCCGGGCCGGGGCCGGGACGTTCGGGCCAGAGGGTATCGGGCGGGTTGTGCACACCGGCCACATGGGCGGCCAGGACGTCGAAATACCCTTTGACCTCGCCGCCGTTGTATTCGTACATCTGACGCAGGTAGGTGATGTCATCAATGGCGATGTTGGGATCGTTCACGCCGGTGGGCGTCAGGGGGCCCAGGAGGACAAAGGCGTAGGGGTCGGCCTCCTTGATGCGGGTGTAGGCCACCTTCAGGAGTTCCACGTAGCGGCCCGGCCCCTGGACGTAGCCGTCGTTTTCCACAGCATAGTTCTGCTCGTTCCAAATCTCATAGGCCTGGATGCGGCCGGCGTAGCGGGTGACCATAGCATGGAGGAAATCGCCCAGGTCATCGGGGTTGGCCGGCATCCCGTAGCCGCCGTCGGCGGTGGCCCAGGAAGGCGAACGGACGATGCTCACCAGAAGTTTCCGGTAGTAGCGGCCCACCGCGTCCACGACCTTGTCCATCTCATCCCAGACGTACTCGCCTTTGGCCGGCTCGAGGTCGGCCCAGGAGACCTGCTGGCGCTCCCACTCCACCCCCAGGTCGTTGACGTATTCCATAATGTCGTCCTGGCTGCGCCCGACCACTTCGGGGTAGAAGAGGTGGGCATTGATGCCGTAGGAAAAGTGGGTGGTGCGCATGGGGAAAAACGGGTCGGGTGTGGGCGAGGGGGTGAGGGTAGGCGGTGGGGGAGGCGTGGGTTCGGGCGTGGCCGTCGGTTCGACGACGGCCGTCGGCTGGGCCGTGGGCACGATAGGCGGAGGCGTTTGCGGAGCGGCCGGCCCGCAGGCCCCCAAGAAGAGGGCCAGGACCAGGGTCGGCCAGACGATCCTCTTGTTTCGACGCATTCGGTTCTCCTTTTTTTGTAAAATCAAGGGCCGGCCGATTCCGGCTCGGCGGGAGCGGCATAGGCGCTCACTTGGGCATTCCGGCCAGGGCGGTATAGGCCGGCCGCAGCGTCCCGTTGGGGCGGATGACCCCAAAGGAGGACTTTTCATCGGTGGCGGGGAAACAGGTGGCAAAGTTCAGGTTCCAGACGAACATGGCCCCCATCCAGGGCTGATACTCGGTACGTGCCTTTTCAAAGGCTCGCACCAGGTAATCGGCCTGCTCCTGCTCCGAGTTGTAGTAGCCGTATTCATAGCCCCGGGCGGCACGGGAGGTAACGTTTTCCGTAGAGGCCCAGCCGAACTCGGTGATCCAGATGGGCTTATCGCCCATCCCATAGGCCACCATGACGGCGCGAATGTTCTCCACATGGCGGAAGTAGTGGGTGGGGTGGTCCACCCAGCCGGGGCCGGGACCGGGGTTATCCGGCCAAAGGGTGTCGGGAGGATTGAGCGTGCCGGCCACATGCACGCCCAGGACATCGAAATAGTTGCGGATGATGCCGCCCTGGTATTCGAGCATCCGCTTCAGGTAGGTGATGTCGTCAATAGCCAGGTAGGGGTTGTTCACGCCGGTGGGGGTGAGGGGGCCGCAGACCACGATGGCCCCGGGGTCGGCCTCCTTGATGCGGCGGTAGGCCACCTTCAGGAGTTCGACGTAGCGGTCGGCCCCGGCCACATAGCCGTCGTTCTCCACGGCATAGTTCTGTTCGTTCCAGACCTCATAGGCCTGCACCTGTCCCCGATAGCGGGAGGCCATGGCGTAGAGGAAATCGCCCAGATCGTTCGGGTTGGCCGGCATCCCGTGTCCGCCCCCCCGAGTGGCCCAGGCCGGGGACCAGACGATGCTGAACATCACCTGAATCCCCTTCTGGCCGGCCTTTTGGGCGATCACATCGAGAAAGCCCCAGTTGTAGGCGCCCTTGACCGGCTCGATGTCGGCCCAGTGGACCTGCTGGCGAATCCAGCCGAAGCCGGCCCCCCGAACCAGGTCCAGGACGCCGTCGATGTTGCTCCCGGTCAGGTGCACGTCAAAGCCGTAGCGTAGGTTGCCGGAGGTCGCCGGGGGCGGCGTGGGCGTCGGTGTGGGCGTGGGCATGGACAGAGGAGCGCCGCTTCCCTGCAATCGGTGCAGGTACTCGTAGCCGAGCAACCCCAACAGCACCTCGTAGGGCGTGCCGGCCAGTTCGGGGTGGTACTCGAAGCGGTTGCGCTCAAAGTACTGCACCAGGTAAGTCTGGCCGTCGGTGGGGCTGACCTCATAGAACGGTTCGGAGATGGGATAGCCGAAGACCGGGAGGCCTCCATAGCGCCTCCAGTAGTCCAGGAAGACGCCGCTCAGGGAATGCCCGCCATAATAGGGGAAGTAGAGCCGGCCCGGCGTATCGGAATGGGGCTCGGGCGCCGGATCGAAGGTGCGCCCCTGGGTGACGATGAGGCCGAGCAGGCGCAGGAGGACCTCGTAGCGCGTGCCGGCATATTCGGGATGGTACTCGAAGATGGCCCGCTCAAAGTACTGGGTCAGGTAGGTATTTCCATCGGTGCTGAGGTCCAGGAACTCGTCGGTGATGGGGTAGCCGAAGATGTAGAGGCCGCCGTTGTTCTCCCAGTAATCCAGGAAGGCTCCGGAGACGGTATGCCCGGTTTCGGCGAAATAGCGGGAGCGCGTCGTTCCAGGCGCGGCCCCGGCCGGCCATGCGGCCAGAGGCAGGAGCACCCCCAGGACCAGAAGGAAACCCATCCATCGCCGAACGATCATCCAGTCCACCTCCTTCTTTGCCGGTATGTCGCGGGGTATTATACCATCACCCTCCGACCCAGGCAAATTGACGTCGGCCTTCCTCGGCCCTATAATGGGATACACAGGTTCGGATCGGAGGGCTCGCGGTGGATAGACGGAGCCGGCGGCAGGCCGCCTGGATCGAGATACCGCTCGGCGAGGTCCGGCTGGTCGCTCCGGCGCACCTAGCCGACTGGCCGCGGCGGGCCGAGGTGGTGCCCGGCTTTGCCGAGCGGGTGGCCCGGGCCCGGTCCACCGGCCGCTGGCCGGGAGCGCCCCTTCGAGTACGCCGCCAGGGCGAAGGCTACGTGCTGGTGAGCGGCTTTTCCCGTCTGGCCGTGGCTTTCGAGGCCGGCCTGCCGGTGGTGCGCGCCGTGGTGGAGCCGGCCGCCCGGGCGATCCCGCTCGCCGCGATCCGGCTGCGCCCCTGGCAGGAACGGGCCCGCCTGAATGCCGAGAAACTGGACCGGCGGCTGAAGATGGCCCGGGCGACGGCCGGAGGGATGCCGGGCCATCTGAGCCTGCCCGTTCCGCTGGTGGTGCGGCCGGCCCGCACGGGAGAGCCGGCCGGCTACATCCTCCTGGATGGGCTGTATTGGTATCACGTCGCCCTGGCCCTGGCCCGGGAGAGACGATTGGATAACCCCTCCGTGCCCGCTATCGTGCGAGGTTGAGATGCCGTTCGATATCGCCCACCTGATGCCGGCCATCGAGGACCTGGCCTCCTACTACGCTTCGGAGGTTGTCCCCGACCTGCACAACTGCTCTGAAGCCGCCCGAGCCTTGCTTCAGGAGACGTCCAGGGAAACGCTGGAGGAGGTTTCTTGCAAGCCGGCCCTGCGGGTCCTGGCCATGCCCCTGGAGGACCCCGGCCGGGCCCTGGCCGCCCCGCCGCCTCCGGAAGGATACCGCGTCCTGGCCAGCGACGGCTCGTCGGTGGACGTGGACCCGCACTTCCCGGCGCGCTACGTCCTCCTGCACACGGCCCTGGCCGGCCTGGCCTATGGCCCGCCGGCCTACTGGACCGAGCACGTCCCGCGCCTCTTCTTCCGCCGGGAGGAACTGGAACTCGCTTACCCGGGAAGCGAGGAGCCGGTGGAGGTGGAAGGCCCGGTGGTGGTCACGCTGCGGGCCTATGAGGAGTTACGGGCGCTGGGCGAAGGGGTGGGCCGGCTTCTCCAAAGCCCGGACGATCGCCCGCTTCTGGCGATGATGGACGCCGTGATCCTCTGGACCCACCACGGAAGCGGTCCGGGCCACGAGGCCTTGCGGGAAGATTACCTGCGCCGCAGCGTGGAGCAGGTGGACCGGTTTCGGAAGTGGGGCGTTCCCCTGGTCAGTTTCACCAGCATGCCCCGCCACCGAGAAGTGGTCAACACCCTCCTGGCCCTGGGCTGCCCGCAGGAACGCAAGTTGGCCTGCAGCGACTGTCGGGAGCCGCGCCGGGAGTGCCTGTTCCTGCAGGGGTTGCAGGATCGCCACCTCTTTTCCTTTCTGAAGGAGGGAGAGCGTTCGGCCCTTTTCCGGCCCGTTTACCGGGGAGATACGGCCTGGCGATTGCCCCCCGGGGTACAGCCGTTCGATCCGGAACTCGTCTTTTTCTACCTCAACACCGGCCCGGAGGTCGCCCGGGTGGAGATGCCGCTTTGGATCTTCCGGGACAACCTCCTGCCGACCGTGCACGCCGTCCTCCTGGACCAGTGCCGGCCGCGGCGGGCCGATACGGTGGGCTATCCCCTGGCCCTGACCTTGGCCCACCGGGAGGCCGTCCTGACGGCCCAGGACCGCCGGTTCATCCAGTGGCTGGTGGAGGAGGCCCTGGCCCGCCGGGGGCTGTATCTTCCCCCCTCGGCCAAGGCGGAGATGAAGGAGTAGGGACGTTCGCGGATATCCCGCTCACCGGCCCCCGCCGGCGCAGGCACAGGCACAGCCGGCGCAAGCACAGGCACAGGCGCAGGCACAGCCCCCTCCGCTCCGGGAACTGCCGGAGTAGGAGGGGCGCGGGGGCGGGTTGGTCGCCTGGGTGACCCCGCCGGTGAAGCCGGTGACGCTGCGAACGATTCGGCCGGCCGTGTCGGAGACGCCGCGCACGACCTTGGCCGCAAAGTCGGCCCCCGGGAGGGTCACCGGCCCGGCGGTCGGGGCCCCGCCGGCCGGGAGGGCCCAGGGGCGGTAATGCCCCCACCAGGTCGGCACATACACCGGCCCCTCGCGGAAGGTGCGCTCGGTGCGGCGCTCGAAATCGTCGTCCAGCAGGGTCCACTCCAGCCCTTCGTCGAACAGGCGGCTGCGCACCTCGGGCGTCTGCGCCCCCTCCACCTGCTCCCAGGCCCGCCGGATGATGTCGCGGTAGTAGGCCGCCGTCTCCTTCCGGCTGAAGCCCTTCATCTTGTTGTTGACCTCTTTGACCAGGGCGATCATCATCTCCTGGAGTTTCTTCTCCTGCAGTGCGCCTTGGTCATCAACGGCCGCCAAAAAGTCCTGCTCATACGGATACAGTCCTTCCGGCCGGGGCTCGTTCTTCTGCAGGCGCAGCGGATCGCCCTGGAGCACGGTCAGCGCTCCCTTCTTGAGCAGGCCGAAGAGAATCATCGTCAGCACCTTGTTGAGCGGCGTCTCCAGGACGATGGCCGCCTCCACCGCCGTCAGGCCGCGTTTGATGCCCACCCCCTCCACCTTCATCTCGGGGGGCAAGTAGGCCAGCCGCCTCCGCGCCTGCGCCCGATGGCCGACCACGATCAGGGCCACGACCAGCGCGCCGATGATGACGACCGGGTTCAAAAGGAAACGGCCCACCGCCTCCAACGCCTTGAGCACGGGCGAGGGAGCCTTTTGAACGGCCGACGCATCCACGTAGGACCGCGGGAAGGAGGCGCCAAAGATGTACTGCCGGTCCGGCCGGGCATCCGGATTCGTCCAGCGATAGACGATACGGCCCTCCTCGATGTAGGCCTCCGGCTGCTCCTGGGGCCAGCCGGAGGGACTGGCGTGCCAGCGCGGCTCCTCCGGTTGCACGCCGGGAGGCAGGTGAAAGCGCACGGTCAACTCGGTGGAGCCGTGGACCAGGCTGCCGTCGAACCAGGTGGGGGAGAATTCGATGCTGGCGTAGTTGGGGTCCCGGCCGTCCTCGTAGAGCATCTTCCCCACGCCCTCTATCCACACCCGGACGGTTCCGCTTCGGCCGGGGCGGATGGCCTGGCCTCCCAGGTAGACGGCCACGCCCGGCTGGACGTAGGGCGAGGGCTCGATCCAGGAGAGGGCCTCTCCATTCGCCTCGGCCTGGACGTTGTCCAGGCGGATTTCGTTGGGCAACCCCACGTCCACGACGTCAATAGGGTCGGCTCCGAGGTCGCAGGTGAAGGTGAAGGCATAGGCCAGACGGACCGTGCCGTCCCGGTTGATCCAGACATCCACCTCCTCGCGGTCCAGGGTGAAGGAATAGGTCTGGGCCCGGACGGTGCCGGCCGGAGCCAGCAGAACGATCAAAGCCACCAGCAAGAGGACGGTCCGCCACCTGCACATCGCGTTCCTCCCGAAGACAGGTGAACCCGGCTCACCACTTGGGCTCTTCGACCACCTGGTAGGTGGAGCCGCAATAGGGGCAAGAGACCAGGATGGCCCCTTCCTTCACCGTGATGCTCTCCTTATCCAGATCGGCCCCGCAGTTTTTGCACTTGAGTTTTTCCATGCTCACCTGGCCGCTGAGGTCGATCTTCTGGACGATCTCCTGGGGGCCCTGCGGCACCCGGATGCGGGCCAGAACCACGATGAGCACCAGGCCGATGAGTACGGCCACGCCTCCATAGACCTTCCAGGTGGGGTCGCCGTACTCCGGGCTGAAGCCGGCCAGGAAGAGAAAGGCCCCGGCAAAGATAAGGATGCCGGCGACAATGTAACCCAACGTCTTGCCTGCAGTCATGTCCTGTTCTCCTTCTGCTCCACCACGCCTTTCCAGGCAAAGCAAGTGCAGTATAGCATCCCTGGTGGGGAGTGTCAAACGGATTTGACAGGCCGGCGAATGGTAAAATATGCATCTCGTTGCATATAAAGAGTGTTGAAACAACGGAGGTGGATCGGTGTTCGAACGAACGGGAAAGATGACGGGCCGGGCCCGGACGATGGAACGGGCCGGCGTGATGCGGCGGCTTTCGCTCCTGGACCGCTTGCTGACGCTATGGATCTTCCTGGCGATGGCCGTCGGCGTGGGAATCGGCTATCTCTTCCCCGAAGCCGTACAGGCGTTCAACCAGGCCGTCTCGGTGGAGACGACCAACATCCCCATCGCCATCGGCTTGATCCTCATGATGTACCCGCCACTGGCCAAGGTGCACTATGAGGAACTGGGGGATGTCTTCCGCAACTGGAAGGTGCTGGCCTTTTCCCTGCTCCAGAACTGGATCATCGGACCGCTCCTGATGTTCGGCCTGGCGGTCCTCTTCCTGCACGGCTACCCTGAGTATATGGCCGGCCTGATCATGATCGGCCTGGCCCGCTGCATTGCTATGGTGATCGTCTGGAACGAACTGGCCCGAGGCGATACCGAGTATGCTGCCGGCTTGGTCGCCTTCAACAGCCTCTTCCAGGTCTTTTTCTACAGCCTCTACGCCTACATCTTCATTACCGTGCTGCCCTCCTGGTTCGGCCTGCCGGGGACGGCGGTCCATGTGACCATCGGTGAGATCGCCCAGAGCGTCTTCATCTACCTGGGCATCCCCTTCATCGCCGGTTTCCTCACCCGGGTGGCCCTCATCCGGTTGCGGGGCAAGGAATGGTATGAGACCCGCTTCATTCCCCGCATCAGCCCGTTGACGCTGGCCGCGCTCCTCTTCACCATCGTGGTCATGTTCAGCCTGAAGGGGAACCTGATCGTGTCGCTACCGCTGGATGTGGTCCGCGTCGCCGTTCCTTTGGTCCTGTACTTTGTCCTGATGTTCCTGATCAGTTTCTGGATGGGGCATCGGATCGGTGCCTCCCACCCCCAGACGACCACGCTGGCCTTTACCGCCGCCAGCAACAACTTTGAACTGGCCATCGCGGTGGCGGTGGCGGTCTTTGGCATCGAATCGGGCCAGGCCTTTGCCGCGGTCATCGGTCCCCTGATCGAGGTGCCGGTGATGATCGGGCTGGTCAATGTGGCCTTTGCTCTGGGGCGGAGGTTGTTCGGTGCCCGGTCGGAGGTGACCACGACGTAGCAAACAGGGGGTAGCCACGTCAACGGTGGCTGTCCCCTGTTCTCCTGGGAGAGTTGGCCATGAGAGCAAAGCAAGGGCTTTCCATACGAGACGAAACCAAACCGTTGATTCTGATCGCGGCGATCGCGGTGGGGATTTTGCTGAACCGGGTCGCCGGAGGCGTGGTGCGGGAACTATACGGGCTGGTCAACATCGGCCTGTTCCTGGTCATCTACGCCATTATGCTCTTTGTGGAGGTCAAAGAGGTCGGCCGGGCCTTCACGAAGGTGAAACCCACCGTGCTGGCCCTGCTGACCAACTTTGTCTTCACGCCCCTGTTCGCGTGGTTTCTCGGCTGGCTGTTTCTGCGGAACTATCCAGACCTCTGGGCTGGGGTGGTCCTCTATAAACTGACGCCCTGCATCGGCTGGTACCTGATCTTCATTGACCTGGGCGAAGGGGATGTGCCCTGGGGGGTCGCTCTGCTGCCGTGGAACCTCGTGCTGCAAATCCTTCTGCTCCCGGTATACATGTGGCTGCTGGTCGGCAAAGTTGTGCCGGTAGATGCATTGACGCTGATCCGGAGCGTGGGGATTTTCCTCTTCCTGCCCTTTGTGCTCGGCTGGGTGACCCGTGAGGGGCTGGTCCGCTGGAAGGGACGGGAGTGGACATACGGCCCCTTCAAGCGGGTGATGGGAGAGGTCAAACTCTGGGCCCTGGTCCTGGTCATCATCGGCATCTTTGGCTCCCAGAATGCATTGGGCATCGGGGACCTGGGCCGCATCCTGCTGATCATCGGCGTCATCTCCCTCTTCTTCGTCAGTCTGTTCCTGATCGGCCTCCTGGTGGGCAAAGTCTTTCGCCTGGGGTATGAGGACACGACGACGCTGGTCTTTACCACCACGGCCCGGAACTCGGAGGCGGTGGTCGGTGTGGCCGCCAGCGCCTTTCCGGACCATCCGCTGGTCATCTTTGCCATCATCCTGGGGCCGATTGTGGAGTTGCCGGTGTTGCTTCTGCTGAGCCGAGTCATGCTCTACCTGAGAAAGCGCTTGTGGTGTAGGGCGCCGAGCCTGGTGCCGTAATGAGGGGGGGCGATGTTTCGCCGTGTGCTTTTCCCGACGGACTTCTCGGCCTATGCCGCCGCAGTGGTGGACTGTTTGCCCGAACTCCGGCAGGCGGGGACAGAGGAAGTCGTGCTTCTGGGCGTCATCCGGCCGGCGGAGGTGCCCTTGGGAGGGTCGCTGGATCAAGATATCCTGGAAGAAGTCCGCTGGGGGGCCGAGCAGCAGTTGCATATCGTTCGGCGGGCACTGGAGGGCCAGGGGCTGGCGGTGCGGATTCGTCTGGAGGTCGGGCCGCCGGTCTCGGAGATCCTGCGCGTAGCGGCGGAGGAGCAGGTACACCTGATCGTGATGGGGGCGCAGGGGAGAAGTCTGGTCCAGGAACTTCTCCTGGGAAGCGTGGCCCACGAGGTAGCCCGTCGGGCTCCGGTACCGGTTCTGATCGAGAAGTTCGAGGTCATACGGCAGTGGGGCCGGGTAGAATGCCGGCGACGCTGCACCCGTACCTTCCAGCGCGTCCTTCACCCCACCGATTTCTCCGATTGCGCCAACGAGGCCTTCCACCTGGTCAAACGTCTCGCCGCGGCGGGCACCCAGGAAGTCATCCTGGTGCACGTTCAGGATGAGCGAACAATGCGCCATCGGCCTCCGGAACAACTGGCTGAGTTTGACCGCGTGGACAGCGAACGTCTGGACCGGATGCGTCGGGCGTTGCTCCTTCACGGAATCCCTCAGGTCAAGGTACTCCTGCGCCATGGCCACCCCGTTATGGAAGTGTTGCGTGTGGCGGAGGAGGAAAGCGTCTGCCTGATCGTCCTGGGTTCACGCGGGAGCAGCCCGGTGGCCGAGATACTGGCCGGCAGCACTTTTGAGAACGTCATTCGGCAGAGCCGCTGGCCGGTGCTGGTGGTGCGTGGAGGCAAGTGCAGTGCCGCCCGGTGAAAAGCCGCCCGCCCTCATCCCGGGCGGGTGGCAAACTGGGCCACGTCCCGACGGATGAGCACGAGCGGCATCCGGACAACCCCCAGCGAGGGCGCGATAGGACAGGACATGGTCGCATCATACAGGGAGATGAAAACGTCGGTGGTGATCTCTACGTGCTTGGCCAGGGTGGTCAGGGTGGAGATGCGGAGCAAGGCATCGAAACGGAAAGGGCCGACCAGCACGGTCACCGGCTCCATCTTGCGGTTCAGTTCCGCCGGGTCGTAGTCGAGCGGCTCACTGGCCGGCGGGAGGAGGTGAAAGGCCAGGACCTGGGCCGTGCGGATGTGCAGTTCGGGGAAGGCCAGCGGCCGACCATGCTCTCCCCCCAGGAGGAGGGCATGGGCATCGTACAGGGAAACGTAATCGGGCGCGATGGTGCGCAGGTAGGTGCTCACCCGCACCGCCTCTTTGGTGATGACATCTCCCCAGGCCAGGCTGTTCAGCGTATAGACCATGGCCGGGGTGGCCTTCTCATCGCCGGCCAGGGTATAGGGCTTTTTCTTCTCCGCCATCGGTTCCTCCCAGGAGGCCGGCTTCCCTCAGGTGGCAGGTATCGTTGAGGAGAAGGAGCCGGCCGTTCCCATTTTCATAATGCACCTGGTTGAGCGCCGCCGGGTCCTGTCCCAGACGCCAGAAGTACCCCAGGTCCAACCCCAGCAGGGTGCACAGCAGCACCCGGTTGACCACGAGGTGGCCGACCAGGACAACCGTCCGGCCGGCATATTCCTGAAGCAGGTGCTCCAGGAGGGCCTGTAGCCGGGATTGCACCTGGAGCAACGACTCCCCCTGGGGAAATTGCAATTCCTGGGGAGCCGTTCGCCAGAGGCGATAGCGTTCCGGATCGCGCTCCTGCGCCTCGGCAGGGGATAGGCCGGTCCATTCCCCATAGTCCACATCCAGCAACTCCTCGCGGGGCTGGGCCGCCAGCCCCAGCGCCTCGGCGATGGGGCCGGCCGTCTGCCGGGCCCGCTGCAGGGGGCTGGTATACAGGGCGGCGACGGCCGGCCAGCGGGAGCGAACGGCCCGCGCCGCCGCCTGGGCCTGGCGGAGACCCACCTCATCCAGCGGCAGGTCGGTCCGCCCGCGAAAACGGACTTCCTGGTTCCAGGCGGTGCGGCCGTGGCGCACGATGATCAGGTCGATTCCCATAGTTCACCTCGCCGCCAGCCCGGCAAAGAAAAGGATCAGCAGGCCCAGGCAGCAGAAGAGAGGAAAAGCGCCCACGACGATGCCGATGATGCTATGGGTACGCCCCTGTCGGGTCGGCGCAACCTTCTCCTGGGCCAGGCCGATCACGCCCAGGACCAGCCCCAGAAGCGCCCCCAGTTCGGCCAGGAGGAACAGTCCCAGGCCGATGAGGACGACGGTGCCCCCCGTTTCCACCGCCTGGCGCAGGGCGGGGTCGCGGTTCATCAGGGCCGCGAAGGCCTCCGGGTCCAGATACGCCTGCTCCAGCACCCGGGGATCGCGCTCCTGAAGGGCATTCCCCACCTGGATGACCGCCACCACGGTCATGACCAGACTCAGGATGAGCAGGAGGAGGGCCAGGAGGCCCAGAATCAGGCCGGCCCGAGCCGGTCCGCTCGAAAGGGGAAGGGCGGAGGTCGGGCCGGGGGACTCAACATCCGCCGGGGGAGACAGAATCCGGTGGCAGTGAGGACATACGCGCAAGCCTTCTTCATAGGGCCGGCCGCAGTAGGGACAGTTCATCGAAAACTCCTGGGCGCTACCCGCTTCGTCGGATAATCCCATTCTATCACACCTGCCCCATGCCGGCAACGCGGGCATTCACCGAGGCGAATTTTCGACCCATTTTACCGCGGTCCGGAGCACACGCCGGCCGGCTAGGGCCGAAAATAGCGCTGCCCGGTGAATACCATGCTGGCCCCGTACTCGTTGCAGGCCTGGATGACCTCGTGGTCGTTCAGGGAGCCGCCGGGCTGGATGACCGCCGTCACTCCCTCGCGCAGCCCCACCTCTACCCCGTCACGGAAAGGGAAAAAGCCGTCCGAAGCCATGGCCGCGCCCTCCAGCCCGCCGTGCCGCGCCGCCACCTCGGCGGCGATCTCCTCCTTCCGACCCGCCTCCAGCGCGCTGTAGGTGCATCCGTAGCGTTCCAGGGCCAGCCGCTCGCGCAGGTTGCGCCCACCCCCAGGGCCGGTCGGAAGGGGATTGGAAGTCGGTGCCGCGGGAGATATGGGGGCCGGCTAGGCCTTTTTCCTGACATACACCCGGTATTCTCCTCCCTCCTCTTCGATTCCCAAAAACTCGTTTCCGGTGCTCTCGCACCAGGCCGGCATGTCGGTGCGGATGCCCTTGTCGTCCGAGATGACCTCCAGCACTTGCCCGGGCGACATCCGGGCCATCTTCTCCGCCGTCAAAACGATCGGCATCGGGCAGTACAGCCCCACGCAGTCGAGCGTATCGTCGGCCTGAATCGGCATGGCCTCCTCCTCAGGAGATAAACAGGTTGACCCGGGCCCGCCGGGCCTCGCCCAGGTAGGTCGCCGCCCCGGCAAAGAGGTCCACTTCGGGAATAAAGTCCGCCTCCTTCAGGCCCATCAGCCCGATGGTCGTGGTGCAGGCGACCAGCCGGACGCCCAAGGCCTTGGCCTGGGCGATCATCTCCGGCAGGGAAGGCATCCGCTCCGCCCGCATCAGGCGCTTCATCATCCAGGGGCCCAGGCCGGCAAAGTGGAAACGCGAGAGGGGCAGGGCCCCGGCATGTCCCCGGTTCATCCAGTTCAGCAGTCGGCGCATCCAGCCCCGGCCGCCCCGGGCCGCCCCCCGGCGTTTGATGACGTTCAGGCCCCAGAAGGTGAAAAAGATCGTCACCTCCATCCCCATCGCCGCGGCGGTGTTGGCCAGGGTGAAGGCGGCCAGCGCCTTGTCCATCTCTCCGCTGAAGAGGATAATGGTGGCCTTTTCCTTTTCCTCCATCGCTCACCTCATACCACCGTCTCCCAAGGAGGGCGGTCCGATTCCCCGGCGCAGGAGGGGCAGACCTCGGCATCCCGGGGCATCGGTTGCCCACACTCCGGACAATAGAGGATCTCCGCCCCGCAGGCCTGGCAGAACGGATAGGGCATGACCAGGGCCTGATCACAGAAGGGGCAACGGCAGATCACTTTTTCTTCGCCGGCCGGTTTTGTGCTTTCCACCTCACGCCTCCTTCGCTTCGGCGGCCACCCGGGCCTCGTAGTTGGCGATGGCTTCGGCCAGGGCCTCCGTGCCCAGGTTGGAGCAGTGCATCTTCTGCGGCGGCAAGCCCCCCAGTTGCTCGGCAATCTGCTGCTTGGTGATCGACTTGGCCTCCTCCAGCGTCTTGCCCTTGACCATCTCGGTGACGATGCTGGAGACGGCGATCGCCGCACCGCAACCAAAGGTCTTGAACTTGACATCCTCGATGCGCCCGTCCTTGACCTTGATGTAAAAGGTCATCATGTCCCCGCAGATGGGGTTGCCCACCGAGCCGACCCCGTCGGCATCGGGGATTTCCCCCACGTTGCGCGGGTGCATAAAGTGCTCCAGGACGATGTCGCTGTACATCTTCACCTCCTATCCGGCGCCCCTCAATGCCCCGGGTAGAGGGGCGACATCTGCCGCAGACGTTCGATGATCGGCGGCAGGACCTCCAGTACATAGTCCACGTCTTCCATCGTGTTCCCCTCGCCCAGGGTGAAGACAAGCGACCCCTGGGCCAGGGCCGGCTCCACCCCGATGGCCGTGAGCACGTGGGAAGCCTTGAGAACCCGGGAGGTGCAGGTGGAGCCGCTGGAAGCGGCCACCCCCTGCATGTTGAGGAAGAGAAGCATGGACTCGCCCTCGATGTATTCCACGGTGACGCTGACGTGGTGGGGAAGCCTCTGGGTCGGGTGGCCGGTCAGGTAGACGTGGGGAATTTCGCCGGTCAGCCGGGCGATCAGCCGGTCGCGCAAGGGAACGAGGCGGCGGGCACGTTCCTCCAATTCGGCCGCGGCCAGTTCCGCCGCCACGCCCAGCCCGACGATGGCCGGGACGTTCTCCGTTCCGGCCCGCCGGCCGTTTTCCTGGATGCCGCCGTCGATGAGCGGGACGATGCGCACCCCCCGCCGGATGTAGAGCGCCCCCGCCCCCTTGGGGCCGTAGAACTGGCTGCCGGCCAGGCTGAGCAGGTCCACCCCCAGTTCCTCCACCTTCACCGGGATGTGCCCCACCGCCGCCACCGCATCGGTGTGGAAGGGGATGCCCCGCGCCCGCACTACCCGGGCGATCTCGGCGATCGGTTCGATCGTCCCGATCTCGCCGTTGGCCAGCATCACCGAGACCAAGACGGTGTCGTCCCGCAGGGCCTCGGCCACGGCCTGGGGGTCCACCAGGCCGTAGCGGTCCACCGGCACCTGGGTGACCTCAAAGCCCAGTTTTCCCATCGTCTCGGCGGCATAGAGCACCGACTGATGCTCGACGGCCGAGACGACGATGTGGTTGCCCTTGCCCCGGCTGCGGGCCATCATGGCGATGCCCTTGACCGCCATATTGTTGGCCTCGCTGCCGCTGGCGGTGAAATAGACCTCGTTGGGCTGCGCCCCGATGAGCGCCGCCACTTTCTCCCGTGCCTCCTCGACGGCCCGCCGGGGGACGTCGCCGTAGCGGTGCAGGCTCAGGGGGTTGCCAAAGTGCTCCCGCAGGTACGGCAGCATGGCCTCCACCACTTCGGGCCGGATGGGGGTGGTGGCACCGTGATCCAGATAAACCTCTCGCATCGTTTACTTCTCCTTCTACAGACCCAGTTCCGCCCGGGTGCGCACATAGCGCAGGAGGTTCTCCCGGGCGATCAACCCCACCAGCCGGCCGGTCTCCTCCACCGGCATCTGGTTGACGTTGTGCTTGTCCATCCGCAGGAGCACGCTCCAGGCGTCCTCTTCCGGGTGGGCCAGCACCAGCCGACCGTAGGGTACCATAATTTCGCCCACCGGGGTGTAGGGCCAGCGCTCCCGGGGCAGGTCGCGGACGTTGTGCATGGTCACCAGGCCGGCCAGGCGATCATCCTCCGTCACCACGAAGCACCGGCCGCCCTGCCGCAGGATGTAATCGTCCACCAGGCTGGCCACGCTGAGTCCCCGGGGAATATGGGGACACTCGGGACTCATCAGGGTGGCCACATTGACCTGGCGCAGGGCTTCCCGCAGGAGGACCTGCTGGTAACTCTGGGAGGCGGCGTTATCCATGAACCAGCCGATCAATACCAGCCAGAGGCCGTTTCCCCAGTCGCCGCTCAGGGCCCAGACGAGGCCGCCGCCGATCAGGAGGAAGGCGACCAGGCGGCCGATTCCGGCGGCGATCTCGGTGGCCCGCCGGTAGTTCCGGCCGAGGAGCCAGAGGACGGCCCGCAGGATGCGCCCGCCATCCAGCGGGAGCCCCGGCAGGAGGTTGAAGCCGGCCAGGAAGAGGTTCCACCAGGTCAGACGCAGGAAGAGGCCGCCGGCCAGGAGGAAGAGTCCCCCTTGCCCCAGGCGGAAGAGGAAGGCGATGACCGCAGCGATGAGGGCCAGCACCAGGCTGGTGACCGGCCCCACGCCGGCCATGAGCAACTCCTCCCCCGGGCGGTCGGCCTCCTGCTCGATGCTGGCCACCCCGCCGAAGAGGAAGAGGGTGATGCTCCGCACCGGGATGCCCTGGCTCCGGGCCACCAGGCTGTGGGCCAGTTCGTGGGCTACCACCGAGGCGAAGAGGAGCAGGCTGCCCAGGGCGCCGGCCAGCCAGTAGAGCGGACGGGGCAGGCCGGCGTAGGAAGCCGGCAGTTCGCCCAGGGCCAGGTAGAGGGTGAGGAGGAAAAAGACCAGGAACCAGGTATAGTTGATGCGGATGGGGATGCCAAAGACCCTCCCCAGGGTCAACGACATGCGCACCGGTTACCTCCTCAACGGAACCTCGGGTCCAGGGCTTTCCTGGTCCTCGCCCCGGCCGGGCGGTCTCCACCTGCACATCTGCGCATCGTTTCCTTCGTTCTGCTCCGGCGAATCGGCCGATCCGTTCTAGGATATTATACCACGGAACGGGAAAAACGCTGTGAGCCGAGTTACAGGTAGGTGCCGGCCCGGACGATCTTGCATCCTGCCGAGTTCTGTAGTAAAATCATGATCAGCAGCAGGCAAATTCTTGATACCCGGAACCGTGGTTACCCTCGAGGTCCGTATCTGAACGCTGTCTCGGAACGAGAAGATGCTAGCCGCCTCCCGGAAGCGGTGGGTGTGGTGGGTGGGAATCCTCCTTCTGGTTCTGGCCGGGCCGATGCAAGCGGAAGGCCGGGAAGGATCGCTTCCCCCGTCGCCCTCGAACGGCCGGCCGGCCGTCGCTATAGAAGCCTCGCTTTCCTCCTTCCGTATGGCCCGGCGGTTGCTCGTCCTGGTCAACGGGGCCCGATGGGAACGGGGTATCCCCCCGCTCAAGGCGGAGCCGATGCTGGCCCGCGCGGCCCGGGCGCACGCGCTGAGCATGGCCCAGGAGGATTACTTCGGCCACCGGGGAAAGGATAACTCCACCCCCTGGGAACGCATCGAGGCGGCCGGGTATCAGACCTGGCAGGTGCTGGCCGAAAACATCGCGGCCGGCTATGACACCCCGGAAAAAGTCCTGGCCGCCTGGCTGGAAAGCCCTCCTCACCGCAGCAACCTCCTGAACCCCGAACTCCGGGAGGCCGGCATCGGTTACGCCTTTCAGCCGGGCGACACCTACCCCGGCGGCAACTGGGGCTATGTACATTACTGGACGATGGATATGGGTTGCCGGTGGGACTCCTACCCCCTGGTCATTGCCCTGGAGGCCTATTCCACCACCACCCGGCAGGTTTCCCTCTACCTCTACGGCCAGGGTTGGGCCCAGGAGATGCGCCTGAGCAACGACCGGACGAACTGGACCGCTTGGCAGCCCTATCGTTCCACCCTGACCTGGGAACTCGCTCCCGGGAACGGCCCCAAGGTGGTCTACGCCGAACTGCGGGATGGACGGGGCAATGTGATGCGCTCGGAGGATGACATCCTCCTCCAGGAAGGCCCGGACGCTCCCGCTTTCCACGTCCACCCGGAGCAGGTCGTCTTCACCCTGGGACCGGGGCAGCACGCCGGACAACCCCAAAGGCATACCTTCCAGTTGCAGGGGGAACGGGGGTCGGTGGCCTGGCAGGCTTCCCTCGATCAGGGCTGGCTGGCCCTGGATGTCTATTCCGGGACCACCCCGAGCCGGCTGAACCTGACCCTGGACGATGCGGCCGGCCGGCTCCCTCCCGGCCTCTACACGGCGACCCTCTCCTTCCAGGGAGGGGGCACACGGGTGAACGTGCCGGTCCGCCTCCTCGTCCTGCCTCGTCTCCACGTCCTCTATCTGCCGCTCCTGCTCAACCGGGGGCACCCCTGAACGGGGCGGTTTCCGGGCGGTGCGTTGTGGGGGAGCGGTCCGGCCGACCCTCCCCTCTCACCCCCCAACCCTCGCTTCCGTTTGACAGTTTTGCTTCCCTGTGGCATAATCAAAATGAAAGGCGATGATGGAGACGAGTAGGCGTGGGACACCGCTCAGAGAGCCCGCGGCAGGTGCGAGCCGGGTGCGGAAGCCGCGTCGAAAATCCCTCCGGAGCCGCTGACCGAACGGCCGCTGTGCCGGCCCAGTAGACTCAGCCGGGTTCGTCCCCCGTTATCCGGACGCGGCGATCGCGGGTCGCCGGCCGAGCGGCCCCAAACCTGGGGCAAGAGGGGTGGTACCGCGGGAGGTTTGGCTCCCGTCCCTTCGGGGACGGGTTTTTCTTTGCCCCCGCCGTGCCGCGGCCGGCCCACGGCCCGACAATCCATCGAGAGGAGGTTCGCGATGTTTCAACCGGTTTCAACCGACACGGACTTTGTGGCCCAGGAACACCAGGTGCTGGCCTTCTGGAGGGAAAACCGCACTTTCCAGAAACTTCTCGCCCTCCGTGCCGGCGGACCCCGCTGGTCCTTCATTGACGGACCCATCACCGCCAACAACCCCATGGGCGTCCACCACGGCTGGGGGCGGACGTACAAGGACCTCTACCATCGCTTCTGGGCGATGAAAGGCTACCAGACCCGCTACCAGAACGGCTTCGACTGCCAGGGCCTCTGGGTGGAGGTGGAGGTGGAGAAGGAACTGGGCTTTCGCTCCAAGCGCGACATCGAGGCCTATGGCATCGCCCGCTTTGTCCGCAAGTGCAAGGAGCGGGTGCTCCGCTACGCCGCGGTACAGACCGAGCAATCCATCCGCCTGGGCTACTGGATGGACTGGAACGACCCCGAGGCCCTGCGCGACCTGGGCCGTCGGCTGCTGGAGAATCCCGAGGAAGTCATCACCGTCCAGGGGCCGGCCGGGCCGGTGACCGACACGGTGGAGCAGATCGTGGCCCGGCTGGGCCTGCCCGAACTGGGCGGCTCATACTTTACCTTCTCCAACGAGAACAACTATATGATCTGGACCTTTCTCAAGCGCTGCTGGGAGCGGGGGTGGCTCTACAAGGGCACCGATGTCATGCCCTGGTGCCCCCGCTGCGCCACCGGCATCAGCCAGCACGAGATCGTCACCGAGGGCTACCAGGAGCGCGTCCACCCCGGCGTGACCCTGCGCTTTCCCCTGCGCGGCCGGCCGGGCGAAAGCCTCCTGGTCTGGACCACGACGCCCTGGACGCTCACCAGCAACGTCGCCGCAGCCGTGGGGCCCGCCTTGACCTATGTCCGGGTCCGGCAGGGGGAAGAGGTGTTTTACCTTTCCAAGGGCACCCTCTCCATGCTTCAGGGGCCCTACGAGGTGCTGGCGGAAATGCCAGGCACGGCCCTGGAGGGCTGGGAATATGAGGGCCCCTTCGACGAACTGCCGGTCCCGCAAGCCTCCGGCGCGCCTTCGGCCCACCGCGTCATCCTCTGGGATGAGGTCGGGGAAGCAGAGGGCACGGGCATCGTCCACATCGCTCCCGGCTGCGGGGCGGAGGACTTGGCCCTGGGCCGGCAGTACGGCCTGCCGGCCGTCGCCCCGCTGGACGAGGAGGGCGTCTTCCTCGAGGGCTTCGGTTTCCTCAGCGGGACCCCGGTCGGCGAGAGCGCGCCGAGAATTCTGGAAAACCTCCGGGGCAAGGGCCTTCTCTACCGGGTGGAGGATTATACCCACCGCTACCCGGTCTGCTGGCGCTGCGGCACCGAACTGGTCTTCCGGCTGGTGGGGGAGTGGTTCATCTCCATGGGCGAACTGCGCTACGACATGATGGAGGTCACCCGACAGATTCGCTGGATTCCCGAGTTCGGCCTGGAGCGGGAACTGGACTGGCTGCGCAACATGCGCGACTGGATGATCAGCAAGAAGCGCTACTGGGGGCTGGCCCTGCCCATTTGGGAGTGCCGGCAGTGCGGCCACTTTGAGGTTATCGGCGACGAACACGAACTGGAGGCCCGGGCAGTGGCCGGCTGGGAGGAGTTCGCCGGCCATACTCCCCATCGTCCCTGGGTGGATGCCGTGCGCATCCGCTGCTCCCACTGCGGGGCGGAGGTCTCCCGCATCCCCGATGTGGGCAACCCCTGGCTGGATGCCGGCATCGTCAGTTTCAGCACCCTCCAGTACCGCACCAACCGCGATTACTGGCGCCGGTGGTATCCGGCGGATTTCATCACCGAGTCCTTCCCCGGCCAGTTCCGCAACTGGTTCTACAGCCTCCTGGCCATGGCCACCGTGCTGGAAAAATCCCCGCCCTTCCGGGTCTGCTTCGGCTACGCCACCCTGCTGGGCGAGGACGGCCGGGAGATGCACAAGTCCTGGGGGAACATGATCGAGTTCAACGAGGCCGCCGACCGGATGGGCGTGGACGTGATGCGCTGGCTGTACTGCCGCCAGAAACCGGAATCCGACCTCCTCTTCGGCTACGGCAAGGCCGACGAGGTGCGCCGGCAGTTCCTCCTTCCCCTCTGGAACGCCTACACCTTCCTGGTGTCGTATGCCCGCGTGGACGGCTGGACGCCCGGCCGGGGCCGGGCCGAGGCGGCGACCCTCACCCAACTGGACCGCTGGATTCTGGCCCGCCTGAGCCAGGTCGTGGCCGGGGTGACGGAGCGGCTGAACGACTATGATGCCTACGGCGCCACCCTCCTGATCGAGGCCTTCATAGACGACCTGACCAACTGGTACATCCGCCGCAGCCGCCGGCGATTCTGGAAGAGCGAACAGGATGCCGACAAGAACGCCGCTTACGCCACCTTCTACCAGGTCATGACCACCCTCTGTCGGCTGCTGGCTCCCTTTGTCCCCTTTGTGACCGAGGCGATGTACCAGAACCTGGTGCGCTCGGTGGACCCGACGGCTCCGGAAAGCGTCCACCACACCGATTGGCCGCAGGCGGACCCGGCGGCGGTGGACGAGGCTTTGCTGGAGCGGATGGCCCTGGCCCGGAGGATCGCTGCCCTGGGGCATGCGGCCCGGGCCGGCCGCGGCCTGAAGGTACGCCGGCCCCTTTCCCGCGCCCTGGTCCACTGGCCGTATCCGGACGGGCTGGACGAGGAACTCCTGGCGCTGGTCCGGGAGGAATTGAACGTCAAGGAAGTGGTGCGGGTGGAGGACGAAAGCGAACTGTTCACCTATCGGGTGCTGCCCGACAACCGGGCGCTCGGGCCGCGCTTCGGGCCGCGTTTCCCGGCGGTGCGGGCCGCCCTGGCCGCCCAGGACCCCGTAGCCGTAGTCCGACGGCTGCGTTCCGGCCTGCCGCTGCGCCTCGTGGTAGACGGCGAGGAGGTGGAACTTTTGCCGGCGGAGGTGTTGATTCAGGAGGAACCGCGGGAGGGGCTGGCGGTGGCCTCGGAACGGGGCCTCACCGTGGCCGTGGATACGCGGATGACCCCGGAACTGCGGGCCGAGGGGCTGGCGCGCGAGGTGGTCCGCCGTATCCAGAATCTGCGCAAAGAGGCCGGCTTCAACCTGGACGACCGCATCGAGACGGTCTATCAGGCCGGAGGCGAACTGGCCGAGGCCGTGGCGGCCTGGCAGGAATACATCGCCGCGGAGACGCTGAGCCTGGTGCTGAGGCCGGGCGAGCCGGAGCCGGGGATGGCGGTGGCGGAGGACCGGGTGGAGGGCCACCGGCTACGCCTGGGCGTGCGCCGGTTGACGAAATGAGCGGTTTATGCTATAGTACCCTTGCCGGGTCTACCGGATCGGCGATAGTAGCGCGATAAGGAGGAGTGGAAATCGTCGAGAAGCTACGTGTGAACACGCGGATTCGAGCGCCGGAGGTCCTCCTGATTGGGCCGGACGGTCGGCGCATCGGGGTGAAACCGCTGCAGGAAGCGCTGAATCTGGCTGCCCAGGAGGGGATGGACCTGGTGGAAGTCGATCCTCTGGCCAATCCGCCGGTCTGCCGGATGCTGGACTATGGCAAGTATCGCTACGAGCAGACCAAGCGCGAGCGGGCGGCGCGGAAACGCCAGCGGATGGTGGAGATCAAGGAGGTGCGCTTACGGCCCAAGATCGGCGAACATGACCTTCAGATCAAGGTGGGGGCGGCGCGTCGCTTCCTGGAGGAAGGCAATCGGGTCAAGGTGACCATGCGCTTTCGGGGACGGGAATGGTCCCATAGCGACATTGCCGAAGCGGTGCTGCAACAGGTGGCCACGATGCTGGAGGATGTCGCCGAGGTGGAGCAGTCCCCGGCCGGCGGAGGTCGGGAACTGACGATGCTTCTGTCGCCCCGGAAGAAATAAGACCGAGCCCCTGGGTTGTGCGAGCGTATCCGGGCGGCGGGGGTGGAAAACCCGTCGAGGGGGTGTGTGTCCGGAAAACGGGGGCCGTATGCACCGGACATTGAGGAGGAATTGCCTTGCCGAGGGTCAAACGAGGAATGATGGTTCGTCGCCGTCATGACAAGGTGCGCAAGCAGGCCGAAGGCTTTCGCGGCGGCCGGCACCGCACCTTCAAGACGGCCCATGAGGCGGTGATGCGCTCGATGCACCACGCCTATCGGGATCGCCGCCGGCGCAAGCGTGACATGCGGCGGCTGTGGATTACGCGCATCAACGCCGCCGCCCGGCAACTGGGCACGACCTACGGGCAACTCATCTGTGGGCTGAATCGGGCCGGCATCGAACTGGACCGCAAGGTGCTGGCCGACCTGGCCGTGCGGGAGCCGGAGGTCTTTGCTCAGGTGGTGGAGCGGGCTCGGGCGGCCCTGCAGCCCGCATAAGGGCTTCGTTCGCCGCGCATTTTTGTGGGGCGCAATCCATTGCGCCCTGTGTTATTGTGGGGGTTACCATGCCCAAGCGAACATACCAACCCAAGGTTCTGCGTCGTCTGCGCAAGCATGGTTTTCGCGCCCGCATGAAGACGACGGCCGGCCGCAAGGTGCTCAAAGCCCGCGCCCGGAAGGGCCGCTGGCGGCTCACCGTCAGCGAGGAGCCGCGTGGGCGTAAGTAGGGGCGCTTCGAAAAGTCCCCGAGGCGCTTCGGGAAACGTCCAGGGGCGTACCATGGTGCGCCGAGCGCGGGGTTATGCGCCGGAGGATGTGGCCGGGAGTCCGGGGTGGAACGCCGCTACCGTCTGCGCGGGAGGAAACGTTTTCAGGAGGTACGCGAGCAGGGCCGGCGCTGGGTCCACCCGTTGGTTGTGCTGGGCGGGCTCCCCAACGAACTCGGCCTCACCCGATGCGGCTTTATCGTCAGCCACCGGCTGGGCGATGCCGTCGTCCGCAACCGTATCCGGCGGAGGCTGCGCGAGGCGGTACGGCTGTGCCATCGCCGGATTCGGCCGGGGTGGGACCTGGTCTGGGTGGCCCGTCCTCCGATCGGGCAGGCCGACTTTCCGGCCATCTCCGCCGCCGTGGAATCGCTCCTGAAGCAGGCCGGCCTGTGGAATGCCGGCGAGGATAGAGGTGCGTAAGGTTTTGCTTTTCCTGATTCGGCTGTATCAGCAGACGGTTTCGCAGGTCTTGCCCCCGACCTGCCGCTTTGTTCCCTCCTGTTCGGAATACGGCTACCAGGCGATCGCCCGGTACGGCGTGCTGAAAGGAGGCTGGTTGGCGCTTCGCCGAATTGCCCGCTGTCATCCGTTTCATCCGGGGGGGTATGACCCGGTGCCCTGAAAGGCAGGAGGGTTCGATCGTTGGGTGCCATCTGGAACGGCTTTGTCGTTGCTCTGGAAGAAACGCTCAAGTTCTTCTGGCAGATCACCGGGCAGAACCCGGCCCTGGCCATCCTCCTGTTCACCATCGCCGTCAAAGTGGTCCTGCTGCCGCTCACCACGAGCCAGTTGCGCTCGACGCGGGAGATGCAGAAACTTCAGCCCAAAGTGCGGGAACTCCAGAGCCGGTACAAAAAAGATCGCCAGAAACTGAACGAGGAACTGATGAAGTTGTACCGGGAGCACGGGATCAACCCGGCGGCCGGCTGTTTGCCCTCCCTGCTCCAGTTCCCCATTTTCTTCGGGGTTTATTTCGCCATCCTCAACCTCACCCGTCCCCTGGGGCTGAGCACCCTCCTGGGCCGCTGGGTCGGCTTTGCCAGCGCAGCCCATCTGGGATTGGGGGCGATCCCGGCCAGCATCCAGGAGGGCCTTTCCCACGGCATCCTGGCCCATCAGGCCGTCCTGTGGATGGAGAGCCTGGGCAAACCCGACCCCTGGCACATCCTCCCCATCCTGGCCGGCGTCCTGCAACTCCTGCAGCAGAAGATGATGACACCCAGGGATGCCGATCCCCAGCAGGCGGCGATGAACAACGCCATGCTCTTGATGCCGCTCATGATCGTCTTTATCGGCTGGGCCTTCCCGGCCGGCCCGGTGCTCTATTGGGTGATCCAGAGTTTCCTGGGCATCATCCAGCAGTACCTGACCGCCGGCTGGGGCTCCCTCAAGGACTGGCTTCCCTTCCTGCCCGAACGTCCGGTTTCGCCCCGCCCCCGGCGTTCCAAGGCCAGGTCGGAGGAGCGGCCCCGTGGCGGGTTCGTCCGCTGGATGGAGCGGACCTTGGGCCTGCAGGAGCAGGCGGCCCGCCGGGAGGGCCTCGTTGAGCCGGAGGAAGGCCCGGAGGAGGTGCCGCCCGCTCTGCCTCCTGCGCCGAGGAAACGCCGCAGCAGCCGCTGAGCGCATAAGGAGAAGCCGATGAAGCAGGGCATTACCATCCGGGCCCAAACGGTGGAGGAGGCCGTTCGCCTGGCCCTGGAGCACCTGGGGCTGTCGCGGGAGGAGGTCGAGATCCAGGTGCTGGAGGAACCCGGGGCCGGGCCGGCCGGAAGTGAAGAGGCCCTGGTCCAGGTGACCCCTCGGGGGGCGGCGGCCCCGCCCGAGGAAGGCGTGGAGCCCCCGCAAGTCGGCCTGGAGGTGCTGAGCGAACTTTTGCGGCACATGGGCCTGCAGGCCCACGTGAGCATCGGGGAGTACGCCGTCGAGCCGGGGGAGCCCCGGCCGATTCTGGACGTGACCACGACGAACGAGCGCGACTCGGGGCTGCTCATCGGCCGGCGGGGCGAGACGCTGAACCGGCTGCAGTTCCTGGTCAACCTGCTGGTCAACCGGAAGTTGCATCGCTGGCCCGGCCTGCTGGTGGACGTGGAGCACTACCGACGACGGCGCGACGCCTCCCTGCGCGATCTGGCTCGCCGCATGGCCGAGCGGGTCGTCCGCACCCAGCAGCCGATCACCCTGGAGCCGATGCCGGCCTACGAACGGCGCATCATCCACCTGGCCCTGCGGGATAACCCCCAGGTGACCACCCAGAGCACCGGCGAAGGGGATAGCCGCAAGGTGGTCATCTATCCGGCCGGATGGGAACTTCCCCCGACTTCCTCGTCCTCGGGCACGTGACCCTCGACCTCCAGCCGGACGGCTCCTTCCGGCCGGGCGGGACCGCCCTCTACGCCGCCCTGACGGCGGCCCGTCTGGGTTACCGGGCGGCGCTCTATACCGCGGCCTCGCCGGCCGAGGCCGATGAGTGGCTGGTGTCGCTGCGCCGGGCCGGGGTCGAGGTGGTGTGCCGGCCGTCTCCGGCCACGACCACCTTCCAGAACCGTTACCGTGCCGGGCGTCGTCGGCAGTACCTTTTCCGGCGGGCCGAACCCCTGCCGCCGGAGGAACTGCCGGCCGGCTGGGAGGAGGTTCCGCTGGTCCTTCTGGGGCCGGTGGCCGGGGAGGTGTCGCCCACCTGGGCCGAACGTTTCCCCCGCTCCCTCGTGGGGGCCTGCCTGCAGGGCTGGCTTCGGGACTGGGGACGTTCCGGGCAGGTGCGTTTCGTCCCCTGGAACGAGGCGGAACGCTATCTGCCCTCCCTGGGCGCGGCCTTCCTGAGCGAGGAAGACGTGCGGCCCCGGCCGGCCCTGGTCCAGGCGTATGCCGCCTGCTGCCCGCTCCTGGTCCTGACGCGGGGCAGGCGGGGCGCCGTCCTCTTCCGGGCCGGCCGGCCGGAGGCGGTTCCGGCGTTCCCGGCCGTCGAGGTGGACCCGACCGGGGCGGGCGATGTCTTTGCCACCGCCTTCCTTCTGCGCCTGGCGGAGGGGGCGGAGGCGCGGGAAGCGGTGCGCTTCGCCGCCGCGGCCGCCGCCCTGAGCGTGCAGGGGCCGGGGAGCGAGGCCGTCCCCGACCGGCCGGCCGTCGAGCGTCTCCTGCGGGAGGTCAGCGGTGTGGACGCTTCTGGGTGACCTGCGTTTCCTGCCCCGTTACCTGCGCCTGGCCGGGGCGCTGGCGCGGCAATTGGCGGCCCGGCGAATCGGCCGGCGCCGGCGGCCGCCTGCTCCCCTTCCGCCTGTGCTTTGTCGGGCGCTTATGGATCTGGGGCCGGCCTATATCCTCCTGGGCCGCCACCTGCGCTGGAGGTCCGACCTCCTGCCGGCGGAGGTCTGCCGGGACCTGGACCGCTTGCCGGAGGGTGGGGCGCCCCTGCCCTGGGAGGAGGTGCGCCGGGTCGTGGAGGAGGAACTGGGCCGGCCGCCGGAGGCGTGCTTCGGCGAATTTTCGCCGCAACCCTGGCGGTGTACCTGGCTGGAGCAGGTGCACTCCGCCCGCCGGCCGGATGGCCAGGAGGTGTGGGTTTACGTGCCCAACCCGGCGGTCCGGCTTGCCCTGGAACGGGAGCGGGCCTTTTTGCGCCGGGCGGCCTCGCTGCTGGACAGGCCTCGGCCGGCGGGCGGAGGCGGGCCGGCCGGCCGGGCCCTGGCCCTCTGGGAAGAGGTGGTGCGCCAGAGGCAGGATGCGCGGGAGCGTGGCCGCAACGCCGAGCGCTGGCAGGGGCTGGTGGGCGAGGCCGGCCCCCTCCTCTTCCCGGCCGTCGATTGGGAACGCACCGGCGTCCACCTGCTGACCTGCGGGGCCCGGCCGGCCGGCCCCCTGGAAGAATGGGCCGCCACATTTCGACAGGCTCAATGCACCGCCTGTCCGGACGGCCCCGAGACGCCGGTTCGCCTCCTGTACCGCTTCTACGGCCGGGCCGTCTTCGAGCACGGCTTTTACCCGGCGCTGCCCGAGGCGGGGGATTTCCTGGTGCAGCGGGACGGCCGGCCCGTCTATATCGCCCTGGCCCCGGTGGGCCGGCTGGACGGCGCCGTCCGCCGTTCCCTCCTGAATCTCCTGGAAGGTTTCTTCCGGGGAGAGGAGTGGGAAATCCTGGAGGCGGCGGCCGCCCTGGGACTTCTGGAAAAGGGCCGGCCGGCCGGGCCGGTCCGCCAGGCGGTGCGACACATGCTCGACCGCTATCAGGACATCTCGCCGGCCGAGGTGCGTTTTGAGGAGATCGCCCGCGACCTTCTGGCGCTGGCCGGCCGGGGCGTCCTGGTCCTGCCGGAGGAGATGCTCCTGCTCCTGCTGACCCTGCGGGGCGTAGAGGAGATCGGACGCCGCCTGGTGCCCCAGGTCTACCTACTTCAGGAGATGGCGGAGCCGCTCCGCGAGGCCGTCGCCGCCCGGCACGTCTGGACGGCGCGGGGGGAGCGGCTTCTTCGGGCCGGCCGGTCCTGGCTGGAGGCGCTGGCGGATTTTCCGGAGGAGGCCACGCGCCTCCTCCGGATGCTGGAGGAAGGGGACTGGCAGATCGGCGTGGAGATGCGCAACTGGCAGAAGCCGATGCGCCGGCTGGAGCGGATGGCCAACCGGCTGGTGCTGAGCGTCCTGGCGGCCGGCCTGGCCGTCGCCCTGGCCCTTCTCCTGGCGGTCCTGCTGCCTGCCGGGAGCGTCTGGGGATGGGTGGCGGCCGGCCTGGCCCTGTTCGCCCTGTTCGTCCTGGCCCTGCTGCTCCTGGGCTCTTTCCTGCGCCGAGTGTAGACCTGGGCGAGAACGGGGGGCATCCCTCCTCTGCATACCTGTTTCCACCCTCAGCCCTGACCCCCTACCCCCTCTCTCCCTACCCTTCGCCCTCTGCTCTCTGCCCTGGCCTCGCCGTTTTCCTCCCCCCGAGCCCGGAGCCGGCGGTAGCACTCCTCGCAATAGACCGGGCGGTCCTCGCTCGGTACAAAGGGCACGGTGGCCTCGCGCCCGCAGGCGGCGCAGATGATCGGGTATTCGATCGGCTGATCGCGTTCCTGGCGGCGCCGGCTGCGGCACTCCGGGCAGCGCCGGGGCTCGTTCAAAAGGCCCTTGTCGGCGTAAAAGGCCTGCTCGCCGGCGGTGAAGACGAATTCCCGGCCGCAGTCTACGCACCGCAGGACAATGTCCTTGAAGATCACCGCACCACCCCTCGGGCTAGATGCCCGTTACCCCCCGGTAGACTCCAAAGACCTGGCGCAGAACGCCGCAGATTTCGCCCAGGGTGGCATAGGCCCGCACGGCTTCCAGGATATAGGGCATCAGGTTCTCCGTGCCCCGGGCGGCCCGCTCCAGGGCGGAGAGCGTCTCGCCCACCCGGACATTGTCCCGCTCCCGGCGCACCCGGTGCAGCCGCTCCAGGTGACGGCGCTCGGCCTCCTCGTCCACGCGCAGGAGGGGAATCTCCAATTTCTCCGGCATCACATACTCGTTGACCCCAACGATGATGCGCTCCTTTTCCTCGATCTCCTTCTGGTAGCGGTAGGCGCTTTCGGCGATTTCCCGGACGAAAAAGCCTTCCTCGATTCCGGCGATCACGCCGCCGAGTTCTTCGATGCGCCGGAAGTAGTCGTAACACTGTTCCTCCATCCGCCGGGTCAGCCACTCCACATAGTAACTGCCGGCCAGCGGGTCAATGGTGTTGGCCACGCCGCTTTCATGGGCGATGATCTGCTGGGTGCGCAGGGCGATCGTCACCGCCTTCTCCGAGGGCAGGGCCCAGGCTTCGTCCAGGGAGTTGGTGTGCAACGACTGCGTTCCGCCCAGGACGGCGGCCAGGGCCTGGATGGTGACCCGGATGACGTTGTTCTCCGGCTGCTGGGCGGTGAGGGAACAGCCGGCCGTCTGGGTGTGGAAGCGCAGGAGCCAGGAGCGGGGGTCCTGGGCTCCGAGTTTCCGCATCTCCCGCGCCCAGATCCGTCGGGCGGCCCGGTATTTGGCGATTTCCTCGAAAAAGTCGTTGTGGGCGTTGAAGAAGAAGGAGAGGCGAGGGGCAAAGTCGTCGATCTTCAGCCCGCGCTTCAGGGCGGCCTGGACATAGGTCAGGCCGTCGGCCAGGGTAAAGGCCAGTTCCTGCACCGCCGTGGCTCCCGCCTCGCGGATGTGGTAGCCGGAGATGGAGATGGTGTTCCATTTCGGCAAATATTTGCTTCCAAACTCGAACGTATCCACCACCAGGCGCAGCGAGGGTTCGGGAGGAAAGATATATTCGTTCTGGGCGTGGTACTCCTTGAGGATATCGTTCTGAATCGTCCCGCCCAGTTTTTCCATGGGAATCCCCTTTTTCTCGGCGGCGACGATGTACATGGCCCAGAGGACGGCGGCCGGCGAGTTGATCGTCATGCTGGTGGTGATCTCGTCCTGAGGGATGCCGTCGAAGAGGACCTCCATATCGGCCAGGGAGGAGACGGCCACGCCGCACTTGCCGAACTCGCCGGCGCAGAGGGGGTCGTCGGTATCGCGGCCGTAGAGGGTGGGGGTATCGAAGGCGACCGACAGGCCGGTCTGACCCTGGGAAAGGAGGTATTTGTAGCGCTGGTTGGTCTGTTCGGCGTTGCCGAAGCCGGAGAACTGGCGCATGGTCCAGAGCCGGCCGCGGTGCATGGTGGGGTAGATGCCCCGGGTGTAGGGATACTGGCCGGGGAAGCCGATCTCCTCCAGGTAGTCGATGTCGGCGATGTCCTCGGGCGTATAGAGCCGGCCGACCTCGGCACCGGAGGTGGTGATGAACCGTTCGCGCCGTTCGGGGACCCGCTCCAGGTGCGGCTTCAGACACTTTTCTTCCCACTCCTGACGGGCCCGGCGAATCCGTTCCAGTTCCTGAACATCGAACATAGCGGCCTCCTGGGCGACCATAAATACAAGCCGGCACTGGCCCTATTGTACACGATTCGCGTTGGGGATGCAAATGCCCGTCGTTCGTCCGGCTGATTGTCCTCCCACCACGCTGTTGCACATCCGGACGGGGTGTAGTACAATGCGAACCAAGCCGGCGAGGCGTATCCGGCTACAGGGTGGAAGATATGCGCGCCGTCATCCAGCGCGTTACCCGCGCTTCCGTAACGGTGGAAGGACGCGAGGTGGCCTCCATCGGCCCCGGCCTGTGCATCCTCCTCGGCATAGGTGAGGGCGACGGCGAGGCCGAGGCCGAGGAACTGGCCCGTAAGACGGCCGCCTTGCGCATCTTTCGCGACGCATCCGGCCTCTTCAACCGCTCCATCCTGGAGGTCGGCGGGGAGGCCCTGGTCGTTTCCCAGTTCACCCTCTATGCCGATTGCCGCCGCGGCCGCCGGCCCTCCTTCTCCCAGGCCGCCCGGCCGGAAGTGGCCGAACCGCTGGTGGAACGCTTCTGCCAGGCCCTCCGGGAGGCCGGCGTCCCCACCCGATCCGGCATCTTCGGGGCCATGATGGAGGTCGAAATCCATAACGACGGCCCGGTCACCATCCTCCTGGATACCGACGACCTCCACCGCCCCCGCCGCGCCAAACCCGGCTCTGATAGCACGTAACACGCAACACGAAACACAACCATGGAACTCATCCTGACCCACAGCAACGCCGATTTCGATGCCCTGGCCTCGCTCCTGGCCGCCGCCTACCTCTTTCCGGGGGCGCTGCCGGTGCTGCCGCAACGCCTCAACCGCAACGTGCGCGATTTTCTCGCGCTCTATCGGGGGAGCGTTTCCTTTTTGCGGGCCGATGAACTGCCCCGGGAGCCGGTTACGCGCCTGATTTTGGTGGATACGCAACAGGTGCCGGCCCTGTCCATTCCCCTGGGGCCTTTTTCCCCTCCGGTGGAGATCTTTGACCATCACCCACCGAGCCGGCCGCTGGGAGAGAACGAGCGTTACACCGGCGGAAACGTCGGGGCCACGGCGACGCTCCTGGGGATGCGCCTGATGGAGCGGGGCAAAGTCCTGGCCCCGCTCGAAGCCACCCTGCTCCTCCTGGGCATCTACGAGGATACCGGCTCCCTTTCCTACCCGGGCACGACCTCCGAAGACCTGCGCTGCGCGGCCTGGCTCCTGGAACAGGGGGCCAACCTCTACATCCTCAACGAATTCCTCAACCGGCCGCTGCGCGAGGACCAGTTGCGGGTCTATAACCAGTTGGTGAACACCTCCCAGGTGTATGAGATTCACGGCTGGCCGGTGGTGGTGGCCTGGGCCGAGTCCCGTGGTTACGTGGAGGAGATCTCCACCCTGGCCCATCGCCTGATGGACCTCTACGATCCGGCCGCCCTGTTCCTGGTGGTGCAGATGGGCGGGATGGTGCAGGTGGTGGCCCGTTCCAGCGGCGAGGCCGTCTCGGCCAGCGAGGTGATGGCCCGCTTCGGCGGCGGAGGGCATGCCCATGCGGCGGCCGCCTTCCTGCCCGGCCGGCGGGCCGCCGAGGTTCGGGAGGAACTGCGCCAGGTGCTGGAGGAACTGGTCGCGCCCATGCGCACGGCCGGCGAAATTATGACCACCCGGCTGCATACCATTTCCCCGGAGACGACGCTTCAAGAGGCCGGCGAGGTGATGGCCCGCTACGGACACGGCAGCCTGCCGGTGGTGGACCGGGAGGGTCACCTCCTGGGCCTGCTCACCCGCCGCGACCTGGATCGGGCCCTCCGGCACGGGCTGGAGGGGGCCCCCGTCTCCACCTATATGTGGAAGGGGCCGGTGACCATCCCGCCGGATATGCCGGTGGAAAAGGTCCGCCAGACCATGGTGGAGCACGACGTCGGCCGGCTGCTGGTGGTGGATGAGGAGCGAAAACTCCTGGGGCTCATCAGCCGAACCGACCTATTGAAGTTGTGGCCGGAGGTGCGGCCGCGGGAGGAGGGCCTGCCGGGGGACTGGGCCGGCCGGCTGCAGGAACGCCTGCCGGCTCCCTTGTGGGAATTGCTCCGTCAGGCCGGCCGGGTGGCCGAGGAGGTGGGCTTTGCCCTCTACGTGGTCGGCGGCTTTGTTCGGGACCTCCTCCTAGGCCTGCCCAACCTCGATCTGGACCTGGTGGTGGAGGGCGACGCCATCATCCTGGCCCGGGAACTGGCCCGGCGGTGTGGTGGACGGGTGCGCAGCCACCGCCGCTTCGGCACGGCCAAATGGATTCTCGAAGGGGTGGGGTCGGACCTGCCGCCCCACCTGGACTTTGTCACGGCCCGCACCGAGTTCTACGAGCAACCCACGGCCCTGCCCACGGTCGAGTTCAGTTCGCTGCGCCACGACCTCTACCGCCGCGATTTCACCATCAATACGCTGGCCATCGGCCTGAGCGGAGGACACTACGGCCGGCTCTTTGACTTTTACGGTGGGAAGCGCGACCTGGAGCGGAGACTCGTGCGCGTCCTGCACAATTTGAGTTTCATCGAGGATCCGACGCGCATCCTGCGGGCGGTACGGTTGGAACAGCGGCTGGGCTTTGCCATCGAGCCGCGGACGATGCTCCTCCTGCACGATGCCGTCCACCAGGGCCTCCTCGAGCGCACCACCGGGGAGCGTATTCGCCATGAACTCTGGTTGATTCTGGAGGAAGAGGAGCCGGAAAAGGCTCTGGCCCGGCTGGATGACTTGGGCATCCTGGAAAGGCTCTTCCCGCGCCGGAACTGGAATGCCTCCCTGGCGGAGCGCTTCCGGGAGGTACGGGAGCGTTTCCCGCCGTCTGAACGCCCTTCCCTCTACCTGGCGCTCCTTGCCTATGACCTCCCGGCCCGCGAGGTCGAGGTCGTGATCGCCCGTTACCGTTTCCGGGCCCGCGTGAGCCAGGTGTTGCGCGAGGTCCGGCAACTGCGGGAAGAGGCCCTGCCGGCCCTGCGTTCGGAACTGTCCCCCAGCCGCATCTACCACCTGCTGCACCCCTTCTCGACGGCGGCGCTGAACGTGCTGCGCATCGCCGAGCGGGATGAGGCCCGGGTGGTCCAGGCGGTAGATATTTACCTGGAACGGCTGCGCTTTGTCCGGCCGGCCTTGAGCGGAAACGACCTCCGGGCCCGCGGGCTTCCGCCCGGGCCGCTCTACAAGGAGATTCTGGGTGCCCTGCTCGATGCCCGATTGGACGGTCGGGTGCACAGCCGGGCCGAGGAAGAGGCCCTGGTCGAGGAGTACCTGGCCCGGTCGGGTTGCCCGGGACCGGCCGGCCGGTGATCGGCTTCCGTTACGGTTTCGATGTAGGCGCGGGAATTCGGGTTGAGCAGGAGGGCCGGGGGCTCTTCCTGCTCCACCGAAAGGAGGCCCAGATGGGTGAGGAACTCGTCGGCGTGGTCACCCACTATTTCGGACGAATCGAGGTGGCGGCGGTGCGCCTTTCCGGCCGGCTCCGGGTGGGTGACTGGATTCACATCCTGGGGCACACCACCGACTTTGAACAACGGGTCTCCTCCATGGAGATCGAACACCGCCCGGTCCAGGAAGGCCTGCCCGGCCAGGAAATCGGCTTGAAGGTGGAGGAACGGGCGCGGGAAGGCGATCGGGTCTATCGTTTCACGCCGGAGTAGGATGGCCCGACCGCCTGCAAGGAGACGGGATGCCGGAGGTCGTATATAACCGGACGACCGGGCAGGTCCTGGCGCGCCGGGTCGTGCGCTGCGATACCGTCCTGCGCCGCTTTCGGGGGCTGATGTTCCGCCGCCCTCTCGGCGAGGATGAGGTCTATCTGTTCATCCTGCCGCAGGAAAGCCGGCTGGATGCGGCGATTCATATGTTCTTTGTCTTTTTCCCGATCGCCGTCGTCTGGCTGGACGGCCGGTACCGGGTGGTGGATCAGGCTCTGGCCCGGCCCTGGCGGCCCTGGTACGCCCCCCGCCGGCCGGCGCGTTATTTCCTGGAAGGCCCTCCCTCCCTGCTCCATCGGGTACGGGCGGGCGACGAATTATCGCTTGCTCCCGGTGAGTAAACTTCGCGTTGCCGGAGGTGAAGATATGGTGAAGCGCTGGTGGGCCGTCGTCCTTCTTGGCTTCGTCCTTCTGGCCGGTTGTCGGGAAGCCGAGGTGGGGTTCATCCCTCCGCCCACCCGGCCTCCAACTGCCCGGCCGACCCCTTCGCCGACGATGTCTTCTCCGGCCGAAATCCCGCGTATCCAGGCCCAGGAACTCTGGGAACGTCTCCAGGCCGGGGAGTCCATCGTCGTGGTGGATGTGCGCGGCCGAAACGAGTATGAACAGGAGCATATCGTCGGGGCGCTCTCCCTGCCGCTGGAAGAACTCGCCCGACGCGCTGCCGAACTGCCGAGAGACCGTCTGATCGTCTTCTATTGCACCTGAGCGAACGAGCAACTCAGCGCCCGGGCGGCGCTGGAGGCCCGGAACCTGGGTATTTACCGGGTGGCGGCCCTGCGAGGAGGACTGGCGGCCTGGAAGGCGGCCGGCCTGCCGGTGGAGGGCCGGTAACCCGAGCCGCATATCCGGCCGGGAAACCCGTGGACCGGAAACTGCCCCCTCAGGTCCGCAGATCCCGCAGCAGAACCTGCTTCTGGTAGCCGCAGCGTTCGCACTGGTAGACCCGATAGCCGGCCACGGTCAGGGTCATCAGGGCGGAGCCGCAGTAGGGACAGAGCGGCGCGGCTGCCGGGGAAGGCCGGGAGGCTTCCTCGGACGGAATCGGGGCGATGACCGGGGAGACGATGGGAACTTCTTCCACGCTTTCCGGGACGGTCTCGAGGCCCGCTTCTTTTCCTTCCCCCCGTTGTCCGACCTGGAAAGTCCGCCCGAGTCCGATCGGCTCTTCGCCGGCCAGGAGCGTCTCCTGGAGCACCAGGTCCACCAGGCGGTTGTAGTCAAAGGCGCCCGGGCTGTCGGGGGCATACTCGAAGATGGTCTGCCGGCGGGCCGGGGCCTCGGAGAGCCGGACGTTGGTGCGAATCGGATAGGCCACGTGCCGTCCGTAGGCCTGGCGCAGTTCGGCCAGCAGTTGGCGGGATTGGCGTTTGCGCACGTCGTACATGGTCGGGAGGATGAGCGAGATGCCCAGGTCCCGAACCTCCTGGCGGGGGCGATTCGGGTAGCGCACCCGGGCCAGGTTCTCCAGCACCTGGTTCAACCCCATCAGGGAGAGGTATTCGACCTGGGTGGGGATCAAGATCTCGGTGGCATACGCCAACGCGCTCACATTGAGCAGGGTGAGGGAGGCGGCGCAGTCGAGGAGGATAAAGTCGTACCGTTCTTCGACCGGCCGGAGCGTGGCGGCCAGGATGTCCACCCAATTGACATAATTAGCCACCGTCCGCTGGGCTTGGAGGAGGGAGTTATCGCTGGGGAGGAGGTCCAGATGAGGTCGCGTTGGCACGATGGCCTCCTGGATGGACACCTGGCCGGTGAGGACGTCGGAGAGCGTCTTTTCTGGGGTTGGGCCCAGGGAGAGGGCCAGTCCTCCCTGGGCGTCCACATCCACGAGCAGGACCCGCCGGCCGCGCCGGGCCAGGCCGTCCCCCAGGTTCACCACGGTGGTGGTCTTTCCGGTGCCCCCCTTGAAGTTGACGACGGCGATCTTACGCATATGGGCTCCTCGGTCGAATTCCGAGCAGGCAGGGGCATTATAATACCAGAGGACAAATCAGGCAAGGGTGCGCGCCATTTTTCAGGGCTTTTCGATTCTACAATGATATGGTATCATAGACGAAAAAACGGAGGTGC